>NZ_RZTE01000043.1:0-51267 GCF_003997415.1 Mesorhizobium sp. M7A.F.Ca.MR.245.00.0.0 | reverse complement strand
GTAGAAGCCATGCAAGACGCCTCATTTGAGGTCACCTGTCGTATCTAGCTGCTTGAGGGGCGGGGCATTGTGATACAGGGAGAGCTGTGGGGTCCCTCCTTCTCGGCCTCGACGATGTGGAAGGAGCCTGTGCGGCGAAACGGGCTAGACGCCCCCCAGGCCCAGAACTTGGGCGAAACCAACACCAAAGGACAGCCGGTTTAGTAGCCGAACAATGAACCCTCGCTCGACGAGCCGCCGTCTCTACTGTCTCCGGCCTCACGCGGTTGACAGCGCAGCGGCTACTGTTCCGCACAACTCGGATGGCAATTGGGACAAGTCCGCACATGTCGTCACGTACGCTGAACGCCGCAGATACAGCCAAATTGGGGGCGGGGCGTTTCTGCCGTTTTGATAGAATTCTATCAAACTGACAATTTTCCTTGCATAAATGCAAGGAAAGCTCGGTTGACTCCCCTCCTTTCTTGTCAAGGATGAGTTTGCAGGCTGCGGTGCGGCAGAAGCCGGACAGAACAGCGACCGGTCGAGTAAAGGCCTGCGCAAACCGCATACTGCGAGCGCCCGCGCGGAGGAAGACGCTCGTCCTGGTGAAAGGCAACGATGCTCAGGCGCCATTGCCATTGCCGAGGGCGTCCGCGCGCCGGAAATTTCGAAGCAACAAAGGTGAGATCGAGAATGATGATGACGAAATACAACACAGCTCACCGTCCAGTGCAGTTCTACCGGCGGGTGGCGGAGTGGGATGGGCTGCCAAATGGAACGTAAAAAGATCAGCAAGGAGATGCTTGGCGATAGTCAGGCGCTGCGCAAGCTGCGTGAGCACCTTGTCAAGGTGGCCAAGGCGAAGACTACGGTCCTGTTGCGAGGTGAATCCGGAACCGGCAAGGAGCTGGTTGCCAAAGCCATTCACGAGCTCTCGCCTCGCGCCAAGCAGCCCTTCATCAAGGTCAATTGCGCGGCGCTCACCGAGACGCTTCTGGAATCTGACTTGTTCGGTCATGAGAAGGGTGCCTTCACCGACGCGAGCAGTTTGCGCAAGGGGCGCTTTGAGGCTGCCGACAAAGGCACATTGTTTCTGGACGAGATTGGCGAAATATCAGGTTCGTTCCAGGCTAAGCTGCTGCGTGTCCTGCAGGAGCAGGAGTTTGAGCGCGTCGGCAGCAACCACACCATTAAAGTTGATGTTCGCGTGATTGCCGCAACGAACAGGGACTTGGAAACGGCAGTTCAACGCAAGGAGTTCCGGCAAGACCTCTATTATCGCATCAACGTCGTCACTTTACGCGTGCCGGCATTGCGCGAAAGGCGAGGTGATATTCCGCTCTTGGCCGCTCAGTTTCTCAAGAATTTCAATACTGAGAATGATCACACGCTGACCTTCGCTCCCGAAGCGATTGAGGTGCTAATGAACTGCGAATTTCCAGGCAACATCCGAGAGCTCGAAAACTGCGTTCAACGGACGGCAGTTCTGGCGACGGGTCCATCAATCCTCAGAACTGACTTTGCCTGTTACGCGGATCAGTGCTTGGCCGCGGCGCTGTGGAAGAACGGACCGCCGACGTCAGAGAAGTCGACTACGATCGAGCCTTCCGCCGCCTGTGCCGCCCCGCCCGTCGGCGACGGGCAAGCGCCGATAGGCCCTGCCACGAGTCGTGGTAGGGTGCCCGATGCCGATACGGTCATTGCTGCCATGGAAAAGTGTGGCTGGGTGCAGGCAAAGGCGGCGCGCCTGCTCGGTTTGACCCCGCGCCAGATCGGCTACGTGCTGAGAAAACGCGGTATCGAGATCAAGCGTCTCTGAAAAAACCCGCCGAGCAAGAGCTGGAGCAGGCCAAGCATTGGTGCTCTGGCGCCGAGCCCATCGGCCAGGCTTACGAAGTGGGTTTGAACAGCGCTCCCAAGATTCCGGCCGTGTGCTTTCTACCACGCAGTCATACTGGGGCTCTGCGACTGACAAACTAAAGAGGAGTAATCCTATGGCTAGTAACTTCGCTCTACACCGCAAGGGCAAATCAATTCGACGTGCCTGGAATCCAGAAATAATCGATGTATCATTGGTGACACGCCAGCATGCGTAGAGGCGACGCGCAGATCTCCGCTGGCGGGACCTGGTCGATACATTAGCTGATGGCTTACCGCTCGATATCACGCAATCTGAGATGGGCATGAAAGTGAGTTCGACCGCTGGACAGTTGCCGACCTCGTCAGGTATTGGCCCTGCGACCGGTTGATCTGCGATATCCAAATTCGCGGAAGTTGGTCGAGACGAAACTGTCGCCCCGGCTCGTGACCGACCGCGCGCCCAGCAAGACCGAGTTACAAAGTTGCCGAGGCAGTTTGATGTGCGTTCCTGCATCACTGTACGGGACACGACCTGACGGGAGACTATGATGCGTAGCCAAAAAGAAAAGATGCTCGCAGGCGAGTTTTACAATGCGGCGGATCCGGAGATCCAAGCTGACCTGTTGGCCACCGGGGCTTGGCTCAAGCGGTACAATGATACGCTGGGGCAGACCACGGGGCATTGGCATGAGCTTTTGTCCGAGCGGCTGGGAGAGGTTGGGCGCGGAACGGTCATCCGTCCGCCCTTTTTTTGCGACTACGGATTCAATATCCGCATTGGAGCCAATGCCTACATCAACTTCAACTGCGTTATTCTTGACGTGGTAGAGGTCAAAATCGGGCAAGGAACGGCAATTGGGCCTGCTGTGCAGATTTATACCGCCGATCATCCACATGATGCCGAGCAGCGGCAGGCCGGCCTGCAGGTCGGGCGTCCTGTTCACATTGGCAGCCGTGTCTGGATCGGCGGTGGAGCAATCATTCTGCCTGGCGTCACGATTGGTGATAATGCAGTGGTAGGCGCTGGCTGCGTGGTCACACGAGATGTTCCCGCCGGGGCAAAGGTAGTGGGAATTCCTGCTCGCGTGGCCGACCCACATAAACAGGCATAATCACCTCGTTGACCCTGGAGGTGCATGCGAACTGTCGAAACTGTGCCGAATTTTTGTCGAAGCCATTGAGCGCTGCATATGTTGTCGCGACTCGGGCGCTTCAGTTCTTTTGCCACGGGGGTCACAAGATCATGTGCGTAATGCCGCCGCAACGTGCTCACGTACCGCAGCAGCGGACCCTTTCACATGGCCCAACGAATTCAGAGCCTACGTTGTGCTGCCACTAGCATTACTGCTCACGAATGTATTCCCAACTGAGTTTTCGCCCTTGGAGGCAAGCAGCGACTCACCAGCAATCGCTGGCCATTAATCCTGGCTAGCATCGACCCCGACGAGGCGAGCCGCGGCGTTGCGGATCGGCATGTCGATGACCGTGATTGCGCCTTCGGCAAGGAAACGACGTTCGTTTCTGGTCAGCGTAGCCGAATCGATCACCGCAAAATGTGGGCCAGTGGAGCGCTTCATCAGCTGTCTGGCATATGTGCGCAGCATCTGATCGTTGAAGCGGCAGCCCACGAAGAAAAAACCCCGGTTGACGCGCCGTTGCTTCACCGCGTCCGGGATCGGCGTCTGGATATCAATTTCGGTTAGGACTTCGACGTAATCGGAATCAGCCACGAGGAAGTTTGCCGCCGGCCTGACGCTGCCGTGCGGCGCATAGAGCACCGTCCTAGCCACTTGCTCGGCCTCGAGTTCTGTTCCTGACAAATCGTAAGTTCTCGTCCAGATGTTACCGATCCCGGTTGCGCGCGTCGTTCCTTGTATCTCGACAACGTCTGTTTGGCCGGCCTCTGCAAGGGCTGCTCGCATGGCGCCATCGTACCAGCTGTCGATGATGACAGACAGTTGAAGGGTTGCGAGCCAGGCGTGAAGAACGGTCGGCTCGGCGGGGGCTGCGAATATCTCCGCCATCCACGCTTGGAGAGTCCGACGATGTCGGCGCTGCTCGATAAACTGCGCGACCGACCACATATTGGTGCGAATCCTGGAAGGGGCAGGCGCCCGCTTGTTGAGGGCCGCGGCGACATCTTCAGGGGTGCAAGGTACAGGTGATTCCTGTGGGTTAAGCTGCAGAAGACCAGGACCGAGATAGGGGATCACTCGATCGGCCTTGAGAGCGCCGTTCAGCAGGTCAATCAGTTTTTTGGCAAAACTGCCCCGGACGACGACGAGATGGTCCCAGCTCAGCATCGTGTTCATACGCGTTTCCTCTCCGCCACTGAACCCACCGGCATCAGGCCCCGTCGGAAATCTTCATCGCCTCGACGGTGATCGGCAAACGCGTGTCGCGCGGAAGGTCGGGCAGCATGAGCCGCCAACCGTTCCTGAGCGTCACGGTCCCGCCCCATAAGTCAGCGTTCTCAATCTCGGTGATCGGCTCTTCGAGATCCTTCTTGGGGACATAAGCCGACAAACCAGTAGCGGTCCTGCGAATCATTACTTTCATCCGGCTGTTCCCCCGTTGGAAATGCCTTCAGCTCCGCAGGGAACCTCGACTTTGTCGAGGCTAATGAGTTCGCGCGCTCGCATGCCGACGACCGTGCCACGATCGATCCATTCGACCGCATAGATGAAGAATTGCTGGAGAAAGGTTCCAATGTCGCGCACGTAGCCTTCGTCGCCCTTCCGCACGAGGTTTTCGCCGATCTCCTTGCCGGGATAAGTGCCGTCGTTTTTTATGTGGCGTATCGCACGGACCCGCTCACCCTGCATGAACCGTGGCGGTCTGCCGATTTCCACCTCCTGTTCGCGTCTGGACCACATGCTGTCCATTCCTTTCTCGAGGCTTTTGTTGTGGTCGCGGGTTGCAGGCGTCGTCGTGCTGCGAACCCGACCGTTTCGGTAGGAATCAAGCGGGAACGCAGGTTTTCGGTACCGGACAGACCGACACGCATTGCTGCGTATCGAAGGCCTCCTTGCATTCGGTGCACTTGTTTGGATCGATCACATAGGCGTCACCCTTGAACTTGATCGCTTCCGAAGGACATTCGAACTCGCAGGCCCCGCATTGGGTACATTGGGATGCGATGATCTTTAAAGCCATTCTAACTCCTGGTTATCGGACACGGCTCAGGCCGTCGCCGCTAGTGGTCTGATCCCAAACTCTGCCGCGTAAAGTGCGCTTACTGCGGTCTCGATGTAGTCATGGCCATAGGCGTCGGTTACGCGCAGTCCAGCTCGCGAGAGTTGTTCCTTCGGGCGATTTCCGATCTTGGCGCATAGCACTATGTGTATGCCTTCGAGCGCTGCGATGACGCCCTCGAGGATGGCGTCTTCGCCCCCGCCTCCGAGGCAATACCGCTCGACCTTCCGATGCCCGACCAGGCTGATCCCTCTAGGCGAGACTTCATAAACCTGGAATTCCTTCGCGTGGCCGAAGTGTTCGTTGACCCGTCCACCTCCCTTAGTGGCCACCGCAACCAGAAGCGACTTTTCGGAGTCTGTTGCCTTGACCATACCGATGGCCTCGCTCCTCGCCGCCTCATGATCACGGCGCTCGTGTGCGACCACCTGCCGATAGGCCTGACGCTGGCCAGCATCGTAGGCGACATCGTCGGGAATCCCGTCCAGCGTGAATTCCTGGCCACGATCTTCACCGAGCAGGCCGACAGCATCTGCCCGGCACTGCCGGCAGTGGCGCATCAACTTGGCGCCACCTTCAAGTCGATCCTGAAGAGCCATCATCTCCTTTGCCGTTGGGCCGCGCTGCCCGATGAGTCCGTAGTGGGTACCGTGCGCCGGGTCCGAAATCAGAGGCATCACGTTGTGCAGAAACGCGCCCCGCTCCCTGACCATTTTGTTCACCTCAAACAGGTGCTGGTCGTTCACTCCAGGAATCATCACCGAGTTGATTTTGGTGAGGATGCCGCGCGCGCTCAGCATCTCCAGGCCCAGCATCTGCCGCGCGTGCAAGATTCGAGCGGCTTCGATGCCGAAGTAGCGGCGATTTTCATAAAAGATCCATGGATAGATCTTCGCGCCGACTTCCGGGTCGACCATGTTGATGGTGATCGTCACGTGATCAACATTCATTTCGGCAAGCTCGGCGACATGGTCCGGCAGCACGAGCCCATTAGTGGAGACGCACAGCTTTATGTCGGGGATTTCCCTGATGACGCGGTCGAACGTTGCCTTCGTTTTCTCCCAATCGTAACAGGCATCCCCCGGCCCAGCGATGCCAAGAACCGAAAGCTGCGGAACTTTGTTGGCAACGGCGATGACCTTGCGTAGCGCTTGGTCGGGCGTCAACTTCTCAGACACAACACCAGGCCGGCTCTCGTTGGCGCAATCGTATTTGCGATTGCAATAGTTGCACTGGACATTGCAAGCCGGCGCGACCGCCACATGCATACGCGCGAAATAATGATGCGCTTCCTCCGAAAAGCAGGGGTGATCCTTGATCCTTTCCCAAATAGCCGGATCCCCTTCGCCCGGGCTGGTCGGCGACGAGCCGTAGGAAGACGATGCGCAGCCACCGGATTTCGCGGCTGCCAGAAAACCCTCGGATGTCGTGCTAGTCGGCCCCTCAATCGAAACTGTCGGTGAGGACATCAAACGGCTCCGTTGCTGGTAACGTCGCGGTTCAAGGTGCAAGAGCCATACCAACTGAAAAAAGCGGCTTCAGTTCACTATTCGGGTCGATATCGCATTGTGTCAGGCCGGCGCGACACAATTTTGTCCTGCTTGCGACAGTGCAAGTCCAAATCCGTTCAGAAGCACGAAGCACTCCTTGTCGCGCACAGGGCGCGCAAGACCACTGGCCTGACGATTGGCTCATCAGGCTCTTAGAAGTTCCTTCACCTCGATACTATGCCGGCGTATCGCCTAGCCGACTTGTCGCAGCTTGAGGCCGAGAATTCGAGCCGCATTAGCCTGAACCCAGCCGGCCTTCTCCATTGTGTCGATCAGCCGTCACGCTCCGTCCGCCGCGGTCCCAGCCCCCGTCCGGCCGTATCGTTAGAATCGCAAGTGCCCATCTCGTGTTCAGGCGGGCGCCGATGCGCCGAACCGGCATCGTGCTGGCCCGTGAGAGCTCGTCGATGACATTGCCACGTTCCGAAAGATTGGTTCCATCCAGAGGAGAACGCCAAGCACGCAGTTCTCCGGCTCGCGGACGTTGCCGGGGAAATAGCATTGCGAGATCAGCTCAACTGCCGACGGCGCAAAGCCATGGTTCTCCATATTTCAAGGGTAAGCGCTGTGTCCTTCCAGGAGGACCCGCGATCTGTGGGCCTGCCGATTCTGAGGTGGATCGGAGATCGGCTTGTGTCTGAACTTGAACTTACGATTGACCCTGAGCGGCAGCCTCGGCGTTTTCGAGGGTGATCAACGGCGCTGTTGGTCGGCGGCATTGGTCGATGGACGACAAGGCACGGAGTCATCTCCGAGACCCTGGAGCCGACGCGGTGATCTCGGAGGTTGCCCGGCGCTACGGGCTGCGGCCGCGGCGGAACGCTCGCAAGCTTGCGACGTCGGCAGGACAGGCCACTCCCGCCTAGTGGTTTCGGTGGCGCCACCGGAACGACCCGTTGGGCCTACATCCTTGCACCAGAGCTCAAGGCCACGGCCTGAGAATCGGCCGCCGTTCCCCCTACTTGGTTCCTCAGCCGACAGCGCTAAGAAGGAGAGCAACTTCCGTCGGCGCGAGGATCATTGCGTCGTGGCCAGTGGCGAGTTCCTGCCACGCCCAGCCATCCTGCTTTGCGACCCATTCTCGCGCTCCCGCCATCGGCGGGTGGAGTGGATTAGTGCAGACGACATAGGTTCGGGGTCTGCCGTTGCCGAGCGGGTGCTCGAGCTTAAGTCCGCTTTCGTAGGTGCCTGCCGGATGCGGTGTTATCCGGCGCCGCACCCAGTCCGTGAGCGAGTGTCCCTCGGGAATGCCGAATGCTGTTGGCGGCGGAGTCGGCATGAAGATACCCCGTCCTTCCTCCGCAACCAATTTTCGACGGGCGGCGACGATGTCGGGGGGCATGGTACTGAATACACTTTGACCGCTCTCGACGATGGCGCCGTCGAGATAAACGAGATGGCTGATATGGTCGGGTATCCGGTCGGCGGCGCCGGTGATGCTGATGCCGCCTAGACTGTGACCGACAAGGATCACATCGCTCAGCTCTTCCGTTACAATGTGGTTGACGATGTCGGTCACGAATGTGTCGGGCGTGATGTCCTTGCACAGCAAATGTGCGCGTTCGCCGACACCTGTCTGGGTAGGCGTGGTCACGTGGTATCCCATCTTACGAAGATTGGCGGCCACGTCCCGCCAACACCATCCGCCATGCCAGGCACCATGCACTAGCACATACGTTTTTATCACGGATTGTGCCGTTCCATTTGCTCACCGGCCGTTGTGGCTGCCATCCGGCACGATGGCCGGACATTGTCCAAAGGGGCTCGACCACGTTACCGGTGGTAAGTCCGGCACAGGCGCCCCGTGGCCTGAGGATACCCCTACCAAGTCGAGGAAACTTGAATTGCGAAACCCAATATTCACTAGCTCTTTGCAAGTGGATGGAGAGGCTCATGGTGTGCCGCAGTTGCTCGCTGCCGGCATGCTCTTGGCACCGGCTGATCATCCGAACTTGAACAGGACACCAAAGCCGCCGCGCGGATAGTTCCACTCGATGTCGCCGCCTTTCTCGCACAATATCCGGCAGGTGCCGCATTCCATGCAGCCGTCGGCGGTGATCTCGACTTGACCCTTGTCATTCAACTCATAGCATTTCGCCGGACAGACGTAGGTCAAGGCAAGCAAGTTCGCGCTTGGCTTGTCGTGCGGTCGCACTATGATATGGGGGCGGCCGGAATCGACCAGATAGCGGTTCTGGTAAAGTTTGTCCTCGACACGAACCTTCGTCACTGCGATCGTCATCTTGTACCCTCTTCAGCGCCATGCCAATGCCAGGCGGACCGCGTCGCTGACCAACCCCCAGCGCGAGCGCGCGTTGATGAAGGCGGCCGTGGTGTTCTTTTCCTTCTCGATCTTCGGCGTGCCGTCGACACGCATGAAGTTCTGAGCGGCATGCGACATCAACCGCGGATAGCTGTCAAAAAAGTTGCTGGAATTGGTGTGGAGTAAGGCTGGCATGTCCTTGTATTTCTTAAGATCCTTGATCACAAAGGAGTCATCCAGCATCGTCTTGTAGAGCGCAAGGTTCGCTTTGGTCATAGGACCGTTGCGGCTTTTGACTTTGATGATCGCCTCAGCCGCGACGCGACCCGAGGTCATGGCAAGGTTCGAACCCTCACGGTGAATGGCATTGTTCAGTTGCGCTGCGTCGCCGACGATGACCCAACCGTCGCCGAAGAGCTGCGGAATGGCCCTGTAACCACCTTCGGGGATAAGATGGGCGGCATATTCTTTCACCTCCGAGCCAGCGATCAGCGGCCGGATCGAAGGATGGTTTTTCATCGCATCCAGGAGGGCGGACGGGCTCTCCATCGTCGCGGCGAAATCCGAGACCAGGCAGCCGATGCCGAGTGAAATCGACTCCTTATTGGTGTAAAGGAAGCCGAGCCCGGCCATGCTGCGAGAGATCGTGCCCACGGCCTCGATTACGCAGCCTTCATCGCCCTTGACACCGAACCGCTGGCCAATGACCTCTTCGGGCAAGAAATGCATTTCCTTGACGGCAAGCGCCACGGTCTCCGGCTTCGGCATCTCGCGCAGGCCTGCGCGAGTGCCAAGCAATCCCGACACCCCTTCTGCGAGAACGACCACATTCGCGAAGACCACTCCGCCAGCCCGGTCTGTGCGGACGCCGATCACCTTGCCATTGCCATCACGGACGAGTTCCGTCGCGGTCGTCTCACACAGGACCGTCGCGCCAGCCTCGCGCACCTTGCGGGAAAACCATTTGTCGAACTGGGCGCGGATGATCGTGTAGCGGTTGGGTTTCGCCTCATTGAAGTCGTCCGACCGGTAATGAATTCCGGTGTGAGACGTGTCGTCCATCACCCAAAGTCGCTGTTCGACCAGGTGCCGCTCGAGGGGCGCATCATCGCGGAAGTCCGGGATGATCTTCTCCAGCATGTTCGCGTACATTATGGCACCCTGGACGTTCTTGGAGCCCGGATATTCCCCGCGCTCCAACTGCAGTACCTTCAGCCCCTGGCTTGCCAAAGTGTAAGCAGCTGCGTTTCCAGACATGCCAGCTCCGACCACAATGGCATCGAATTGTTCAATCATGTCCTCTCCCTCAACTCGCAAGCTTGTCTCGACTGTGCGGCGACAGCCGCCGGGTGAAGGCTTCCGTCAGTGCGGGCAGGAAGCGGATTGCATCCGTGACGATCCCGAGGTGGGCGAACTCGAAAATCGGCGCGTTCGGATCGGTGTTGATCGCGACGATGAGATCGGCCCCCTCGACCCCAACTCGGTGCTGGATGGCGCCGGAAATTCCGGCCGCGATGTAAAGCTTCGGTCGAATGGTCTTGCCAGTTTGTCCAATCTGTCGATCAGCCGGCATCCAGCCCTTCTGGACCAAGGGGCGCGAACAGCCATGCTCGGCGCCGATCGCTCGGGCAAGATTCTTCACAAGCTGAAGGTTCTCCGCCGCTCCGAGACCGAGGCCTCCCGCAACCACGACATCCGCATAGGCAAGATTTGCCATTGCCGACTGGTTATCCGGTAGGAAGCCGAGGACTTTGGTGACGATATCGTCCTCAACGAGCGACAGCTTGTGCCGCATGACACGCCCGACCGGCTTATCCACCCGTTGCGGCATAGGCATGACCCTTGGTCGCACCGTCGCCATTTGCGGCCGGTAATTTAGTGTATAGATCGTACACAACAATGAGCCACCAAAAGTCGGACGGGTCGCGGCGAGTGAACCGTCGGAATCTACATCAAGTTCGGTGCAGTCGGCCGTGAGCCCCGTCTGCAGGGTCGTCGCTACCGAGCCTGCAAGATCCCTGCCCAGTGTGGTCGCGCCGAGAAGGAGGATTTCGGGTTTATGGGTATTGACCAGATCCGTGAGCGCCTTGGCGAACGGCTCGTTCCGGTAGTCGGCGAGCGGCGGCGCATCGACGATGTAGACAAGATCCGCCCCGTAAGCGAAGGCCTCGGCAACAGCGTCCTCGACCATCTCGCCCGGCGGTCCCAGCACGACGCCCGCGAGCTGGACTTCAAGCTTGTCGGCTAATTTGCGGCCTTCGCCCAGCAGTTCGAATGATACAGGATGCACATTGCCGCGTTCGAGCTCGAGGAAGACCCACACGTGCCGGTAGTCTTTGAAACGGTCGGGAAGTTCTTTCTTTACACCGGCACGGCCGGGGGCAATGCGAGGGGTAGTTTGGCTTGCGGTCGACATTTTCTGCTCCTGGCCGTCACGTGCCGCTGTTGAAGGCCAGCTCATGTTCCAGCGCCGGCCGGCGGGTTAAGATATCGGCGATGAGTTCATCGGCTATGTCCTGCAAGCCCCTTTCCGCGGTGTCGATCTGCGCCGCCCTTTCTGCCCGTGCGGTGGGGGCGAAAACACGCTTGACGACTGTAGGCGAGCCACGCAGACCGCACCGGGTGAGATCGTCAATGCCGGCGTCGGCTGCAGTCCACTTCACGACTTGGCTGCGCGCCGCGCACAGAGCCTGCTGGAGCGAGCCCCGGCGGATTTCGTTGGTGTCTTCCAGCATTGTAATGAGGCAAGGGAGTCTGCTCTTCAGCAACTGGGTGCCGCCTTCGGCGCGACGCGCGACTTCGATCTCTCGCGTATCGCGGTCGATGGAGGCAATCTTCGCGACATAGGTAAGTTGCGATAAATCTAGGCGCTTGGCTATGCCCGGTCCGACCTGGGCGGTATCGCCGTCAATCGTCTGCTTGCCGGTGAAGACGATGTCCGGCCTGCCGAAAGTCTCCCCAATTTTTGCGATTGCTTGCGAAAGAGCAAAGGAAGTCGCCAGCGTATCGGATCCGGCAAAATAGCGGTCCGTCAAGAGAACTGCTCGGTCAGCACCGTAACCGAGCGCCTTTCGCAGCGAGTCCTCCGCCATGGGCGGACCCATTGTGAGCACAGTAACCTCGCCACCATGAACGTCGCGCAGTTTGAGCGCTTCTTCGAGGGCGAACAGGTCGTAAGGATTGATGATGGTCGGAACACCCTGACGCATGATCGTGTTCGTCACCGGGTGCACGCGGATCTGTGCCGAATCCGGCACCTGCTTGATGCAGACTACGATATGCATTGGCGGTTTCTCTAAGCTCCCAGTCCGGATTCGTGCTTGGCGGTTCACCTCATTGCCTGCATCGTTCATGCCAAGTCGTCTTCCTGCCTCTATTCCAGAAGGTGGCTTCGTTTGCTTCCGAGGAGGCGTCATGAGGACTGGATTTGTCGACTTCTCGACATTGTCGCGTCGCAGCCGTGTCGGGCTCAATACTTTCCGAACCGCTTCAGTGCAGAGTCGAGCGGGACGAAGGCGCGGCCAGGTGCGGGACATATGTTTGGATCGTGGTCCCTTAGCACCTTGAACACACGTTGCGTGAGCGGCGGGGAAGTCGCGAAATCTTCGTAGGCGCGTTCCAGCTTGGCGCGCACCCGCGCGGCGATTACCTGGTTAGGCAGACCGGAGAAATCTTCTTCGGCAAGGTATTGGCCCACGCGCTTCATGATATGGAGCCGCGAGACATTCATCACTTTCGGGTCGTAGGAGACGTCAAGGCAGGCGAAGAAGTCCTCCGCGGCCGACAGGCCCTTCAGTCGCGCTAGGATATCGGTGCGATCGATCGGGCGGCTATCAGCGGAGCAGTTCATTGTATTCTCCCGGCGCGAAATTGTGGTGTCGATGCATTGGTGACATTGCTGACGGCGTGCCGACCTCTGGCACGGCGGCTGGGCAAGAGACTTGGCGATCTCAAGCTCTTCTTGAAGTGGTGAAGGCGACCCCGAGTTTGACTGCTCTCCTTGCGCAGGGTCGTCACGTTGAGGAAGACCTCACGGCTCGTCGGCTATTGTGCCGCTCGGACCCGGGCCGGAATGAAGCTGTTCTGCACCTCGCCCGCACAGTCCAGCACTGGGAACGGCCCGTAGCTTCTCGGTGATCGCAGGCAGGACCTCAAGCACGCGGTCTACGTCATCTTCGCCGTTGTCACGCGACAAGGAGAAGCGGACTGCCCCACATGCCGCGTTCATAGCGATCAGAACATGGCTCGGTTCCAGTGAGCCAGAGGCACAGGCGGACCCGGCGGAACAGGCGATTCCCAGCCGGCTCAGGACAATTGGAATTGCATCGCCTTCGATACCTTCGAATCCAATGTTTGCAGTGTTTGGCAATCGCTCTTGCGGATCGCCGTTGATGGATGTGTTTGGGATGCGCTGGATGATCCCGTTCTCAAGGCGGTCGCGCAACCATTTTATTCGTTTTGTCTCGTCCATGAATTTCAAGGCGAGTTCGGCCGCCATGCCCAGTCCGACTATGCCGGGTGTGTTTTCAGTGCCTGCACGCCGGTCGCGCTCTTGGTGCCCACCCTTGATCATGGAGGAGAAGCGCACGCCACGTCTTACATAAAGCGCGCCTATCCCCTTTGGACCATGCAGCTTGTGGGCGGAGAGCGACAGCATGTCGATCGCGGTCGATTTCAGCTCAATCGGAAGCCTTCCGACCGCCTGCACTGCATCAGTGTGGAAAAGCGCGCCGACTTCCCTGGCTAGATCGGCAAGCTTAACCACGGGAAAGATCGTACCGGTCTCATTGTTCGCCCACATTATCGAGACGATTGCCACTTGTGGGGTGAGGGCGGTTCTGTAGGCGTCCAGGTCGAGCCGGCCGTAGTGATCGACTGGGATAATGTGCACCTTGACGCCGCGCGTCTTCTCAAGGTGCGCGCACAACTTCAGAACGGCCGGATGTTCAACCGCGGAAGTCACTATTTCCGTTCGGTCGGGCATCACCTCCAGCGCCGAAAGGATGGCTGTACTGTCGCTTTCAGTCCCGCCCGAGGTGAAGATGATCTCGTCCTCGAATCCCGCGCCGATGAGGGCTTGCAACTGTTGCCTCGCCTTTCTCACGGCTTCAGCAACCGATGCGCCATAGGCGTGCATGGACGAATGATTGCCAAATTGCTCCGTAAAGAAAGGCAACATCGCTCCAACGACTGCAGGATCAACCCGCGTCGTTGCGTTGTTGTCGAGATAGACAGGGTTCATGGGAGTGATCCTTCAACTGCTGAAATGATTCAAGGGTAGGCGGGCGGCCATTGAACCTCTGGCGCATATCGTATCTGGTAAGGTGGGCGGCCGGGCGAGCGATGGCTTGGCTGACCGGTCGCTGTCGACATTGCCCTTTGGTGGCGGCATCCGCCGGGAATTCAGCTGTTTCGGGCAATTTTGTTTGCTTGCCCACGGCAACGATCGATGATCGCGATTTGGCGCATCACCGAACGCAATTGTTCCGGGCCGACAGTGCGTGTCGGCCGGTTCCAGAGCGCCGGCGGTTACCGGTTCGACGCAGTATTCCTTGGCGTCGCTATTGTCGAACATAGCCTGTTCCCTCGCAATCATTTGCAGGACTTGCCGCAGCCGCACGTCTCACGCGCATTGGGGTTATCGAAAACAAAGCCGGATGTTTCGAGCCCATTGACGAAGTCCACGGTCATGCCGGCGGCATGGGGTTGGGAGCCTCTATCCATGAACACCTTGAGCCCATCTCGCTCGATGATCGCATCGCCCTCACGTGAGACGCTCTCCAGGCCCATTGAGTATTGGAAGCCGGTGCAGCCGCCGGCATGGACCATGATGCGAAATCCTTCCGCCGGCTCGCTGGCGCGGTAAAGAGCGGCCTTGATGGCGGCAACAGCGTTGTCGGTGAGCGTAATCATGGCTCGATTTCTCCTCGGTCCGGCGTTTTCGCGGATCATCTCGCATGGACCGTGCCAAAGGGAAGACGTGTCAAAAACCGTAGGACATCCCGACGTCTCTTATGCTCGATTGCTGGGGAGACGTCCGACAACCGACACTTACTGTCGGGTTTGTCGCGTCCGCGTCACAGGAAGGGCGCCTGAGTTCGCGATGCACTCACGCGTAAAGCAATGAACAGAGCCAAAGATGTTCAGAGCTTGCCGCGGAGCAACTGGCACGATTTTTGTGAAGCCTTCGTTGCGGCGGCAAAATTGCCGGCCGATTCACCTTTGGGTTGCCCTCGCAATCGAAGAACGAAGGGAAGCAATATGATCCATCAGACCCGCCTTAAGTGGGAAAGCAGCACCGCCGGTGGTACCCGAATGCTCGATCGGCCGATTGGCGCCGACCACCCAACAATCGCTCTCTACCGGCGATTGGCCGCTGACCGCCCGGAGACAGGATTCGACTGGCATGTGCCTGACGATCGATCGCGTCCGCCGTGCACACCCCTGAGGCCCGTTTTTCGATCGATCGTCAAAAGAAGAACGGGGCAGGGGTAAAAACATGGATCAGCGCAAGAAGCGGTCGCCCAACGAAATCCGGCGTGCGTGGGAAGTCTGTCCGAACATTCCCGCGCGTGATTTCGCCGCCCAATTGGCCATTTCGGAAGCGGAACTGGTCGCGGCCCATTGCGGTTTCGGCGCGGCACGCATCGACCCGCGCATCAATCACCTTCTGACGGGCCTCGAATTCGTGGGCGAAGTGACGGCGCTGACCCGCAATCAAGGTGCCGTGCACGAAAAGATTAGCGTCTTCAACAGAGTGATAACCGGCAACAATCACGCCATGGTCCTTGGTGACGAATTCGACCTTCGCGTCTTCCCGCAGGCTTGGAGGTATGGTTTCGCTGTTGAAAGGCGCCATCGCGGCGGAATCCAGCGCAGTTTGCAATTCTTCGACGCCGCCGGCGCAGCAGTGCATAAGGTGCATCTCAGGCCGGTCTCCAACCTTCATGCCTATCGAAAGCTGGTGGCCGAGCTCGTATCCGCCAACCAGGAGCCGACCATGTCGCTTAAGGCGAGAGTAGCCGACCTGGGGGCGAGGACTGCGGACTGGGCCGGCACGGTGGACGACCTACGCGAGTCCTGGAGCCGGCTGACTGACGTCAACCTTCTAAAGACGCTCAAGCTCAGCCGCTGCCAGGCTTTGCGCATGGTCGGCCAGGATTACGCTTGGCTGCTCGACAATGCCGCAGTTGGCGCCGTGCTCCAGCGTGCGGCCGAAGACGAATTGCCGATCATGTGCTTCGTCGGCAACCGAGGTTCTATCCAGACCCATTCCGGCTTAATCAAGTCGGTCAAGCAGATCGGGCCGTGCATCCATGTGCTGGACGAAACGTTCCGGCTGCATCTCAGGACCCACCAAATCCGTGAGGTTTGGGCCGTGCGCAAGCCGACCAATGACAGTCACGTCACCTCGCTCGAAGCATATGGGTCCGACGGCAAGATCATCATCCAGTTGTTCGGTGCGCGCAAGGAAGGCGAACGCGAGCGCGACGACTGGCGGGTTCTGGCGGAAAACCTGCCTCGTTTCCCCGACAGCTACATGAGAAAAGACCGATCGTCGTCGGTGGGACGCCGGCGCCCATCTGCCTCCGCAGCCAGTAGCCGGGCATTGAAGCCGAGACCGGGGACACGATGACGCAATAAGCGCGCTGTATTATCGCAACGCGATGAGCAGGAAGCAATTTGGCGCTGCCCCATCGACCGCATGGTTACGACGAAGCCGCGGCCTTTGGGCCGAGCTCAGAGGTGACAATAGCGTGAACGCCGCCGACCGTCACTCCCCACCAGGCGGTCAGGTTTTGCGGTTCGGGCCGAGCAAAAATACTGTCAAGACAGCGAGGAACGTGGCAACCGCGCTGTAGACAAAGACACTGGCAATACCCGTGTGATCCACCAATAGGCCACCGAAAGTTGTGCCGGCTGCGATGGCCACTTGGAAGGTTATGACCATCAGTACACCAGCGCTCTCGGCCTGTTTCGGAGCGGCGCGTAGCACCATCCATGTCTGCAATCCGACCGGGACCGCGCCAAAAGCAAAGCCCCATACGGCAACTGCAATTGCCGAGGTCAAGGCCGATGCTCCCATGGTCAGGAGCGAGACAGCGGCTACGGCAATGAGCAGGGGCGGCAGGGCCGCGACCGCCTTGAGACTGTGTTTGGTGAGGAATGCGCCGGCTAAATTGCCGAAGACGCCGGCCGTGCCAAAAGCAAGGAACACGAGCGGGATTGACTTCTTTTCGAGCGCAGGAACGCTCTCGAGAAAGGCGCGGATGTAGGCGAAGCTGGCAAAATGGCCGGAAGCGACCAATAGCACGACTAGCACCGCAACCTTCATCGCCGGATTCTTCGCGACATCCAGCGGACTGCGGAATCTGCGCACTTCGATCGGAGGCAGTGGCGGAATGGTTACGAGTTGCACGAGCAGCGCAACGGCACTCACGATTGCGGCGACCTTGAACGAGGCTCGCCATCCCCAAATGTCACCGACATAAGCGCCGATTGGAGCCGCGCAGACGGAGGCGACAGAAACGCCGGTGAGGATGATCGACATGGCGCGCGGCATGAGGTGACTTGGAACCAGCCGCATCGCCAACGCTGCCGAAATTGACCAAAAACCACCAAGCGATATGCCAAGGACGACGCGTGCCGCCAGCAAAACCGGCAGCGACCCCGCAACCTCTGCCAGAACGTTCGACAGGATCAGCAGGAGCGTCATCGCCCAGATGACGACCCTGCGGTCCAGACGCTTTGTCACCATGGCGATTATCGGTGCCGAGATCGCCGCGACGATTGCGGTCGCTGTTAGCGCCTGTCCAGCCGTGCCCGTGGTGATACGGAGATCATGCGCGAGCGGTGTCAGAACGCTGGCGGGCAGAAACTCTGCCGTCACAAGCCCGAAGGTGCCGAAGGAAAGCGAAATGATGGCACCCCATGCAGGGCCAGAACGTTGATATGGACTTTCTGGGTCAAGCCGATCTCGGTCGAACAAAGCCGCGTCCACTAAATCTGTCGCCGATTCGGTCATGAATGAGTTCTCCGGCTAGGAGCTGTTGCAGCAGGGGTGGCTACATCGCCGGGGATCAAAGCCGCGAGACCTTCCGGCGGCGGCCAGTCGGCATCAGTCGAGGCCTCGGCGCCCGACGCATCCGAGGCCTCATCGGAGGGCCGACGGACCCAACCGTCGACAATGCGGGAGAGTTCTCGGCGCGGTCGCATCGATCGCATTCGTGAAGTGCGGTCTGTTCACTGCGAACCAAGCAAGCCGAACGCGGTGTCCTCGATCGAGGCCTTGATGGGGGGATGATCGACGATCTCTATATTGCTTTGAAGCAGGAAGTTCCGTCGCCATATGTGGTTATCCTGGCAGCCAGAATTGAGCGGTTGTCGCAAGCACCAAGGCGGTCGCAATGAGTGCAACGAGGCGGAAGTCTGATGGATGGCTGCGGTTCGATGGCCGCGCGATCGACAAAATTGAGGTGATGAGTTATCCCTTTTGAAGCCGTTGCTCCCAATTCTGGGATAAGGTAATTGCAGGCGGTCCCAGCAACGTCGGGCGGCCTTTTTGGTGATCGAATTCATGGGACGACACTCTCGGTCCGTGACGCATCTGCGAATGACTGCGCAAGTTCCGTGCCATCAACGACAAATCTGGCTCTGCTGAGCGGGTGGTGGAGGCACGAGCGTGGGCTATCCCAAGAGCTTGCCGCAAGGTTGTTCGAAGTTGAGGTGCCGGATAGACCGCAAATATGTCGGGCGGCCTGGGGTTGGCCAACACGAAGATGCGCAAGTTCAAAAGGACGAGCTGAACCCTTGCCGATATCCGTCCGAGGCTGATCTGGAGAAGGTCAAGAACTGCGTCTTGAAGGCTTCCGCCGCACCGGCAAATGCGAAGCCAAGGTGCTGGGCAAGATGGACAGGGCCATCCAACCCGTCGACTGGACGCTCATTAATGGCGTCGGTGTGGCTCTGTAGCTGGCGAGAAAAACGCCCTGCTGAAAGACAAAAGCTCGTGTGGCCGGCTCTGAAGGACGGCCAATGAGGCAGGCGAGGAGAGGCTATAGTCCATTCGTGTAGGCTGATCTTGTCCCACGGAGGCGGCTAACCACCCCGCCAGACATCATCGAGGGGAGCGCCACTAGGCTCACCCCAAGTGTTGGTCGTTTCCACCTGGTGACCTCGGCCAAGTCACCAAGCCGCTTAGCGCAAGCTTTCGAACTGGATGCTCCCCGGGCACATGATCGGCTAGCGATCCCACCAGTTGAGTTGCTCCAAGTCGGTGTCTAGCTTTCTACATTCTGTGTCCGACGCTGGACAAGAATGTGGCAATCCCGACCAGTAAGTCAGCACAGGCGCCACCTGTTGCCCAGCAAAACGGCAAGGATTATCGAAAGACGAATTCGGCACGGAGCTTGCACCAACGATTGCATGCAAATGCCGACAGCATCTCATGAACGGTCTCTCGATTCTGGCGCGGTTAAATCGCGGCCGGTTCCAGATCATGTCCCGCCCGAAATGGTGAGGGACTTCAACCTGTTTGCGTCGCCCGGCATGTTGCCGACGGCTAACGGGGATCCGCATGCAGCGGTTGCTTGCGTTCATGCCGGGCCTCCGATCTTTTATTCAACCAGCAACACGCGCGACGGTCGGGGTACCTGGGTCATCACTCGCGCGAGCGACCAGCGCCGGGTGCTGCAGGACACCGAAACGTTTTCCAGCCATCGCAGCATCTTCGCCTCTGTGCTCGGCGAGAGCTGGCCGATGATCCCGCTTGAGCTCGATCCGCCATTCCACGGTGTTTTTCGCTCACTGCTCAATCCGCTGCTTTCGCCAAAGCGGGTAATGGCATTGGAGCCGGCTGTCCGGGAACGAGCGATCAAGCTGATCGACAGGATCGCCGCATCAGGCACGAGCTGCGACATCATGAAGGATTTTGCAGTTCCGTTCGCGGTCAATATCTTCCTTCGCTTTATTGGGCTTTCGGACGACGGACTAGAAACATTTGTCGGCTGGGCTAGAGATCTGCTCCACGGCGATAAGGAGCAACGACCACCCGCAGCCCGGGCGATCGTGGCCTTCATCGACGAACTTGCCACCGAGCGCCGCAAGGAGCCGGTCGATGATTTCATGACCTTCATCGTGAAGGCAAAGGTCGAGGGTCGTCTGCTCAGTGACGAAGAAGTCCGTGGCATCGGCGTGCTTGTGTTCGTCGCGGGACTCGACACGGTCTCAGCAGCCATATGCTTCGACTTGGCCCATCTCGCGCGCAACCCCAAAGATCAGGAATTGCTACGAAGCGAACCTGACCGGATTGCCGTCGCTGCGGAAGAATTGCTGCGCGCCTATTCGACCATTCAGATGATCCGAGTGGCAACGAAGGATGTCGACTTCAAAGGCGCGCCGATCCGCAAGGGAGATTATGTTTCCTGTGCCACGATGATTGCCAATCGTGACCCGGCGGAATTCGAATGCCCGAATGAGATCGATCTGGCGCGCGAGGACAACCGGCACGCTGCCTTTGGCTATGGTCCCCATCGTTGTCTTGGCTCACACCTTGCCCGGCGGGAGATTGTCATTGGCCTGGAGGAGTGGCTGGCGCGCATCCCAGCCTTTCGGATCAAGACAGGGACTGAACCTATCACCTTCGGCGGCCATGTGTTCGGGATCGAGAATCTGATCCTGGACTGGTCCTGAAGTTTCAGCCCACGACATTGGAGTTCGCTATGCGTGTCGTCGTACATAAAGCCAGATGCCAGGGTCATGCGCGCTGCTGGGCGCGGGCGCCGAGAGTCTTCAAGCTTGATGACGCCGGCTACATCTTGCCCGGTGATATTGATGTTGCCGATGGGGAGCAACTGCTTGCCTCAAAAGGGGTACGAGCCTGCCCCGAACAAGCTCTGGAAGTTGACGAGCCCCCCGCTAACTCAGTTGTAGAGAGAGACACACGCAAAGTGCAGACTGGCATCGGGAAGGACAAAACAATCATACAATTCGCGACAGACCCTGTCGACCACGCGAAAATTACCGAACTGCGTGACCGAGAGGCGATCCGCAACTGCCTGTATCGGTACTGCCGCGGGATAGACCGCGCCGATGAGGCGGCGCTGCGTAGCGCATACTGGCCCGAAGCGTATGACAGGCACGGTCCCTATTGCGGACCGGCAGAGGACTTCATCCAATTTGCTCTCGGTCTGCCGGGGCACCGTAACATCCATCAAATCACGAACAGCCTGATCGACTTCATCAGTTCAGCAGAGGCCGCGGTCGAGAGCTATTTCACCGCGCTGCAACGCGGACCGGATACAGACCAAGAAATACGTCAGACGCTGCTTTGCGGCCGTTACTGCGATCTGTTTCAGAAGAGGCAGGACGAGTGGCGAATTGCGGAACGGACAGTCGTCTACGATTGGGTTGAGGAGCAAATCCCGCCAGCGATTCTTGAGGCAGATAGGTTCGGCCAGCGACAGCCGATTGGAGCACCACATCCAGACGATCCCATCTACCAGTTGCTCAAGGGTCACATCCCCACCGACCAAGATGGCGTCGAGGGTCCCCAACTGGGAGCTGCATAAGTGGGTAGAAATGGAGGATGAGCGCCCTACGGGAACGACATCTGTGTGGGGCCGCAACTGGCGGTCACTGCAACGATTTGGCTCGGCCCTTCATTCCGCCCAAGGTTGATGGGCTGAGATCACAAGCGGTCATCGTGGAGAAGCTCTCGTGAAACTGGCAGCACGCACCGTAATCATCACAGGCGCTGCGGGCGGGATCGGCCGTGCCCTGGTCGATATCCTTGCCGCGGACGGAGACACTGTAGTTGCGGTGGACCTTCCGGGCAGTGGTGTGGTTGAACTGGCTCGGGATCTCGGGTCGCCGCACGTCGGTCTGGAGTGCGATGTGTCGCGAGAGAAAGACATGCTCTCACTTTTCGGCCAGGTCGAAGCACGCTTCGCGCAAATCGATGTCCTCATCAACAATGCGGCGGTTGGACCCACGATGGATAGGATCATCGACACCGCTGTCGATACCTTCCGACGCGGCGTGACAGTGAACCTTATTGGGCCATTCGTTATGGCCAGGGAAGCGGCGCGGCGCATGAAGCCGGGCGGTGCGATCGTCAATGTGGCTTCGATGGCGGGCGTGGTCGGCAATCCCAGGCGCAACGCCTACGCAGCCTCGAAAGCTGGCGTGATCTCGTTGACAAAGTCCCTTGCATGCGAGTGGGCTATGCGAGGAATCCGCGTCACGGCGGTGGCGCCGGGCTCCGTCCGCACCCCAATGGTCACAGAACTGGCACGCGCTGGCAAAATGGACCTCGCGGCGATACGCCGCCGCGTGCCGATGGGGCGCTTGGCTCGCCCCGACGAGATCGCCAGGGTCGTGCGTTTTCTGAGCAGCACGCAGGCGCGCTACATCACCGGCTCGGTGCTGGCAGTCGACGGAGGCTGGATGTCATTCAACCAGCCGGGGGATGCTCACCCGCCGGTGGATGGTGCGCTCCAAGCCGAGCTCTCCTGTCCGGCCGAATGCACAGATGCGCGAATCGTGCTCGTCACCGGTGGCGCAAAAAGCATTGGCGCGGCCGTCGCTCGCCGCTTTGCCGCGAACGGCGACACCGTCGTGATTGCTGATAAAGATGGCACTGCAGCGGCAGAGCTGGCTACATCGCTCCCCGGCAAGCATCTGGCGAAATCGCTGGACGTGGCCGTCGAGAGCGATGTGGTGTCGATGTTCGAAGAACTGAGGGGACGCTTCGGGTATATCGATGTTCTGGTCAATAGTGCTGATACCGCCGACAGGATTGTGCCTGCGATCGAGCAACTGTCGAAACAGCTCGAACACGTCCTGGATGTCAACCTTACCGGCGCCTTCACCTGCGCGCGCGAAGCGATCAAGGCTATGCGCCCGGGCGGCGTGATCCTCAATCTCGGGTCGATCGACAGCTTTCTGCCGTTCGCGCCGCGCCATGCCTACGGCGCCTCCAAGGCGGGGATGGATATGCTGACCCGTTGCATGGCGGCCGAACTCGGGCCGGTCGGAATTCGGACAGCCACCGTCGCTCCTGGCCACATCCGCACGCCCGCACTTGCTCAGTTGGCCAAAGCCGGCCGCATCGACCTGACAGCAATCGGACGACGCATCCCCATGGGCAGGATGGGACGGCCAGAAGACGTCGCAGATGCATCGTTCTTCCTTGCTTCGTCTGACGCCTCATACATCAACGGCTCGATCCTCTACGTGGACGGCGGCTGGACCTCGTTCGGTGATGCGGGAAACGCCAGCGAGCTCTATGACGAATGTTTTGCGGAGGCGGCAGGTTAATTGCCAGGCCTTCGCAGGGCGACCGGCCGAGCATTATGAAGCCTCGGCTCCACGACGCACCTGAGGTGCTTGAGATCCAAGCATGCGCATGCCGAGCACATTCCCGGTCGGCTGACGTGTCTATAACGAGGAGAAATCATGGAATTTGCCACTTTCATTCTGGCCGCCCAGCGTGGCTATCACCAATCCTCAGAAAGCGTCATCCGCAACTCCATCGAACAGGCCGTCGCTTCGGAGCAGGCTGGGTTCAACACCGCGTGGTTTGCTGAGCACCACTTCAACAATTACAGCCTCATACCATCCCCGCTGATGATGGTGGCGCACTGCGCCGGCTTGACAAGCACGATTCGCCTGGGCACTGCCGTCTGCGTGCTGCCGCTTTACCAACCGCAGCGCCTGCTGTCCGAGATCGGCTTCGCCGACATCGTTGCGAACGGCCGTCTCGAGCTCGGCGTAGGCTTGGGATACCAGCAGTTCGAGTTCGAACGGTTCGGCGTGGACATCGATGAGGCGCCGGCCGTCTTTTCGGAATACCTGGACATCATTCTCAAGGGCCTCAACCAAAACGTCTTCGAACACGACGGCCAATATGAGAAGATCCCCCCAACAGCGATTTCGGTCCGCACAGTCCAGCAGCCGACGCCGCCTATCTGGATCGCTGGCGGAGCCGCACGGATGGCTCGGGCCTACCGCGAGGGGCACAATTTTTTTGTCACAGCCTTCCACGACGGCTTAGAGACTTTGACCACACTGCGTGAATCAGTCGAGAGGGCGGCGGCATCCGAGGAAAAGAACGTCACCGACGTCAAGATATCGCTGCTGCGCTGCTGCTATGCCAGCCACGACGAGTTGGAGATCAACAGCTATCTCGACAATGCCCGCTTCCAGCGCCGGCTTTCTGAAGCCCTGCATCAGCGCCGCCAACAGAGCCACGATGGCTACCTGCTGCAGGAGACACCGACCCAGCAGGATCTGTCCTTCGAGACCATGCGCAAAAATTTGCCGATTGGCAGCGTAAATCGCGTGATTGATCGCCTGCTGGAAGAGATCGATATCTTGAAACCGGACCAGATCGCAGTTCAGACTCAATTGGGCGACTTCGACCAAAAGACGATGCTGCGCCAGATCGAGCTCTGGGGCGACAAGATCATCCCTGCGGTCAACAAGGCGCTTTGTCATGCCGGAAGCTGAAGCCGGCCGTTACGATGATGGCTGCCTATCCAGCGCGCAATGGCGTGGGTCCGAGCTAGGGAGGAGCTTCGATCAGCATGTGCTGCCCTGCGTACATTCACGTTCGCTTGAGGAGGTCCAGGCGGGCGAGGTGTTGGCGACGGAGGGGACAGGCCTTTCGTCTGTCGAATTGCGTGATGTCTTGGCCGCAACTTTCCCGTCTACCTCCAGCAGCGTATTCGCTTTGGAGGAGTTGAGCGAGCCCGAGCCGGAACTGGAAGAGGAACTGCTACGCCGGCTGCTGCTAGCGCATGCTGCGCCGGCCGACCCGGCGAGCGCCCGCTTGGCCAAGATCATCGCCCGGCGTGCGATGCGCATGGACCATCTTTGGCGGGATCTTGGCCTCTCAAATCGCGCTGAGCTCAGCCGCCTGCTTGCCAGACATTTTCCCGCGCTGGCGGCAGGCAACACAGAAAACATGAAATGGAAAAAGTACTTTTACCGCAAGCTGTGTGAGGCCGAAGGCTTTTCGTCATGCACAGCACCCAGTTGCGGGGAATGCCATGACTTCGAAAGCTGCTTCGGCCCGGAGGAAGTTGAGAGTTGCCTCTCGCCGACCACGAATGTCGGTTAGTCACTTCGCTTGATCGCAGCTGCGGACAAACGCTTATCGCGGCGCCGTCGTATGGAGGAAGGGATGTTCATCGCCTCGCGATATTTGGTGACGGTACGGCGAGCGACATCGATGCCGGTCTCCTTGAGTTGAGCAACGATGTCTTCGTCGGAATGTACCTTGTCGAGCGATTCTTCGGCTATGATTGCCTTGATCCGATGGCGGACAGCTTTGGCGGAGTGCGCATCGCCGCCCTCGCAGGATGCGATTGGCGCAGCGAAAAAATACTTCAGCTCGAACACCCCGCGCGGAGTTAACATGTACCTGTTCGAAGCCACCCGGCTTACCGTCGACTGGTGCATGCCGATCTCGTCAGCGACATTTTTGAGACAGAGAGGCCGCAGATGGGCGGCGCCGTGTGTAAAAAAGGCATCCTGCTGGCGCACGATTTCGGTCGCAACCTTAAGGATCGTCTTAGCGCGCTGCTTGAGACTGCTGATCAGCCAGTTCCCTTTTTCCTGGCAATGGTCGAGAAACGCTTTGCCTTCCGGATTTTGCTTGGTCAGCTGCGAGATTTCGGCGACATAGGTTTGGTTAATCAACACTTTGGGCAGCGTGGCCGGATCAAGCTCCACCCGCCATCCACCTTCGGACGAGGGCATTACCCAGACGTCCGGTACGATGGTTTCCGGCGTCCCGGACTGGAACCGGTCTCCAGGCTTGGGATCGAGCGCGCGGATTTCGTTCCTCATGTCGAGGAGATCCTCCTCGTCGACTCCGCAACGCTGCTTCAATCCCTGAAAATCCCCCCGTGCAAGCATCTCGAGATTGGCGACCAAAGCTGCCATAGCCGGGTCGAACCGGTCTTGCTGGCGCAGCTGAATCTCCAGGCATTCGCTGAGAGTTCGCGCAAAAATGCCCGGCGGATCAAATTGCTGCAAGATTCCGATGACCCGTTCCACATCAGCTTGCCGAACGTTTAACCTCCTGGCCAGATCGAAAAGGTTTACCTGAAGATAGCCAGTGTCCTCCAGATGAGCGGCGAGCTGTCCGGCAATCAGCCGCTCCTGGGGGGTGAACGGGGTGAGGGCGACCTGGCGGGCGACATGGTCGTGCAATGTTTCGGTGTGGGCGGTAAACTCCTCGACGGCAGGTCGATCGTTGCCGCTACTGCGTTGCGACTTCCATTGCCCGCGCCCGCCAGACGGCCCGCCAATGGGCGATTCGCCGATTTCGCTTCTGCTTTGACTGCTCCGCTGATCCACCCCTGGCAGCGGCGAATCGTCGTCAAACGGGTCAGGCTTCAAAACGGGGTTCTTCTCGAGTGCCTGCTGCACGAGCTGATGGAGTTCAGTATGCGTCAATCGCAGCAAGCGAATAGCTTCAATGGCTTGAGGCGATAAGACCATACGTTGCTTCTGGCGTTGAAGCAGGCTTGCTGAGAGATGCATGTTGAACCGTGATCTGCCGAGGAGGCTCTAGTGTGTGCTTGGGTTGTGTGAGACTTTCCACTTCTGGGTCATGCCGCCGCCTTCAATTTGTCGAGAACGTTTTGCGGGGATGAAACGCCATAGGGGTCCGTCTCGCAGTTGTCACAGAAGCCTTCCTCCTCGAACCACTGCTCCACCACGCCATCGTCGATCAGAGCGGCGTATCGCCAGGAGCGCATGCCAAAGCCCAGATTGTCCTTCGCGACCAGCATGCCCATTTTGCGCGTGAACTCGCCCGACCCGTCTGGGATCAGCTCGATCTTCTGCAGCCCCAAGGACTTTCCCCACGCATTCATGACGAAAGCATCGTTGACCGAGACGCAGTAGATCGCGTCAATTCGCAGTTCCAGAAATTGATCATAGAGTTTTTCGAAATCGGGCAGTTGGAAGGTCGAGCAGGTCGGGGTGAAGGCGCCAGGCAGCGAGAACAGGATGATGCGCTTGCCCCCGAAATAATCGTCGGAGGTCTTGTTCTCCCACCGATAAGGATTTGGCCCCCCGATCGACTCATCGCGAACACGCGTGCGAAAGGTCACGAGAGGAACGTTCTTTCTATAGGTCATTGATTTGCTTCCAGGCCAAAGTGGTACGGTGCATTTTTCGGTTAAACTGAAGCGGCATCGACTTCGGTCGACAGTTCCGGCAGCCTCGCGCCTTGGCGTGGTTGCCTCGGACCGGTCTTGTGCAAGACCGCCCCCGAGCAGGCACGTTTAACGGCGACGAGCTTCCGCGGAGACGGGGAATTTTGCTCGCGTGCTTTATCGAGCTTTGAGAGGTAGGCATGGTCTGCAACCGTGATTTTGACTGCGTTCTATCGACCGAGTCGCAAGCGCCATGCCAATTGACCCGATGCCTTGGGTTCACTTCGGTTTTTGCAGCAACTTTCGTGTTGTGCAGTAATGCCGGTCGATATTATTGCTCAAGCAGCACTGGAAATTGGGTGCGACTCCGTTCGGCAAACCCGGCCTTTGTCCGAAGCCGGACACGAATGTCGGAAATAGCCAAACGCCAGGATCTGGGGCGGGTTAAGAAACGTTGCCGTGGGCACCGGCTTCAGCACAATTGCGCCACGCGAGCATGGCTCCCAGCGTCAATGCCGTGCAGCAGCGAGACGAAGTCACTGCAGAATATCAACCTCTGCGAAGTCGTTGAAACCCAGCATGTGCGAGCCGTTCGAGGCGCAGATCAAGGCATGCTCGAGGAAGAGCTCGTGCTCTCGGCAGCAAGTGTTGCGACGTCTGACAAGGATCGTCGCGCTTCAAGGAAAAGAACCTGAATGGTGCACGGCTTGTGAAGGCCGGCGCATGGAAATGGCTGGGCTGATCATCCTCCATGAGGGTTGAATGAAGAGCTGGCCCCTATCTCCCTCAGCTGCAACGGGGGGAGATAGGGCATGTCCGTCTATCGCGCTGGGTAACATTCCTCGGTGATGCAATAAGGGGGAGCAATTTCTCATTTCGGCAGACACGACCCAGCTCTCCTTTCATGCGCTGATTCCCCCAGGGGAAATCGCGACTCCAGGCTTCCTATGCAGCGAATCGCGGTGCTGTCCGATGTCCGACAATGTCGGATGCGGATCGTAGCTGGGCTAGATCCGTCACTTTGCCTCGATGGTTTCCCACTGGCCTTATATCTGCTTCGCCCAAATGCGGCGACATAACCTGTGCGGCATCTGTGAATGGATCGACTTCAATCCAGACCTCGGAGGTCCCGATGCGCGAAGGGAGCTTGCCGATATGACGGCCACCATAGCGAACCACGGTCCGGACGACGAGGGGACTTGGATCGGCGGGCCTGCGGCGCTGGGACACCACCGCCTGGCAATCATCGATATCAGGGCGGCCGCCAGCCGAGGATGCTCCAGGAGGATGGCCGACCTGACTTGGTGCTCGTCTACTCGGGTGAGACTTACAACTACCGCGAGCTGCGTCAACAGCTGGCCGGCCTAATCCATCGCATGAACACGAGCAGTGACACCGAGGTGGTGCTGCACCGCCCCCGCGAGTAGGGCTCTTCGGCGGGTACACTTTTTTCACGAAATCCGTGAATGTTTCTCGCGACATCATCCCGCAATCGGTGGTGCAGCGGGTGAAGAGCCCGTATCCGGCTATCCAGAATGCCGCCTACGACAAAATACTACGTACGCGGTTCACTGTGATGCTGGACGACCTAGTGCCGGCAGTGGCACCGCTGTTGTCCGTCGACAGGTCCCGCGCTTGCTCGGTGCGACCAACAACCTTAAGCGCTAGGGCGTAACCTGACCCTGCAAGATCTCCTCACCGACTATAAGGTGCGCCTCACGATCTGAGACGATGGGACAGGATGGCTAAGGAGGTGCGCCGTCTTGCATGCCCCGCCAGCGAGGCGAACCCTCTTGGCTACGCGCGCCACCAGCGACGCTCCATATCGTCAGGCCTGCGTCTCATGCTCAGATGAGCCGGTATTTGGCTCTCTCATCAGCAAACCGAGAGAGCCCATGCCAAGACGGAAGCAAGCAAGACGAACGAGCGTCAGAGATATCCTGCGCCTGACCCATAAACAGGGCAGTCCGGTGGGCCAAGGTGGCAGAGCAACTGAGGTTCGGCAAGACTTCGGCTTCCACCTATCTGCGGGCGCTGGAGACGGGCTGTCGTGCAGGCCCTGCATGCGGCTTTGAGGACGATGCGATGTTGAAACACCGTCTGTTGCGCCGAATCGGCCGTCGGCCAAACGTTGGGTCGTCATCAGGTTCTCGACAGCTTCCCGGTGTCAAATCCAAACCGTGGTCGGCGATCCCCACCAGGGTGGGAAGGCAGCGCTGATATAGCCGAACGTCGATCAAGTCACGATCAACGATTGCCTCATGTCACATGCCCTGCGGGACTGAAAAACGGAGAAGAACATGTGCGATGCAAAACTGAAGACCGTGCTTTCGCTTTTTTCGCCGGTGGCCAGCAAATTAGATGCTCTCTCGTCCAACGGACCAGCGACGGATGCAAACTGCGTTAAGCTAAATACGAACGAGAACCCGTTTCCGTTGCCGAAGAGCGTAATGCAAAGTGCAATTGCTGCGATCGAACACCAGTATCTTTATCCGGAAGACGACAATCTCAGCTTAAGGGCAGCTGCCTCCGATGCTTACGGATTTTCCAAAGATCAGGTGATTGCCGGCAACGGTTCGTCGGAGCTGCTCGGACTCATCTACAGAGCTTTCCTCGCCCCAGGAGATAGAGTGGCAATGCTGTCGCCCGGATTTTCGTTCAACCGTAAACTTGCCATGTTGCAGGGTGCCGAGTTTCTCGAAATCGCATCGAGCGAAGCTCATCCCCTGCCGATAGAAAAACTGCTGTCCGGCCCCGCAAAAGACGCGAAGTTCATTCTGTTGGCTAATCCGAACAATCCGACCGGAACATTCGTGCCGGTGGCCGAAATCGAACGCCTTGTGGAGCAAGCAGATCGCTTGGTCGTCTTGGATGAGGCCTACGTTGACTTCGCACCCGACAATGCCCTGCGCCTCGTCAATAGACATCCGAATCTTTTGATCTTGAGGACTTTTTCAAAGAGCTATGCTGCCGCTGGCGTGCGAGTCGGCTTCGGTTTCGGTCACCCAGAAATCATTGGCAGGCTGCGCAACATCCAGAATGTCTTCAACATGAACGTGATCGGGCAGGCGGTCGGGAAAAGCATTCTTGCGCATCGCCACGCCTACGAAGAGAACCACAGGCACATCAAGCATGAACGACAGCGAGTGACCCTGGCGCTGTTGCAACTTGGCTTTTCCGTAACACCCTCCCACGCAAACTTTTTGCTGGCCCGTGTGCCGGCGGGACAGGAGGGCTCATGCTGGCAAGCCGCGTTGAAAGAGCAGGCGATCCTCATCGCCAGCTTTCCTGACGTAGATTTGAAGAACTGTATTCGCGTCAGCATTGGCACCACAGAGCAGATGGACAAATTCCTTGCTGCCGCCGAACGCGTCTGTATGAACTTTAAGAAGAATCGCGGTGCTCACAAGCATGAAGTCGATTCACATCAAGCACCAAGTAATGATATGTCGTGAGCTATGATGATTAGCGAATAAATATAGGTAATTTGGAGAACAATTAATTGAAGAAAATTTCCGCTTCGGGCCTGACCTTCGGCATCTTCGATCATCTGGACGAAAACGGCGATGACATCGCACAACAATATGCAGATCGGCTGAGCCTAGCAGAAGCGTGCGATGGCTATGGCTTTTATGCGTATCATCTCGCCGAGCACCACTGTACGCCGCATGGCAGAGGTCCATCACCGAATTTGTTCTTAGCGAGCGTCGCCCAGCGAACCCGCAGTCTTCGTGTTGGTCCCATGGTAATGCTACTTGCGCTCTATCATCCGCTGCGTGCCTTCGAGGAGATCTGCATGCTTGATCAGTTGAGCGGCGGCAGGCTTGAACTCGGCATAGGGCGCGGCTCTGCTCCCACTGAATTGGGATACTTCGGGGTTGCTGTAGAAGCAGCACCAGAACAGTATGCGGAGGCCAGTGAGATTCTCATCAATGCGATGAAAGGCGGGACGCTTTCTTATCAGGGCCGCCACTTTGAGTTGAAAGATGTTCCGCTGACGTTGAGACCTCACCAATATCCCCATCCGCCGACATGGATCGCCACCAATCGACCCGAGCCGGCTAGCTGGGCCGCTGCGAATGGGGCAAACATCGCCTGCGTCGGACCTTCCACTTCTGTTCGCAGCGTTACCGACGCGTTCCGCGCCGCCCGAATTCACGATGCTGACATTGGCCAGCAAGCGCCATTTCTTGGATTGCTCCGAATGGTGGTGATAGGGCGTTCTGAAACAGATGCGTATTTGCTCGCAGCACCTGCCTATGAACGATGGCTCAATAGCTTCAAATTTCTATACGAACTAAATGCCATTTCCACTCCACCAAACTTGCCTTTGAACTTCGATGCAGCAATTGAAAGTGAATTGTGCGTCGTGGGAACGGCAGATTCTGTCCGAAAAGCTCTCCTTGATCAGCTGGAAGAGGCAGGTGCTAATTATCTTCTGTGTCAACTGGCATTTGGGGATTTGCCGCTGGATGCCTCACTATACACCGCATCGGCCATTCGATCCGAAATCATGGCTCGAGTTGCCGCATCGTGAATCCGTCGTGTGATTGGAGGAGCAGCGGCAGCGCTGCTCCTCATTGCGAAACGGTTGTGGGGGCCGGACTCCTGTGTCAGGTGTAAACCATTGGAGCACGTCCTATCTGATCCAGGTCATATCCTGCGGCTTTGAAGTAGTTGGCACATTCGGCTGGGGTGAAGAGGTCGACGACCGCGCCGAGGCGTCCTGACCTTGCCCCTCTGATCTAATCCGGTTTGAAGTTCGTTCTGGCCCATCCAGAGGACCAGGACATGAAACGCAGCCGCTTCTCTGAAGAGCAGATCATCGGAATTTTGAAGAAACACGAGGCTGGGGTATCGGTTGGCGATCTGTGCCGCAAGCACGGGGTCAGCGACGCCTCGATCTACAATTGGAAGGCCCGCTTCGGCGGGATGGATGTCACCGAGGCTCGGCGACCTGAAGGCGCTGGAGGACGAGAACACGCGCCTGAAGCGGCTTTTGGCCGACGCCATGCTCGACAATGCCGCGTTGAAGGACCTTGTGGGAAAGAAATGGTGACGCCCGCCGCCAAGCGGAAAGCTGTCGCTCGCCTGAAGGAAGGCTTCGGGATGAGCAAACGGCGGGCGTGTAAAGCCATCGGCTGTTGCCGCATGACGGTTCGCTACCAGACCAGCAGGCCGGACGACCGGGAGGTTCGCGAGCGGATGAAGGCGATCGCGCAGGAGCGTCGCCGGTTCGGCTACCGGCGTCTTCTCGTGATGCTGAGGCGGGAGGGCCTGGTCGTGAACCACAAGAAGCTGTTCCGGCTCTATCGGGAGGAGAAGCTCGCCGTTCGCCGCCGTGGCGGCCGCAAGCGGGCGATCGGGACCAGGGCGCCAATGCTGGTGCCGCTGAGGCCCGACGAGTGCTGGTCGCTCGACTTCGTATCGGACCAGCTCACCGACGGGCGCCGCTTCCGCATCCTGGCCGTCGTCGACGACTGCACGAGACAGTGCCTGGCACTCATCGTTGATACGTCTCTCTCGGGCATGCGGGTTGCCCGCGAATTGGACCGGCTCATCACCAGCGCGGCCGGCCCAGGATGATCGTCAGCGACAATGGCAGCGAGTTCACCTCGAACGCCATCCTCTCCTGGGCGGATCAGAACCGCGTCGAATGGCATTACATTGCGCCCGGCAAGCCGATGCAGAATGGCTTCATCGAGAGCTTCAACGGCCGACTGCGCGATGAACTGCTCAACGAGACGCTGTTCACCTCGCTGGCTCAGGCGCGCGTAGCCATCGCCCTGTGGCACGCCGACTACAACACCGCGCGGCCGCACTCCCAAATCGCCTGGCAGACCCCGGCCAAGTTCGCCAGCACCTTCAATCCGCGACGGTCGCTCGCGCTGCGCTATGCCAAAGGCTCCGCGCCAGCGCCCGTCGCTTCACCCGCCCAGCAGGGCACAACCCACGCCGGAAACGAACTCAAAACTGCTGGGGCAACGTCAGTCCCATAGAGCCTTGATGGTCGGCCTTTGCTCGCAGCAGCGCCTTAGGTTGGGCGAAGGCGTTCTCAATCGGATTGAAGTCGGGACTGTAGGGCGGCAGGTAGAGCAGGCTCGCCTGCGGCCTCAATCGCGCCGCGCAGGGTTCTCCAGGCGGATGTCGCCAATGTCAAATTTGCTGGCATCCATGTCGCCCTCGCTTTCTGGTTCGAGATCGGAAAATCGCCGAATAATCAGCACATCAACCTGCGCCTGAAGGAGCTCACTGCCACTTTCGGCTGGCGGGGTGTGCCGCCCCACAATTAGAATGTCAATTGTCGTGCCAACCGCACAAGCGAAGGCCAGAAAGCCAACATGTGTTCTGCGGCTTAATTAAGAGTCAGCCGATGTCGGCCGAACATCACCTTGTCTCGAAGTCGACGATCCGACAGCAGATTGCGAAAGTTGGCGCGATGCGAAACAAACTGCTGAAGCGCTCAACTTTTATTGATCACGCGTGTTGGACGCGACGCACTCCCGTTCCAATCGGGCTGAGCGCAAATTCTCCCGGTTCACAAAACTGAGTCGCTGGAGTAGTGGGGGCGCAGAGAAATCTCCGGTCGCAGCCTTACCCGGTCAAAACAAGGATACCAATGATGAAGACTCTCGCCGTCTGCTCTGGCGGATTGGACTCCGTTTCCCTTGCTCACATGGTGGCAGCGGAGCACGAACTCACCGGCCTTCTATCTTTCGACTATGGCCAACGGCACAGGAAGGAATTGGGCTTCGCCGCTCTTTGCGCGCAGCGACTGAAGGTCCCGCACCAGATCATCGACATCGGCGAAATTGGCCGTGGCCTTTCCGGCTCAGCGCTGACTAGCAGTATCGACGTGCCGGACGGCCACTACGCCGAAGACACGATGAAGATTACGGTGGTGCCGAACCGCAATGCCATCATGTTGGCAATCGCCTTCGGTCTCGCCGCCGCCCACAGCGCCGAAGCGGTGGCGGCGGCCGTGCATGGTGGGGACCATTTCATCTATCCCGATTGCCGTCCGGCCTTCATTGAAGCTTTCCAGACAATGCAAGACCGCGCGCTCGACGGCTATGCGCAGATACGCCTCTATGCACCGTATGTGAATCTCGGAAAAGCTGACATTGTTGCGGATGGCGCAAGATACGGCACCCCGTTTGCTGAGACCTGGTCCTGTTACAAGGGCGGCGTGCGTCACTGCGGACGATGCGGGACCTGCGTCGAGCGGCGCGAAGCGTTCCATCTCGCCGGGCACGCTGATCCCACCGACTACGAGGACGCCGATTTCTGGCTTGAGGCGCTGCGCAGGAGGCGCGCGTAATGTTCCACATCACCAAGGAATTCCACTTCTCGGCCTCGCATCAGCTCACCTCCTTGCCTCCCAACCATCAATGCGCGCGCCTGCACGGGCATAACTATGTCGTCGTAGTGGAGCTGTCGGCCAAGGAACTGGACGCCCACGGCTTCGTGCGCGACTATCACGATCTGGCGCCGCTCAAACGCTACATTGACGAGAGCTTCGACCATCGGCACCTCAACGACGTGCTGGGACATGAGAAGGTCACGGCGGAATGCCTGGCCAGACATTTCTATGAATGGTGCAAGGCACGTCTGCCGCAGACCGCGGCCGTGCGCGTTAGCGAAACACCGAAAACTTGGGCGGAATACCGTCCGTGACCGACATGCATCCCGCAATCCGTGTGAGCGAGATATTCGGGCCGACTATCCAGGGCGAGGGCGTGCTCATCGGCTTGCCGACGGTGTTCATCAGAACCGGCGGATGTGATTATCGCTGTTCATGGTGCGACAGCCTTCACGCGGTGGACAATCAGTATCGCCATGAATGGCTACCGATGCCGATCGATGCCGTGTGGCAAACCGTCCATGCGCTTTCCGGCGGCAGGCCGGTTATGGTCTCCTTGTCAGGCGGCAACCCGGCCATTCAGCCGTTCGGTCCCCTCATAGAACGCGGCCATCGCGAGGGCTATCGTTTTGCACTGGAAACGCAGGGTTCCGTGGTGAGGGAGTGGTTTGCGGATCTTGACGTGCTGACCCTTAGCCCAAAGCCGCCGTCCAGCGAGATGACCACCCGTTGGGCTGCGTTTGATGCATGCCTCGAAGCGGCGCAAGAGAAGCCGCAAATCGTGCTCAAGCTCGTCGTTTTCGACGAGAGTGACTATGCCTACGCCAAAGAAGTCGCGGCGAGATATCCGCACCTTCCGATCTATCTGCAACCCGGCAATCACACGCCGCCGCGCCCTGGCAGTGAAGACGCCTCTGTCGACTTGGACGGAATAATGATGCGAATGGAATGGCTTGTCGAAAGGGTGACTAGCGACAGGTGGTTCGAAGCCCGCGTGTTGCCGCAGCTGCACGTTCTGCTTTGGGGTAACAAGAGGGCGGTCTAGTCTGCGGCTTGCGTCGCACCGGAAGGCCGGGCTCCAACGGCTTGGCAGGCTCTCTTCGCGTGCCGAGTACAGCCGAGCTTTGTTCGCGTCAGCGGTCTCGCGATTGTGCGGCTGGAAACCGCCCGGACACCCCGCTGCCGGCGTGTGTCACCTTGACTCCGATGAGCTGTCGTCACGCAAAGTTGAAATCCGCAAGAACTGGCCTTCTCGCCCCACCTGCTCCGTCGCAAGCACGTCATCCCCTCATCCTTGTCCAGCTCTTATCGATGTATCTCATTGTCCGGCCTGACGCACGACTGTCAGCATGGGAATGCATCCATTGCGCAAATGCCTTCCATAAAGAAGATCGATTTCCTCACTGGCCCAACGTGAAATATAGCAACGTTTTCGTGGCGTGGGTCGGCTGCGTCGGGAGTAGCGATGAAAACGTATTAGGGTCGCCTGCGTCTCCTTGGGCAGCGAGTGTAAAGTATAGCGATGCGGCCTCCGGCGCGAACGGCAGCCGCGCAGTGATCACCTTCGCCTGTGCCTTTGCGGCGGGGGTCAAGCGCTGGTCTGCTCAAATTTTTTATCGTTTAGCTGGTTGAAACTGCTCCCGTTGCGGGCTGCAGAAGCCGGCCAGCCGAGAAACGGCAGCCGCACTTATGAAAGCACGCCAAGGCATGCGGGCATCTATCAGTTGCAAAGGACAATACTGGCCGCGCCGATTGGCCATCACGCGTCCATTAGGGCAGCCACCAACATCAGTTCGCAAGAGGAGCAAAAGTAATATGTATCGTCGTCACCTGATCAAAGGGTTGGTTGCGCTCGGCGCATGCCGGATTTGCGTTCAAGCCGCCCAAGCGACCAGTGCCCATTGGGGGTACACCGGTCCGGTCGGACCGGAGCACTGGGCTGATCTGGATAAGGAAAATTTCGTATGCTCTGCCGGCACGCAGCAATCGCCGATCAATATCAACAGCGCGGTCAAGGCGGATATCCCGCATATCGCCATCGGCTGGCACAAGGGCGGCGGCAATATGGTGAACAACGGCCACACCATTCAAATCAATATGCCACAAGGCAGCACGCTGACCCGCAGCGATCGTGTCTACGAACTGGTACAGTTCCATTTCCATGCGCCAAGCGAACATCACGTGGCGGGCAAGAGCTTCCCGATGGAGGTGCATTTCGTTCACAAGGACACGCAAAGTGGTACTCTGGGCGTGCTGGGCGTCTTTTTAACGCCCGGCGCGACAAATGCCAGCTTTGCTGCCCTTGCTGCGGCCTTTCCCGAACTGCCGAATGGGGAGGTGACGATCGACGAGGTGAATCCCAACTGGCTTCTGCCAGCCTCGCTTGGCTATTGGACTTATGAGGGCTCACTGACGACGCCGCCGTGCACCGAAAACGTCGAGTGGATGGTGGCGATGGAACCGGTTGACGTTGATCCGGCAGACATCCAGCGATTTGCCTCCCTCTACCCGTCGAACGCGCGCCCTATTCATTCACCCAATCGACGCTTCATCCTGCGCCAGAGTTGAGCGCCGCCCCAGCGGTTCCGCACGGTCCAACATTCTTGGCACAAGTTGGCGCGAAGCCTCCTCTTCCGGTCTGGCGGTCTGACGGCGCTCCCCAAGCTGGCTAGTCTAAATGATAGGGATTCGGTGCCGACACCACTCGTCCCAAAGACGTCGCGGCGAGGTTTGTCTGCAACCCGGCAATCACACGCCGCCCCGCCGTGGTAATGAAGACGTCTCTGTCGAGTCCGACGGAATATGATGCGCATGGAATCGCTGGTAGAAAAGGTGACCAGCGACAGGTGGTTCGAAGCCCGCGTCTTGCCGCAGCTGCACGTTCTACTCTGGGGTAACAAGAGGGTGGTGTATACCTTCTCCTAGCTTCGCCGCCAACTACTCGGTTTTCCGAATTGCTCTCTATATTCTTGAAGACGATGCGTTCGTTAAAGACATGTGCTGCGCACCTGGTGTAAAAGCTGCTCTCATCATGCAGAGGTCAAGCCAGTCGGGCTCATCCGAGGCTATGGCCGTGAGCACTGTTCAGTTCGGCAGAGAGGGCGCTTTTGTACACACTTTGCGATCGTGGCGGCCCCGTGGGCAGATCTGCAAGCTGCCGCGACACTAACCTCTCGAAGCCCGCCCGCCCGCCTGTTGATGCGTGTCTCCCAGTAAGATTCCTGTCCAAGAACGTGATAATCTTCTTGCCAGTGTTGTAGCTGATGTTGCCCTTGATGCCGCAGCCTACCGCGGCGGGACCAAACTCAATGGCAAGCAGGCCGGCTAGGATCGTGCAGCCAGTCGCGAGCCTCGCCCACAACGGGGTCTCACGCGCATGAGGGCGCCGACCATGGGTTCGGCGGTTCGTACGCGTATAACACGTATCTTTCTGAAAAAATCAATGCTCTCGGCTAAGCTACTGAATTATTTGGCTTCCATATAGCGCGTCGGCGGAACCAACTTGTAGACGGGCTATGAAAGGTTAAGCGCGGATGTCTATCGGCCGCCGGCGTTCCCGCTCTGTAAGCCTGCCTGAACTACCCGCGCCGCGGTCAAGCCCCAGGCTCCTGCTCATCCAGCGACCGCCCGATCAATGGCAGGCTGGAAAGACAAGAGCCGATGTCTTCCGATGGTCTCGCCATCAGCTTTGGGCTAACTCCCCCATTCTCCCGCTTCGAGCTCGACACACGGCGGTTTGGATGGCGCACGACAATCTGTGTCGGCTTTGTCGTGTCCGTGACAGACGCCTGAAAGGCCCGCTCGCGCGTTTTGCCGCCGTCTAAGCGGCTGGAATTTAATGACAAAGTTTCTTCTGGGATCGGCCGATCACGCTGGTACGCTTTTTGCGATGCTTGGTGTGAGGCGGCACGAGCTGCCTATCGGCACTTGTGTCGCGGGCAGTCGCGATGATTAGAACGAAGGAAGGAAAGCTATTATGTCAGGTCTGCGTCAGATCGCCTTTTACGGAAAAGGCGGCATCGGCAAGTCCACCACGTCCCAAAATACGCTCGCTGCCCTTGTCGACCTCGGGCAGAGAATCCTCATCGTAGGATGCGACCCCAAAGCCGATTCCACACGCTTGATCCTGAATTCGAAAGCTCAGGATACCGTCCTGGATCTCGCCGCACAGGAAGGTTCGGTGGAAGACCTCGAACTCCAGGACGTGCTCAAGGTGGGCTACAGAGGCATCAAGTGCGTGGAGTCCGGCGGCCCCGAGCCGGGTGTCGGTTGCGCCGGCCGCGGCGTCATCACCTCGATCAATTTCCTCGAGGAGAATGGCGCTTATGACGATGTCGATTATGTCTCCTATGACGTCCTCGGCGACGTGGTATGCGGCGGCTTCGCCATGCCGATCCGCGAAGGCAAGGCCCAGGAGATCTATATCGTCATGTCCGGCGAGATGATGGCGCTCTATGCCGCCAACAACATCGCCAAGGGCATCCTCAAATATGCCCATTCGGGCGGTGTGCGGCTGGGCGGGCTGATCTGCAATGAACGTCAAACCGACCGCGAACTCGATCTGGCCGAAGCACTGGCTGGCCGATTGAATTCCAAGCTCATCCACTTCGTGCCCCGCGACAACATCGTCCAACATGCCGAACTCAGGAAGATGTCGGTGATCCAGTACGCGCCGGACTCAAAGCAGGCAGGGGAATACCGCGCTCTGGCCGAGAAGATCCACGCCAATTCGGGCCAGGGTACGATCCCGACGCCGATCACCATGGAGGAGCTGGAGGAGATGCTGCTCGACTTCGGCATCATGAAGACCGACGAGCAGATGCTTGCCGAGCTTCACTCCAAGGAAGCGGCGAAGGCGGCGGCCCAGTAGTGACATTAGCGCTGCCATGAATCGGCGCGCCTTGCAGAGAACGGCGCCTATTCGTTGAGGCGTCACCCAACCTTGAAAGGGGGACTCATGAGCCGGGAATACGAGAATGACGGTGCTCTTCATGCGAAGCTTATCGAAGAGGTGCTGTCGCATTATCCCGACAAGGCGGCGAAGCGCCGCAAGAAGCACCTCAACGTCGCAAAGAGCGGCAACGAGGCTGGCGGGGAAAGCGAGGTCCTTTCCGAATGCGACGTCAAATCGAACATCAAGTCCATTCCCGGGGTGATGACGATTCGCGGCTGTGCATATGCTGGTTCGAAAGGCGTGGTGTGGGGGCCAGTCAAGGATATGGTCCATATCTCGCACGGCCCGGTCGGCTGCGGCCAATATTCTTGGTCGCAGCGCCGCAACTACTACGTCGGTACAACGGGCGTCGACACGTTCGGGACAATGCAGTTCACCTCCGATTTCCAGGAGAAGGACATCGTCTTCGGCGGCGACAAGAAGCTGGAACAGATCATTGACGAGATTGAAGTCTTGTTTCCGCTCAACAACGGCATCACCGTGCAGTCCGAATGCCCTATCGGCCTGATTGGCGATGACACCGAGGCCGTTTCTCGCAAAAAGACCAAGGAGTATGACAAGACGATCGTGCCGGTACGCTGCGAGGGCTTCCGCGGCGTCTCGCAGTCGCTTGGCCACCACATCGCCAATGATGCAATCCGGGATTGGGTCTTCGACAAAAAGGATGTCAAGTTCGAGGCCGGCCCCTATGACGTCAACGTCATCGGCGACTACAATATCGGCGGCGATGCCTGGGCCTCGCGCATACTGCTTGAGGAGATAGGGCTGCGCGTGGTTGGCAACTGGTCGGGTGACGCCACACTCGCAGAGATCGAGCGCGCCCCGAAGGCTAAGCTCAATCTTATCCACTGCTACCGGTCGATGAATTACATCTGTCGGCATATGGAGGAAAAGTATGGCGTCGCCTGGATGGAGTACAATTTCTTCGGTCCCTCCCAGATCGAAGCCTCTCTGCGCAACATAGCCAAGCATTTTGGGCCGGAAATCGAGGAGAAGACCGAAAAGGTCATTGCCAAGTACAGGCCGCTTGTTGATGCGGTCATCGCCAAGTACCTGTCGCGGCTGGAAGGAAATACCGTGATGCTCTATGTCGGCGGCCTGCGCCCCCGCCACGTCGTCACGGCCTACGAGGACCTCGGCATGGTCATCGTGGGCACCGGCTATGAATTCGCCCACAGCGACGACTATCAGCGCACCGGCCACTACGTGAAGAACGGCACGCTGATCTACGATGACGTGACCGGCTATGAGTTGGAGAAATTCATCGAAGGGATTCGCCCAAATCTGGTCGGCTCGGGAATCAAAGAAAAATACCCGGTGCAGAAGATGGGCATACCGTTCCGCCAGATGCATTCCTGGGATTATTCAGGCCCGTATCACGGCTACGATGGCTTTGCCATTTTCGCACGTGATGTGGATCTCGCCATTAACAACCCGGTCTGGGACCTATTCCACGCGCCTTGGAAAAGAAGCCGGGGCGATGAGCGGGCGATGGCTGCCGAATAAACATTTGCTTCAGCCCCAGTCTCCCACTGAGACGGTGAACTCCCGCGGCCTCTGATCCGCCGGAGCCTGGAACGTCTTGACGTCCTGAGCTGCCGTCCCGCGCAGCCAGATGCAAAAGAGGTAATCATCATGCCGCAGTCGGCTGAAAAAATTCTCGATCACGCTCCCCTGTTCCGCGAGCCGGAATACAGAAAGATGCTCGCTGAGAAGAAGCTAAACTTCGAATGTCCGCACCCCGATGAAATCATTTCCGATCAGCGCGATTTCACCCAGACGTGGGAATACCGCGAAAAGAACCTCGCCCGCAAAGCGCTTGTCGTGAACCCGGCCAAGGCCTGCCAGCCGCTGGGTGCGGTATTCGCTGCCGCCGGCTTCGAGCGAACCATGTCCTTCGTCCACGGCAGCCAAGGTTGCGTCGCCTATTACCGCTCGCACCTGTCGCGCCATTTCAAGGAGCCTGCCGCGGCGGTCTCCTCCTCAATGACCGAGGATGCGGCGGTGTTTGGCGGCCTGAAGAACATGGTCGACGGGCTCGCCAACACCTACCAGCTCTACGACCCCAAGATGATTGCCGTGTCGACGACCTGTATGGCAGAGGTCATTGGCGACGACCTGCACAGCTTCATCCAGAACGCCAAGGACGAAGATTCAGTCCCGCGCGACTTCGACGTGCCCTTTGCCCACACCCCGGCCTTCGTTGGCAGTCATGTCGACGGCTATGACAACATGGTCAAAGGCATTTTGGAGCACTTCTGGAAAGGTCAGGAGCGTACGCAAATCGAAGGAACCATCAACATCATTCCGGGCTTCGACGGCTTCTGCGTCGGCAACAACCGGGAGCTCAAGCGCCTGCTCGATGTAATGGGCGTGTCCTATACATTGATCCAGGATGCCTCTGACCAGTTCGATACGCCTTCGGACGGTGAATACCGCATGTATGACGGGGGCACGAAGATCAACGAGGTGAAGAAGGCCCTCAACGCCGAGGCAACGCTTTCGCTGCAGCATCACAACACCCGAAAGACACTGGGCTATTGCGAGGAGGTCGGGCAGGCGACGGCCTCGTTCCACTATCCGCTCGGCGTTCAGGCGACGGACGAATTCCTGATGGAGGTCGCGGCGATTTCCGGCAAGGAGATTCCCGAGGCAATTCGCCTCGAGCGCGGCCGACTGGTAGACGCCATGGCGGACAGCCAATCCTGGTTGCATGGTAAGAAATACGCCATCTACGGTGATCCCGACTTCGTTCACGCAATGGCCCGCTTTGTCATGGAGACCGGCGGCGAGCCAACCCATTGCCTCGCCACCAATGGCACCTCGGCATGGGAAGCCGATTTGAAGAAGCTGCTAGCATCCTCGCCTTTCGGCAAGGCTGCCCAGGTTTGGGCGGGCAAGGACCTGTGGGCGCTGCGCTCACTGCTCTTTACCGAGCCGGTGGACCTTTTGATCGGCAATTCCTACGGCAAGTACCTGGAGCGCGACACCGGAACACCGCTGATCCGGCTGATGTTTCCGATCTTCGATCGGCACCATCATCACCGCTTTGCGCTCTTTGGCTACCAGGGAGCGTTGCGCGTGCTGACGACGATCCTCGACAAGATCTTCGACAAACTCGATCGCGAGACGAGCGAGACGGGTGTGACGGATTATTCCTATGACCTCACGCGCTAAGAGCCGTGGCCGGCTTTTCGCCGAGGCCATTCCTTGCCCAATGGACTGGGGAGGCTGAGCAATGTCCTCCCTCAGCGCCAAAATCAAGGACGCCTTCGATGAGCCCGCCTGCGATAAGAACCGTGGCAAAGATGCCAAGGCGCGCAAGGAGGGCTGCTCGAAGTCGCTGACACCAGGGGCGGCAGCCGGCGGCTGCGCCTTTGACGGAGCCAAGATCGTCCTGCAGCCGATCACCGACGTTGCGCATCTGGTCCATGCGCCGCTCGCCTGCGAGGGCAATTCTTGGGACAACCGTGGTGCGGTTTCGTCAGGGCCGACCTTGTGGCGGACAAGCTTCACGACCGACCTCACCGAACTCGACCTTGTGATGGGGCAGGGCGAGCGGAAACTCTTCAAGGCGATCCGCGAGATCAAGCACACATACGCGCCGCCGGCGATCTTCGTCTACTCGACTTGCGTAACGGCGCTGATCGGTGACGACATCGAGGCCGTGTGCAAACGCGCCACGGAAAAGTTCGGTTTGGCCGTGGTGCCGATCAATGCGCCTGGCCTGGCAGGCTCCAAGAACCTCGGCAATAAGCTCGCCGCCGAGGCGTTGCTCGATCATGTCATCGGCACGGTCGAACCCGACGACCCCGGACCCTACGACATCAACATCCTTGGCGAATTCAACCTCTCGGGCGAATTCTGGCTTGTAAAGCCGCTCCTCGATCGGCTCGGGATCCGGGTGCGCGCCTGCATTCCCGGCGATGCGCGTTACCGCGACATTGCTTCCGCGCACCGCGCCCGGGCGGCAATGATGGTGTGCTCGACCGCGCTGATCAGTCTTGCCCGCAAGATGGAGGAGCGCTGGGACATCCCGTTCTTCGAGGGCTCCTTCTATGGCATCTCCGACACATCGCAAGCTCTTCGAAACCTTGTCAGGCTGCTGGTGAGGAAGGGCGCCGATCCGGAGATCCTCGAGCGCACAGAGACGCTGATCGCGCAGCAGGAGGCGATCGCGTGGAAGAAACTCGAATCCTACCGGCAAAGGCTCCAAGGCAAGCGCGTGCTGCTCAACACAGGCGGTGTGAAGTCCTGGTCGGTTGTCCATGCGCTGATGGAGATCGGAATCGAGATCGTCGGCACCTCGATCAAGAAATCTACGGTGCAGGACAAGGAGCGCATCAAACAAGTTCTCAAGCACGACAAGCACATGTTCGAATCCATGGCTGCGAGCGAGCTGTACGCCATGCTCTCTGAACACAGGGCCGATATCATGCTGTCGGGCGGTCGCACGCAATTCATTGCGCTCAAGGCCAAGACGCCCTGGCTCGATATCAACCAGGAGCGCCAGCATCCTTATGCCGGCTATGACGGCATGGTGGAACTCGTACGCCAGATCGACCTCGCCATTCACAATCCGATCTGGTCTCAGGTGCGCCAGCCGGCCCCGTGGGATTGCCAGCCTGAGCTGATAGGCGAATTGCCGTGCACGAGGAACGAGACCGCGTACCTGTTTGATGAATTCGCCTGCGCGACGGCACACGAGTGTTGAGGCGACCGATGGCCCGCATCCTTCCCCAGAGCAAATCGGCGGCAGTCAACCCGCTGAAGTCGTCGCAGCCGCTGGGTGCCGCCTTTGCCTTTCTTGGCGTCGACGGTGCGATGCCGCTGTTCCACGGCAGCCAAGGCTGCACAAGCTTTGCGCTCGTTCTCTTCGTGCGGCACTTCAAAGAAGCGATTCCCTTGCAGACTACGGCGATGGATGAGGTGGCGACCATCCTCGGCGCAGCCGACCATCTGGAAGAGGCGATCCTCAACCTCAAGAACCGCACGAAGCCAACGCTGATCGGGGTGTGCACGACCGCGCTGGTGGAGACGCGTGGCGAAGATTGCGCGGGTGATATTGCCAACATCATGCGGAAGCACACGCAACAGCTTGCGGGTACGGAGGTCGTGCTGGCCAACACGCCGGATTTTGACGGCGCGATCGAAGAGGGCTGGGCCAAGGCAGTCACCGCAATGATCGAAGGGATTACGCGCTCGGGCGAACGGGCGCGGCACCCGAAGAAGATCGCAATCCTGCCCGGATGCAACCTCTCTATCGCCGACATCGAGCATATGCGGGACATGGTTGAAAGCTTTGGGCTCAAGCCGGTTATTCTGCCCGACATTTCAGGCTCGCTCGACGGTACGGTTCCTGACCGCTGGGTAGCGACCACATACGGCGGCACCAGCGTCGAAGACATTCGCGAGTTGGGCACGGCCATGCAATGCATCGCCATCGGTGAGCACATGCGCCGCCCGGCGAAAGCGCTGCACGGGTTGACCGGCGTGCCTTACGTGTTGTTCCAGTCACTGACTGGGCTGCAGGACACGGACCGCTTCGTGTCGCTGCTGTCTGCGATTTCGGGCGCGGCGGTACCGGCCCGCGTGCGCCGGCGCCGGGCGCAATTGCAGGACGCGATGCTCGACGGACATTTCCATTTCGGCGGCAAGAAAATTGCCATCGCTGCCGAACCAGACCAGCTGTTCCAACTTGCGACCTTCTTTGCTGGCCTCGGCTCCGAGATAGCCGCGGCCGTCACAACGACCGACAGGTCTAAAATTCTCGAGAAAGTCCCGGCGGTTTCGGTTCAGATCGGCGATCTCGGCGATCTGGAAAGTCTTGCCGTCGGTGCTGACCTGCTTGTCACGCATTCGCACGGGCGCCAAGCATCGGAGCGGCTCCGAATTCCGCTCATGCGCATCGGGTTCCCGGTCTTCGATCGACTAGGCAGCCAGCACAAGCTCGCAATTCTCTATCAGGGCACCCGCGACATGATCTTCGAGGTCGCCAGCATCTTCCAGGCCAACCAACACGCGCCCACTCCTGAGGCGCTTGATCCACTCCGTAATCGAGAAATATCACGATGAACGCTGTTCGCCGCCTCTCGCTGGTCAGTAGTGAGGTTTTCGCCCCGATGCCTGAACGACGTAAGGGCGCATTGCGCGTTGCGATCGCCACTCAGGACATGCAGGACCTCAACGCCCATTTCGGGTCGGCCAGGCGCTTTGCTGTCTACGACGTGACGCGCGAGGAATGGAATCTCGTAGAAGCCGTGGCCTTCGATGACGTGTCCGATGAAAGCGGGGAGCATCGGGCCGAGCGCGATGATCGCATCACGCCAAAGGTGGATGCGCTCAAGGGCTGTCAGATCCTGTTTTGTCTGGCAATTGGCGGCCCTTCGGCAGCCAAGCTTGTCGCGGCAAAAATCCACCCGATCAAAGTGGCGGAGCCCCAATCGATCCCACAGGTGCTCTTGCGCACGCAGATGATGCTCAGGACGTGTCCTCCGCCTTGGCTGCGCAAGGTGCTGGCGCGAGCGGGCATTGCCGAAAAGAAACCGTCCTTCGAGGACGAGGACTGAAAAGAGGAGGACGCCAATGCCTGACCCCGCAATCCCCCCAGCTGTCGCCGAAGACGAGGCGGCTCTTTGCACCCCGTTCGTCAAATGCCTCGTGCGGCTGATCCGTTCTCAGGATTCCTATGGCTCGTGGGAACGCAAAGCGGACGCTGAGCTGCTGGGCGACTTCATCATTACCAAGGAACAGCGCCGAGGGATCCCAATCATCGGAGATCCCGATCCCGACGTGCTGTGGAGGCTCGACAAGTACTACGCCGCCATCGGGCTTGCGATCGAGGAGCGCTGCGGCCTTATGGCATCGCCGATGATCCAGGTGAGCCATGAGGGTTTTGGTCGGGTGCTTTTCACGACCGGACGGCTGGTCGTTTTGTCCAAAACGCTGCGCGATGTCCACCGGTTTGGCTTCGAGACGCTCCTGAAGCTCGCCACGGCCGGTACGAAGCTGGTCGACGATGCGATTTCAGTCATCGAAACCTTTCCCCACGTGGCGCTGGCATGATGGGCGCGATTTTCGAGAAAGGCCATCATGACGGACCCGAGAAACTATGTTGGCCAGTCCCCTCGATCCAGGGACTCGAGGCCGACCAGGTTGTTGGGGTATCGCCGATGAAGAAGCCGCTGGTCCTGATCTGCTCGCAAGATGCCGAGTTCTATCTGCTCTACAGCCACATACTGGAGGTTGACGGTTTCAGCAGTGAGACGGCAGACGGCGCGAAGGCTGCGCTGGCCTTGGCCGAACAACGGGAGCTTCAGGCCGTAGTGCTGGATTGCGACCCAGCCAGCATAAACGGGTCCGCAATTTGCGCCCACCTCAAGCGGGAACCGCGCACCACCGACCTGCCTATCATCGCCCTGATCGCGCCTGGCGCCGAGCACCAGCACCTCGATCTCTTGAAGGCAGGCGTTGAGAGCTTTGTGCGGCCGGTGGCTCCGGCCAAGCTGCTCGACTGCCTGCGGGCGAGGCTCGGGCTGACCAAGCGTGGTCCGAACGGGGTTGAAAACGACAGTTGGATTTGTTGTGGAGGCCTGGAGATGAAGCTCGATGCCCATCGGGTTCGCGGTAATGGCCACGACATCCATCTCGGACGGATCGATTTCAACGTGCTGCGGCTTATGATTGAGGCCCCCGGCAAGGTCTTCAGCCGGGACGAGCTTATCGGGGCGGCCTGGCTGCCCAACATTCATGTCGGTGCACGCACCGTCGATGTCCATATCAGCCGAATCAGGAGGGCGCTGAAAACGGCCTTGCCCGGCAGCGTCATTCGCACCGTCAGGTCGGCCGGCTACTCGCTCGAGAAGCCGGACGACTGAAATCGGTGATCGAACGTGGTGCCGCTCTCTCTTCCTCCTGAGAGCGGTGTTGCCGCTTTGAGGCGCTCCTAACGAAGACCAGGAGAAGCAGGCAAATGGAATTTAAAAGCATATTCAGTGTGACGGGTGCTGATCATTCTGATGAGGACCTCACAACAGCTGCCGGACTGTGTGCCGAGGTCGGCGCGCACCTATCGGTACTCATTATACCGCCTCCATTGCTCTTGATGTTGTCTCCGCCCCCCGAATGGAATACAGGACGTGCACAGGCAATTGCAGTACCGAACTATCGATTTCAGCAAATCGAGAAATTTTCACAGGACGTGACCAGAATGGAAAGACGGTCCGCGGATATCCTCAAAAGGCTGAAAGCTATGTCGCTTTCCTGTGACGTTGACACCGACTATTGCGATCCGGCTAGCCTCGGTGAAGTGGCACGACAGCGGGCGCTCTGCGCTGACCTGACGATCGTTGGAGGAGACCTCCTCAACGATGAGACTCTCGGACCTCCTGTTGTCAACGGCTGCTTGTTCGATAGCGGAAAGCCGGTGCTCATCGTGCCGAAGGGCGTTAAGGCGACGCTGTCGCCTCGACGCGTGCTGGTCGGCTGGGATTCGCGTGTAGAGGCCTCGCGTGCGGTTCGGGAAGCTCTTAGTATCCTATCCGCTGCCAAGGAAGTCTGTGTCGCTATGGTCGATCCAAAGGCGCAAAACAACGGGAAAGGCGCGCAGTCTGGAGCTGACATCGCTGCCTATCTTACTCGGCACGGTGCTCGGGTCTCCGTTGACCTGCTTAAGAGCGCCGGCAAATCGGCGGGCACAGTGCTGACCCAGCACGCGAACGACATCTGTGCTGACATGATGGTCATGGGTGCTTATGGCAGCCGTGGGCTGCGTGAGCGGATTTTCGGCGGTCCGCCGAGCTGGAGCTTTGGGAAGACCACATTGCCGCTGTTTTTGGCTCGCTGATCAGCTCCGTAGGAACACCGATCAGGTCGTAGGACCGCCAACCAGTCCGAAGTCGTCGTCGGTTACCGGTCGGATTGCGGAGACATGGCTGGATCCGCGAACATCTTGCGACGCTTGTCAGAGCCAAACCGGACGCCTCGACTGCTTCACGACGCTCTCGTGAACCAACTCGTGCGAGATCGTCCGCAACGGGCAGTAAAGACGAACGGCTGCAGCAGACCGCAGCCAAGCCACAGGGCGGGTGTACCAGGAGACCCCGCCTCGTGCGCGAACCCTGTTGGAAGGCCCCTTATCAGTACCCGGACGCGCGTCAAATCGGCGGCTGTCCCTGTCAGCCTGCGGTGTGCAAGGGCCGCTGCCGCGGAGCTTCCCCTGCCCGATCGTCGGGCGTGCGACAATGTCGGATTCCAGACGAGCTGGAACTGCGCGAACTCGTTGGTTTGACAGGTCTTTATCCGGCACGCCGCATGCATGGGAGTCTCCGAAAGCATTAAGAGCCGTTATCCATGGTTACGCCCCTCGAAAGAAAGAGCCGCTTCCGTCGTGGCAGGGAAACAGCCACTCCTGGGGTGGAGGCCGGCGCTAGAAGCCGCCGTAAGATCCGGAAGAGCCGCGCGACAGCATCACACACTTTCCTTCTGCTCTTGGGTTCGGATCACGCCGCGCCGCTGTCGATGCCGCCGACATTGAGCCCAAGACCTGGAAGGCGGCACACGCTTTTGCTGTCCTCTCAGTCGGGACCGCGGCTCAAGCATGCCTGTGAGGTTCGCATTGCTCAATGCCCGGCAATCGACGTCAACATGCCGCTGAGTTGGAAAACACTCCTAGAGGAGTAAGGATAAGTGGACCTCTTTTGTATTGGTGTGGGTGCTGGACCATCTAATTTGAGCCTTGCGTGTCAGATACAGGAAGAGATTGCGCAAGGGGCACTGTTCCTGGACCGGGAGGTCGATTTCCGAGGACATCCAGGCAGCGCTTTCGATTGCGCGGAGCTCCAGGTCGGCCACTTCCAGGATCTGGTTACTCTGGTCAATCCGCGATCAGCCTACACATTCGTAAACTACCTCCACGAGAACGGGCGTCTTTACAATTTCCTCAATGCGCAATTTCACGGGGTGCTTAGAGCCGAGTTCGCCCAATATCTCAACTGGGCGTTCCAGAAGAATCCGCTTGTCCGTGGCGGCGAGGCCGTTCGCGAAATCCGCTTTGACGGCGAGTTTCGCGTGCGGACGGACAACGCGGTCCTTGATGCAAGAAACCTCGTCATCGACATAGGCAAGCAGGCGCAAATTCCGCCTCAGTTTCATGGCTGGACTGGACCCAACCTGTTCCACTCATCTGAGTTGGCCCACATCAATCCTGAGGTGCAAAAAAAGCATGTCTGCGTTGTTGGCGGCGGACAGTCGGGAGCCGAGCTGCTACTGCACCTTGTCGGCCGGCCGAAAGAACGGCGGCCCGCGGCGATCACATGGGTCTTGACGCGCGAGATGCCTTTCGACGACCACGCGTTCACAAACGGGCTGTTCACGCCATGCTTCTCGGATCGTTTTGCTGCGATGAGCGAGGTGCATCGACAGCTGTTCCTGCGGCGTTTCGCGCTTGCCTCCGAGGGCATTTCAGAAAGCAAGTTGCGCGCGGTCTATCAGGCGCTCTACCACCACGCCTTTCTCGAGCCACACCAATGCGAGATCACATTGCGGCCAAGTTGCAACGTGTCGCGCTGCATCAATGCCGGAGCAGGGCACAGGCTCACGCTGCAACGCGGCTTGGACAACATCGGAGAAGTAACCGCCGATATCGTCATCCTGGCCACCGGGTACGAGAAACCGCTGCCGGGTTTCCTAGAACCGATCGCAGATCGCCTCGAACAGATCGGCAATGAGCTCGCCATCGGCGAGGATTTTTCGGTGTACTGGGACGGACCGCGAGACCGACGCCTTTTCGTTCAGAACGCCTGCCTTGGACAGCGCGGGCTGGCTGATCCGAACTTTGGGCTGCTGGCCTGGCGAGCGCGCCGCATCCTTGACAGCCTTCTGCGGCGCGCGCCATGCGCCAATCCCGAGCATCTAGGGTTCATCAACCGTCCCTTGACGGAGTGCTGGCCCGACCTCGGAGTCGAACAAATGGGCAGCGGGATATGATTCGTCGATATTGATGATCGGCGGTGGCATTCAGGAAAGATTTCCGCCTCTGGCGGCAAAAGCGGGACGAGCAATATTCCTACGGCGTCAGATCGCTCTGCTCGCGCTTGAGCAAGGTAGCGTCGCGCGACTCCTGCTTGGCGTGAAACAGCAAAGGGCATTCAATCACGATGCAGCTTTACGTGCTGTCGGGCTCAACGCCACGTGGATCGAGCCCAACGCCGCCGTTGGCAACCGCGACGCGAATTATGACGCCGGGCCACATGCGGCGGTGGCTGCAAGGGTACCGAGCCTCTCCCGCACTTTCGACCCCATCGCCGAAGTGCGACTACTCCAGGACGCCGAAGCCGGTCTTATCGCCAGCGGGCCAGCCAAACTCTCACCTTCCTAAACGGCAGCCGCTAAGGTGAGCCGTCGAAAGCCGACATTCAGGTTAACGTCAGCTGGCCGTGTTAGGGCTCGCTTATTCAAGGCGGTACCGGCGCTTGCCGAAGCTAAGAAGGGTTGGCATGCCCTTTGCCGTGCTTGATGTGCGGCAACACGGTGAGAGCTCCGCTGAAGCAAGCGAGAGGGAGCAATGCCCTCGAGACCGTGTCCGATTTTGACTGGAAAATATTCCGCGACAAAAGAGACGAAAGGTGTGGAATGACTTTGGACACCAAGATGGAACTGCGTATGGGGTCCCCGGCTCCTGCGATCAAAGTGGAGAACTGGCTGCGTGGCGAGCCCCTCACGAACTTTCGGCCCGGCAAGGTCTACCTCGTTGAGTTTTGGGCGACTTGGTGCGGACCATGTGTCGACGCCATGCCCCATTTGATCGAACTGCAGGAGAAATATGAAGGCAGCGGATTTGAGGCGGTCGGAGTTGCCGCCTGCGAACAGGGTCCTACCGCAGACGAGGCGCGGACCAACGTGGATGCCTGGCTGACCGAGAAGTTCCC
>NZ_RZTE01000042.1:51784-52179 GCF_003997415.1 Mesorhizobium sp. M7A.F.Ca.MR.245.00.0.0 | reverse complement strand
CATTTCTCCCCGTATAGTGACGGGGAGAAAGACACTGTCATCGCCGATTTCGCCACCAACGTATTCCTTTTTCGAAAGCGGACGACTCTGCATTTTTCTATTGCAGATAAGAATTATCCACGATACTATGTATCCACGATAAAGGAGCCGATCCAATGAAGCTGGGCGAGGGCGTTGAGGCAGCCATCCATTGCGCTGCCACGCTGGCGAGTGTGGAGGGGAACAGCACCATGCCTGGCGCTGCTCTCGCCGAGGCCTTTGGCCTGTCGCCTAGCTATCTGCTGAAGCATCTCAACATGCTGAGCGCCGCGCGCATCCTGGAATCGGTGCCCGGGCCTGCCGGTGGCTATCGGCTCCTTTATCGTGGATACATAGTATCGTGGATAATTCTTATC
>NZ_RZTE01000042.1:36367-51774 GCF_003997415.1 Mesorhizobium sp. M7A.F.Ca.MR.245.00.0.0 | reverse complement strand
GGCTGGCGCGGCCGGCCGAGCGCATCACGCTGCTCGACATCGTGCTGGCCGTCGAGGGCCGCGAGCCGGCCTTCCGTTGCGGCGAGATCCGCCAGCGCGGTCCGGTGAAGCTCGATGCTTCAGCCTATGTCAAACCCTGCGGCATCAACGCGGCGATGCTGAAGGCCGAGCGCGCCTATCGCGCCGCGCTCGCCGAGACCAAGCTGTCCGATATCGTGGCCACCTATGCGGCAGAAGGCGATCCCAGGTCGCTTGCCGCGAGCTGCGCCTTCGTCGAGCGCCACCAGCGGCCGCAGAAATCCAGTTAACCCCCGCCGACCCAAACCCAGGCAGATTTGAAAGGACAAGAAGATGAAACAGAGGCTGCAATTTTTCGCCAAGGCGCCGGAGATCATGAAGGCCGTGTCGGCGCTCAACAAGGCGGTGGACGAATGCGGGCTCGAGGTGAGCCTGCTGCACCTGATCAAGCTCAGAGCGTCGCAGATCAATGGCTGCTCGTACTGCGTCGAGATGCATAGCCGCGAGGCGAGGCGCGACGGCGAGACCGAGCAGCGGCTCTACCTGGTTTCAGCCTGGAAGGAATCGCCGCTGTTTTCCCTGCGCGAACGCGCCGCCTTGGCCTGGACCGAGGCCGTCACCCTGATCGCCAACAATGGCGTGCCGGACGAGCTCTATGCAAAGACGCTCGAGCATTTCTCGGAAGAGGAATTGGTCAAGCTGTCCGTTGCGCTCGGCATGATCAACACCTGGAACCGGCTGTGCATTCCGTTCCAGGCCATTCACCCGATGCCGGCGGCCAAGGCCGCCTGATTGTATTTTGGGAGCGCCGTCGAAAGGCGGCGCTCCACTTTCCAAGGGAGCGTTTGATGCCTGCCGATTTGCCTTCAACCTTGTTGTTTCTCGCTCGCCTGTTGCTCGGCGGCGCCTTCGTCTTCGCCGGCCTGCCCAACATCCAGAACGCGGCCTTCCTGACCCAGATGATGGCTGCGCGCGGCGTGCCGCAGGCAAGATTGGCGCTGTGGCTCGGCATCGTGCTTCAGATCGCCGCCGGCGTGCTGGTCATCGCAGGATTGTGGACGGCACTCGCGGCCGCGGTGCTGCTTGTGTTCCTGATCGTTGCCACGCCGATGTTCCACAATTTTTGGGACCATCAGGGCCCGGATCGTGCGTCCCGCATCAATGGCTTCGTCGGCAATGTCGCCCTGAGCGGTGGCTTTCTGACCCTGATCGCGCAATCCGTTTGACGCACAGTTGCATGCCGACTGCGGCCTATGGTGCCGACGGCTCGATCATAAAATCGGAACCAATCGAGGCGTTGACGCATTTCACACCTGCATGCCCAGCATCCAGGATGGAATATGAAAATCGCCCATGTCGCGCCGCTTTATGAATCGGTGCCGCCAAGGCTCTATGGCGGCACCGAGCGCATCGTCTCGTATCTAACCGAAGCGCTGGTCGATCTGGGCCATGAGGTGACGCTGTTCGCCAGTGGCGACAGCCAGACTTCCGCGACGCTGGTAGCCAGCCGGGAACGCGCGCTGCGCCTCGATCCGCGTCCGCTCAAATCCGAGATCGCTGCGCATCTTTCGATGCTTGCTCAGGTGAGGGACCGGGCGTCGGAGTTCGATGTCATCCACTTCCACCTCAGCCATTTCCTGCACTTTTCCTTCTTCGAGGATCTCGCCGACCGCACGGTGACGACGCCGCATGGCAGGCTGGATTATGTGGACCTGGCGCCGGCCTATGAACGGTTTCCGCGTTTTCCCCTGATTTCCATTTCGCACAGCCAGAAGGCGGGCCTTGCCAAGGCCAATTGGCTGGCGACGATCCATCACGGGCTGCCGACCACTCTCTACGAACCGACTTTCGAGACGACGGCGGAAGAACCCTACCTTGCCTTCCTCGGCCGGTTCTCACGCGACAAGCGCCCGGATCGCGCTATCGAGATCGCCTCGCATTCGGGGCTCAAGCTGAAGCTCGCGGCAAAGATCGGCGACGACGACCGCGCCTATTTCCACGAGGTGGTCGAACCGTTGATCGACGGTGATCGCATCGTCTATGTCGGCGAGATCGAGGAGGACCAGAAGGCGGAATTTCTCGGCAAGGCGGCCGGCCTGCTGTTTCCGATCGACTGGCCGGAGCCGTTCGGGCTCGCCGCCATCGAGGCCATGGCCTGCGGTACGCCGGTGATCGCCTGGAATTGCGGTGCGCTGCCCGAGATCATCGATCAAGGCGTGACCGGTTTCATCGCTGACACGCTGGATGGAGCGGTCGCCGCGGTGCCTGCTTTGCTGCAGCTCGACAGGCGCAAGGTGAGGGCCGTTTTTGAAAAGCGTTTTTCCGCTCGAAGAATGGCCGGCGACTATCTGGCCGCCTATGCACGCCTGATCGGCGTGCCGACCGAGGCGAAGGCGTCTTGAGCAACGACGTGCTCGAGCCACGACAACGAAACAACAGGGATCTTTGACGAATGGCCCAACTCGATGAGCGCCAGCTCGATCCCGCGGTTGCGCTTGCATCGCTCGACGCCACCGCCCCTCGCGAGCCGCATCGGTTGTTTGCGCTCAAGCAGGGCGATTGCTTCGCGGTTGCCGACGCCTATGGCGACATACGCGGAGCCGGCGACGGTTTCTTTCGCGACGACACACGGGTTCTTTCCGAGTTCCGGCTGACCGTCGGCGGCAGGCAGACATCGCTGCTCGGCGCCTCGCTCAGCCAGGACAATGTGCTGTTCACCACCAATTTGACCAATCTGCCGATACAGAGCGCCGGCGGACGCGACATCCCGCAGGGAGCCATCCACATCGAACGCGTCAGGCTGCTCTGGCAGGACAGGCTGTTCGAACGCATCACCCTTTCCAATTACAGCCGGGAACATTCGACGATCAGCGTCTCCCTGCACTATTCCGCCGATTTCCGCGACATGTTCGAAGTGCGGGGGTCGACACGGCTGAAGCGTGGGCTGGCCCATGCCGCCGAGACAGACGCGACGTCGGTCCTGCTGCGCTATGACGGGCTCGACGGCCTGGCCCGCCTCTCTGCGATATCGTTCTCGCAGGCGCCGGACCAACTGACAGCCAACCGTGCCGATTTCCTGATCGCCGTGACCAAGCGCAGCAGGAAGGTGCTTTATGTCGAGGTCGGTCCCGAGGTGGCCGACAAGCCCGACCGCGACCGGTTCCGCGCCGCTGCCGCCCGCGCCCGCTTTGGCATGCGGGCCAAACGTCGTCATGGCGCGACGGTGCGCAGCTCCGGCCGCGTCTTCAACGATTGGGTCGAGCGCGCCCGCGCCGATGTCGCGCTGCTGACCACCGAACTGGCGACCGGTCCCTATCCCTATGCCGGCATCCCCTGGTTCTCGACGGCGTTCGGTCGTGACGGCGTCATCTCGGCGCTGCAGATGCTGTGGCTCAATCCCGGGCTGGCGCGGGGCGTGTTGGCCTTTCTGGCCCAGCATCAGGCGACCGAGACATCGCCGTTCAGCGATTCGCAGCCGGGCAAGATCATGCACGAGACCCGCAAAGGCGAAATGGTGGCGCTGCGGGAGCTTCCCTTCGGCCGCTACTACGGTGGCGTCGATACGACACCGCTCTACATCTATCTTGCTTGCGCCTACGCCGATCGTACCGGTGACATGGCATTCATCGACGGCCTGTGGCCTTCGCTGTGCGCGGCGGCCGAATGGACGGAGGAGGCGGGCCGGGAGACCGGATTCGTGACTTATCAGCGAGCGGCCGAGTCCGGTCTCGCAAACCAGGGATGGAAGGACAGTTTCGATTCGGTCTTCCATGCCGATGGCCGCATTCCCAAGGGCCCGATAGCCCTGGTCGAAGTGCAGGGCTATGTCTTTGCCGCCTTCCGCGGGCTGGCCAAGCTTGCCCGCCGCCGTGGCGAGGACGACAAAGCCGATCACTGGGAGGACCGCGCCGAGGCGATGCGGGTGGCGGTGGAACGCGATTTCTGGCTTGACGATCTCGGCTTCTATGCCCTCGCGATCGACGGTGCCGGCGAGCCCTGCAAGGTGCGGACCTCGAATGCCGGGCATCTGCTCTTTGTCGGATTGCCTGAGCCGGCGCGGGCCCAGATGGTCGCCGACCAGCTGCTTTCCGCCTCCTTCCATTCCGGCTGGGGGCTGAGGACGCTTGCCGACGATGCGGTGTTCTTTAACCCGATGTCGTACCACAATGGCTCGATCTGGCCGCACGACACCGCCATATGCGGTGCCGGCCTGGCGCATTATGGCGAGCGTGAAAGCGTGGTTCGCCTGATGAGCGGCACATTCGAATCCGCGGTCCATTTCAACATGCGGCTGCCCGAACTGTTCTGCGGGTTTACACGCGCGCCGGGCGAAGCACCCATCGCCTATCCCGTCGCTTGCCTGCCGCAAGCGTGGTCGGCGGGATCCGCCTTCATGCTGATGCAGGCCTGCCTTGGCCTGGAGATCGACGGCTGGGATGGCGAAATCCGCGTCACCCGCCCGAGACTGCCGATCGGCATCGACACGCTGACACTGCGGCACCTGGGCGTCGGCGACCGGGTCGTCGATCTCACCTTCCAGCGCGTCGGTGACCGGGTCGTCGCTTTCCTTGCCGACCGCCATGAAGGGCTGGTGCCGCTCATCGTAAGGACATGATCCGAACAAAATTGCCGGAACCGATCCGAGCTTTGTGCGTTGCAAAAATACAGGTCCGAACGCTGACCACGTGGTCGGCGGACCATTTCAAACGGGAACACGAACAAACGGTCGCCGACGGCCGGGGTGAGTTGACATTCTATGACAAACTACGGTGCGGACCTGCTCTGGGTTCTGATCTTCGCGAGCCTCGGTTTTTCCGCTTTTGCCGTTTTCCTCTCCATATCGCGGCACCGTCGCCGTCATCCACCCGCGGTCGCACATACGGCAGGCGAAGATGTGGCCGCGGAAGCCGCGCGCAAGGTGATACGGGAGTTCGAAAAGAATGGCCAATCGGCCGATGCCGCGCTGGTGACCTGGTCGCCCGAAACATTGCGCAAGATCCTGGCCGACGATCTGCCCGATGCGCAGGTCATCGTTGTGTCCAATCGCGAACCGTACATCCACAATGTGAAGGGCGACGGCGTCGAGTTGCTCGTCCCGGCCAGCGGACTGGTGTCGGCGCTCGAGCCCATTACCCGCGCCTGTGCCGGCACCTGGATCGCCTATGGCGGCGGAACGGCGGACCGCCTCACCGTCAACGACCACGATCGTGTGCAGGTGCCGCCTGGCAACCCGTCCTACACGTTGCGCCGGGTCTGGCTGACGGAGGAAGAGCATCAGGGCTATTATCTCGGTTTCGCCAATGAGGGCCTTTGGCCACTTTGCCATATCGCCTTCACCCGGCCGATTTTTCGCGCCTCCGACTGGGCTGCCTATGAAGCCGTCAACCGGAAGTTTGCCGATACGGTGGTTGCCGAGGCCCGCAACGAGCGGCCGATCGTGCTGGTCCAGGACTACCATTTCGCGCTGCTGCCGCGCATGATCCGCGAGCGCCTGCCGGAGGCGATCGTCATCACTTTCTGGCACATCCCGTGGCCGAATTCGGAAGTGTACAGCATCTGTCCCTGGCGTGAACGCATCCTCGAAGGGCTGCTCGGCAGTTCGATCATCGGCTTCCACACCCAGTTCCACGCCAACAATTTCACCGAAAGCGTAGATCGCTTCCTGGAAAGCCGCATCGAGCGGGCCGATGCGGCCATCTCCTACGGCGGACGAACCACATTGGTGCACGCCTATCCCATCTCGATAGAATGGCCGGCGGACCTGCTGGCGAAACTTCCCGATGTCGATGATTGCCGCGCTCGCATGCGCGAGAGGTTCGGCCTTAAAGCGGATGTGAAGCTGGCCGTCGGGGTCGAGCGCCTCGATTACACCAAGGGCATTCTTGATCGGTTCCACGCTTTGAACGAATTGTTCAAGCGACAGCCTGAATGGATCGGAAAACTTGTCTTCCTGCAGGTCGCGGCACCCAGCCGCGGCACGCTGCCGGCCTACAAGCTGCTCCATGACGAGTGCCACCGTTATGCCGAAGAGCTTAACCGGCGTTATGGCAGCGAGGGTTACAGGCCGGTGATCATGGTGGCCGAACATCATTCGCAGGAACAGGTGTACGAGATCTATCGCGCCGCCGACATATGCATGGTCACCAGCCTGCATGACGGCATGAACCTCGTCGCAAAGGAATTCGTCGCCGCGCGCGACGACGAGCAGGGTGTTTTGATGCTGAGCACATTCGCCGGCGCCTCGCGCGAATTGCTGGAGGCGCTGATCGTCAACCCTTACGATGCCGCCATGATGAGCGGAGCGCTGTTGCAGGCATTGACCATGGCGCCCGAAGAACAGCGCGAGCGCATGCGACCCATGCGCGAGACGATCCGCAACAACAACGTCTATCGCTGGGCCGGCAGCATGCTTCTGGATGCGGCGCGTTTGCGCAAGCGCGGAGACCTCGATCGGGTAACCGGTGCCGCCGGCGACCCGCCGCCCAGCGTCGACAATGTCGTCTCCATCTTTGAGCGCAGACGGATGGCGATGTCATGAGCGATACGCTGCAGAAGATGATTGGCGAGACCCTGCAAAAGCCGCAGGCCGTCATGGAGAAACCGCAGCCTGTGCTGACCGGCGAGTGGGCATTGTTCCTCGACATCGACGGCACGTTGCTGGAACATGCCGAGCACCCGGACGCAGTCTCGGTCAGCGACGAGCTTCGCTCCTTGCTGCAAGGCCTGGACCGCAAGCTGAACGGGGCGTTGGCGTTCATCACGGGCCGGTCCGTTTCGGCTGTCGATCATCTGTTTCAGCCTTTGAAACTGCGCGCCGCCGGGCTCTATGGCCTGGAACATCGGCTCCTGCCGGACGACGACGTCGAAATTGCGGACGAGCCGGCAGATATCGCAGCCCTTGCCGACGAGATCGAGGCCGAGCTCGGTCGTGGGGCGTATATCGAGCGCAAGGGACGGGTGCTGGCCATCCACACGCGCGCCGCCCCGCATCTGCTTCCGCGCGCGACGCAGCTTGTCGAGCAGGCGCTGGCCGGCCTGCCAAAGGGCTACCGAGTGGTTGCCGGCAACGCCGGCGTGGAATTGCTGCCGCTGGAGGCGGCCAAGGGTGCCGCGATCCGGCGTTTCATGGAGATTGCGCCATTCGCAGGTCGCCGCCCGGTCTTCCTGGGCGACGACACGTCGGACGAAAACGGCTTCGAAACGATCAATGATGCCGGCGGCATATCGATACGGGTCAAACCACCGGCGCAAACCACCGCGCAGTACGGGCTGGCCGGCGTTGCCGAGACGCTGGCCTGGCTGAGAGGTCAACTCTAGGTGCAGCCGACGCAACCGTGATCGCGCCTCCTGGAAAGGACAAGGAAAGGAACGGTTTCGATGGGACGCTTTGCACAATTGGTTCGAGAGATCACCCCGAACTGGCTTCACGCTCGCTCCTCCCGCCATGAGATCGCCGACGTTTCACCGTCCGACGCGGACTACAGCTGGCAAGAGGCGATCGACAACAAGATGTATGGGGCGGATACATCTGACTATTCCCATGTGCCGGAAAAGCCTGTTTGGGCAAAACCGGCAGGCGACAGGCCCGCGGACGAGAACGACCGCGTTCCAAAGAAGGCCAATTAAGGTCCCGTCGGAGTCCGATAGTCGCTGTTCCTATGCCGCAAATCTCAGCCCGCCGTCGCAGGTCAGCACCTGGCCGGTCATGAAGCCGTTGGAGACGAGGAAGGCGATTGCGTCGGCCACGTCTTCGGCCCGACCGACGCGGCCGACCGGGGTCTTGCCGGCATAGTCGGCAAAGATCGTTTGCCTCTGCTCTTCGGCCAGAAAATCCCACCAGGGCGTGTCGATGACGCCCGGCGCCACGACATTGACGCGCAGCGGTTTCAGTTCCAGGGCCAGGATCGGCACCACAGTCAACAGCATGCCGTTGATGGCGGCGATACCGGCGACGCCGGGCGTCGCGAGCTGCGCCGACACCGCCGAGATGAAGGTGACCGATCCGGCCTTGTTGAGTGTCGGCAAGGCGGCCTGCAGGCAGGACAGCTGCGGGCGGACCTTTTCCTCGACGCCGCTGCCGATGTCGCTCAGGTCAAGCGTCGGGAAGGGGCCAAGGCCCTTGCCGCCGCTGGCCGCCAGCACCAGATGGTCGAAAGGTCCGAGGCTCTCGAAGAACCGGCGGACCTCATCCGGCTTCGCGGCGTCGAACGCAACCTTCCCGGCAGCGCTGCCAAGGCTTTTCCAAGCGCTCTTCAGTTTGTCCTCGTTGCGCCCGGTGATGGTCACCTTCATGCCCGGGCCAAGCAGTTTTCGCGCCGTCGCCAGGCCGATGCCGGACGAGCCGCCGATGATGACGGTGTGTTCGATTGTCTTGGTCATGAATGGTCTTCCTTCGATGTGAGGGAGGCCGTGCCGATGAGATCAAGGCTCAAGGCTCGAAGACTTTGCCTTGCCTTGGCGTCATAGGCCTGGGCATCGGCGCGGGATTCCCGCAGGCCGTCGAAATAGAGGCCGCTTTTCCCGTCGAGCGTGGGTGACGCGGCGAGATTGAGGATGGCATCGGCGCCGGGCTCGACCGAACTCCACGGCGTCACCCCGGCCTGCCGGACCATGGTGGTGTTCATGTAACTCGCCGGATGCAGCGCGTTGACGGTGACGCCGGTGCCTTTCAGCTGCTCCGCAAGGTCGACGGTGAACAGGATCTGCGCCAGCTTGCTCTGGCAATAGGCACGCACGCCGTCATAGGAGCGGGTCAGCATGACATCGCTGAAATCGATCGCCTGCTGCCCCGCAGAGGCGACATTGACGATGCGGGCCGGCGCACTCGCCTTCAGCAACGACAGAAGCTCCGATGTCAGCAGGAAACCGGCGAGGTAGTTGACCGCGAAGCGCAGTTCGTAGCCGTCGGCGCTGACCTGCCTTTTGGCACCTTGGCCCGCTGTGCCGATTCCGGCATTGTTGACGAGGATGTCTAGCCGATCCGTCCGGGCGCGCACGGCTCCGGCAAGCCGGCGTACTTCGGCCAGCGACGAGAGGTCGGCGACCAGAAGCTCCGCCCTGCCGCCGGTCGCTTCGATCCCGGTGACAACAGCCTTGCCGCGCGTCGCATCGCGGCCATGCACCAGCACACGGGCGCCCGCGGCGCCGAGCCGTTGCGCGACGACCCGGCCGATGCCATCGGTAGAGCCGGTGATGAGGATCGTCTTGTCTTTGAGTTCCATGTTCAGAGCCTCCGTTCTGTTGCTCTGAACCGAAGATGGGACAGTTGGCGCGGGCCAAACAGTTCAAACTTTATCCTGGTATCAATACTGCTATAATACCCGCATGGAGTCCCAACCCCACGCTGCCCCCACACATTCGGCTGAAGACAGCCGCCGGCGCGAACTCGGCGCCTTCCTGCGCTCGCGCCGCGAAAGGCTGACGCCCTCGGCCACCGGCATCGCCACCGGTCTCAGGCGGCGTACGCCGGGCTTGCGCCGCGAGGAGGTGGCGATGATCGCCGGTGTCGGCACCACCTGGTACACATGGCTGGAGCAGGGGCGGGAGGTCAGGCCCTCGGTCGAGGTGCTGACGGCACTTGCCGAAGCACTGCGCCTCGACGCCGCCGAAAAACAGCATCTGTTCATCCTCGCCGACCGCCAGCAGCCGGAGCGCCGTGCCGTGGCGCCGGAAAAAGTCGACGGCCCCTTGCTGCACATGCTGCAGAGCCTGGTGCTGCAGCCGGCCTATGTTGTCGGGCGGCGCTGGGATGTGCTGGCCTGGAACCCGGCTGCCGTCGCGGTGTTCGGCGACTATGGCTTGCTGGAGGGTGACGCCCGCAACATCGTCCACATGGTGTTCACGAGCCCGCACCACCGGCGCCTGCTGGTCGACTGGGAGCAACTGGCGCGCACCGTGCTGGCCTCGTTTCGGGCCGCGAGTGCGCGCTATGTCGGCGATCCGGATTTCGAGCGGCTGATCGAGTTGATGACGGGTTCGAGCCCCGAATTTCGCACCTGGTGGCCGCAGCGCGACGTCGCGCACCGGTTGTCGGGGGTGAAACATGTCCGGCACCCGAGCGCGGGCGCCATGACCTTCGAGCATATGAGCCTGTCGATCGGCGACGGCTCGGACATGAAGCTGATCGTCTACACGCCGCTCGCCGAGCAGAATTCGATCGCCAAGCTGCAGACGTTGCTGGACGCGCTGCCGGCCGAGCGGCGCAGCGCCTGAAGCGTCAGGTCTTCGGCTTAAGCCCATCAAGAAATAGTTGTTCCAGGAAGCGGGCCGCATCCTCGAAGCGGCCGTCGCCGCCGCGGTTCGGCCCGAGCACGGCCCGGACCTGGACGTCGAAATCGGCGTAGTGCTGCGTCGTCGCCCAGATCGAGAAGATCAGGTGCCACGGATCGGTCTTGGCGATCTTGCCGGCGCGCATCCAGCCCTTGATGACGGTCGCCTTCTCGTCGACCAGCGTTTTCAGTTCGCCCGCCAGCAGCGGCATGATGCGCGGCGCGCCTTGCAGGATCTCGTTGGCGAACAGCCGGCTCTCGCGCGGAAAGTCGCGTGCCATCTCCAGCTTGCGCCTGATGTAGCTGCGCAATTCGGTCAAGGGGTCGCCGATGTCATCGAGTTCACGCAGCGGCGCCAGCCAGGTGTCGAGCAGGCGCTGCATCAGCGTCTCGTGGATGTCTTCCTTGCGGCGGAAATAATAGAGCAGGTTCGGCTTCGACATGCCGGCGGCTTCGGCGATCTGGTCAATTGTCGAGCCACGAAAACCGTTGGTCGAGAAAACCTCGAGCGCCGCCTCCAGGATGAGTTCGCGCTTTTCCTGCTGGATGCGGGTGCGACGAGGGGCGTCCGTGGTCACCGTTGCCAGCCCTCGCGTTGAGGGTCATCTGGACCAATTCTCTGGACCAGTTTTTCCCTAGCCTGTGGAACGCACTTCAGGTGCCGCATTTCCGCTAGTAATCCCTTGACCGCCGACAGGGCGGTGCTAACGTTTGTCCAATCGGTCAAAAATTTGCGTAGCATGAAAACGCGGCAAAGACCAAGCGTTGGGCGCACCGAAACAGATTACAAGGGGAAGTCCTGGTCATGTCCAACCGGCTGAAAGTCACGCCGAACGATCTCAGCGCATTCTGGATGCCGTTCACGGCAAACCGGCAGTTCAAGCAGGCGCCGCGCATGATGGTGTCCGCCAAGGACATGCATTACACGACCAGCGATGGCCGCAAGGTGCTCGACGGCACCGCCGGCCTGTGGTGTGTCAATGCCGGCCACTGCCGGCCGAAGATCACCGAGGCGATCCAGCAGCAGGCCGCCGAGCTCGACTATGCGCCCGCCTTCCAGATGGGCCACCCGATCGTGTTCGAACTGGCCAACCGCTTGGTCGACCTCGCGCCCAAGGGCATGGACCATGTCTTCTTCACCAATTCCGGCTCGGAATCGGTCGAGACCGCGCTCAAGATGGCCATCGCCTATCATCGTGTGAAGGGCGAGGGCTCGCGCACCCGGCTGATCGGTCGCGAGCGCGGTTATCACGGCGTCAATTTCGGCGGCATCTCGGTCGGCGGCATCGTCACCAACCGCAAGATGTTCGGCACGCTGCTCGGCGGCGTCGACCACATGCCGCACACGCATCTGCCCGAGAAGAACGCCTTCACCAAGGGCGTGCCGGAGTATGGCGCGGAACTCGCCAACGAACTGGAGCGCATCGTCGCCCTGCACGACGCTTCGACCATCGCCGCCGTCATCGTCGAGCCGGTCGCCGGCTCCACCGGCGTCATCCTGCCGCCGAAGGGGTATCTCGAGAGGCTGCGCGAAATCTGCACCAAGCATGGCATCCTGTTGATCTTCGACGAGGTCATCACCGGTTTCGGCCGTCTCGGCACGCCGTTCGCCGCCGACTATTTCGGTGTCACGCCAGACATCATGACCACCGCCAAGGGCGTCTCCAACGGCGTCATCCCGATGGGCGCGGTGTTTGTGAAGAAGGAGATCCACGACGCCTTCATGACCGGCCCCGAGCACATGATCGAGTTCTTCCACGGCTACACCTATTCGGGCAACCCGATCGCCTGCGCGGCCGCACTCGGCACGCTTGACACCTACAAGGAAGAGGGCCTGCTGACCCGCGGCGAGGAGCTGGCGCCGTACTGGGAAGACGCGCTGCATTCGCTGAAGGGCGAGCCGAACGTCATCGATATCAGGAACATCGGCCTGATCGGTGCGATCGAGTTGGCGCCGATCGCCGGCCAGCCGACCAAGCGGGCCTTCTCGGCCTTCGTCAAGGCGTTCGAGCGCGGCGCGCTGATCCGCACCACCGGCGACATCATCGCGCTGTCGCCGCCGCTGATCATCACCAAGGGCCAGATCAACGAATTGATCGACCATGTCAGAGAAGTCTTGCGAGCGATAGATTGACGAACTGGATGCGGATATCCCTCCCCCTCGAGGGGAGGGGGACGCCGGCGCCCCGCAATCGATGAGGTTTTAGAGCATGGCCGCACCCGGCGAGAATCTGCGAATCAATTCAGACCGCTTGTGGGATTCCATCATGGAGATGGCGAAGATTGGTCCCGGCATTGCCGGCGGCAACAATCGCCAGACCGTGACCGACGAAGACGGCGAAGGGCGGCATCTGTTCAAGCGCTGGTGCGATGCGGCCGGGCTCGAAATGGGCGTCGATGAAATGGGCACGATGTTTGCCCGCCGCGAAGGCACCGATCCCAGCCTGCCGCCGGTCTATGTCGGCAGCCATCTCGATACGCAGCCGACCGGCGGCAAGTACGACGGCGTGCTCGGCGTGCTGGGCGGGCTTGAAGTGGTGCGCTCGCTCAACGATCTCGGCATCAAGACCAAACATCCGATCGTCGTCACCAACTGGACGAACGAGGAGGGCTCGCGCTTTGCGCCGGCTATGATGGCGTCCGGCGTGTTCGCCGGCGTGCTCGACCAGGCCGATGTGTACGGGCATGTCGACAAGCAGGGCAAGAAATTCGGTGAGGAGCTCGAGCGCATCGGCTGGAAAGGCAGCGAGAAGGTCGGTGACCGCAAGATCCACGCCTTCTTCGAACTGCATATCGAACAGGGTCCGATCCTCGAGGACGAGGGCATCGACATCGGCGTCGTCACCCACGGCCAGGGTCTGAAATGGCTGCAGGTGACGCTGACCGGCAAGGAGGCGCATACCGGCTCGACGCCGATGCCCAAGCGCCGCAATGCCGGGCTCGGCATGGCGCGGGTGATCGAACTGGTGCACGAGATCGCGATGGACTACCAGCCCGATGCCGTCGGCGCGGTCGGCCACATGGAGGTCTATCCCAATTCGCGCAACATCATCGCCGGACGCACCGTCTTCACCGTCGACATCCGCTCCCCGGAAAAGGAAGTGCTGGACGCTATGGACGGCCGCATCCGCGAAGGCATCGACACGATCTGCGATGCGCTCGACATCCGCTACGAGATCGAGCAGGTCGGCGCTTTCGATCCGGTCACCTTCGACGCGGGTTGCGTCAAGGCGATCCGCGATGCCGCCGAACGCCTCGGCTATTCCCACCGCAACATCGTCTCCGGCGCCGGCCATGACGCCTGCTGGATCAACCGCGTCGCGCCCACCGCCATGGTGATGTGCCCCTGCGTCGATGGCCTCAGCCACAACGAGGCCGAGGAGATCACCAAGGAATGGGCTTCGGCGGGTGCCGACGTTTTGTTCCATGCGGTGGTGGAGACGGCTGTCATCATGGAGTGAGCTTAGAATCTACCTTCCAAACGACGCTCGTAAGAAGCGCGGCAAGAACAAGGGAACAGCTAATGACCAAAGTTATCCGAAACGGCACCATCGTCACTGCTGACCGCACCTGGAAGGCCGATGTGCTGATGCAGCACGGCAAGATCGTCGCCATCGGTTCGGGCCTGCATGGCGATCATGAGTTCGATGCCTCCGGCTGCTACATCATGCCGGGCGGCATCGACCCGCACACCCATCTCGAAATGCCGTTCATGGGCACCTATTCGGCCGATGATTTCGAATCCGGCACGCGCGCGGCGCTCTCCGGCGGCACGACGATGGTGGTCGATTTCTGCCTGCCGGCGCCGCAGCAGTCGCTGCTCGAAGCCTTGCAGATGTGGGACAACAAGACCTCGAAGGCGTCGTGCGACTATTCCTTCCACATGGCGATTACCTGGTGGGGGAAGCAGGTGTTCGACGAGATGGCCACGGTCGTCGACAAGGGCATCACCTCGTTCAAGCATTTCATGGCCTACAAGGGCGCGCTGATGGTCGACGACGACGAGATGTATGCTTCGTTCCAGCGTTGCGCCGATCTCGGCGCGCTGCCGCTGGTGCATGCCGAGAATGGCGACGTCGTTGCCGCCCTGTCGCAGAAGCTGCTGGCTGGCGGCAACAACGGCCCCGAGGGCCACGCCTATTCACGGCCGCCCGAAGTGGAAGGCGAGGCGACCAACCGCGCCATCATGATCGCCGACATGGCCGGCGTGCCGCTCTATGTCGTGCATGTCTCCTGCGAGCAGAGCCACGAAGCGATCCGTCGGGCGCGCCAGAAGGGCATGCGAGTGTTCGGCGAGCCGCTGATCCAGCACCTGACGCTGGACGAGAGCGAGTATTTCGACAAGGACTGGGACCATGCGGCGCGCCGCGTGATGAGCCCGCCCTTCCGGAACAAATTGCACCAGGATTCGCTGTGGGCGGGCCTGCAGGCGGGCTCGCTGCAGGTGGTGGCGACCGATCATTGCGCTTTCACCACCAAGCAGAAGCGTAACGGCGTCGGCGATTTCACCAAGATCCCGAACGGCACCGGCGGGCTTGAAGACCGCATGCCGGTGCTGTGGACCACCGGCGTCAACACCGGCCGGCTGACGATGAACGAGTTCGTCGCGGTGACCTCGACCAACATCGCCAAGATACTCAACATGTATCCGAAGAAGGGCGCCATCGTAGAGGGCGCCGACGCCGACATCGTCGTCTGGGATCCCAAGCGCAAGAAAAAGATCACCTCGAAGAAGCAGCAGTCCGTCATCGACTACAACGTGTTCGAAGGGTTCGAGGTGACCGGTCTGCCGCGGTTCGTGTTCTCGCGTGGCGAACTGTCGATCCAGGAGGCCGAAATCAAGGCCAAGCCCGGGCATGGAGAATTCGTCGGCCGCGAGCCGAACGCGGCGGTCAACCGGGCGCTGTCGAAGTGGAAGGAAATCTCCGCCCCGCGCAAGGTGGAACGCACCGGCATCCCGGCGACCGGGGTTTGAGCTTGCGCGGCTCGAAGAACGCCAAGAAACGGATGATTGCCGACAAACACGGCGCCGCCTTTGTGGATGTGTCGCAGTGCCGATAATTGCCGAACTCGGCGCCGCCCCTCATCCGCCTGCCGGCACCTTCTCCCCGTATACTGACG
>NZ_RZTE01000042.1:0-36358 GCF_003997415.1 Mesorhizobium sp. M7A.F.Ca.MR.245.00.0.0 | reverse complement strand
CCCGTCACTATACGGGGAGAAGTGCCCGGCAGGGCGATGAGGGACAGCGCAAACTTTGGGCAATTGACCGGTGGGATCCTAGCCCGTCGATGCTGGCCTCACGCGACCAGCGCATCCAGTTCCGGCAGCAGGACGACGCTTTCCTGTTCGTTGGGATCGGTGCGGGCAATGACGGCCGAAGACGGGGCGCTGCTCAGATTGGCCGGCAGATGCGGCACGCCGGCGGGAATGTAGAAAAGGTCGCCGGCCTTGACGACGATATGATGCTCGAGCCGGTCGCCGTACCAGGTGTGGACTTCGCCGGAGAGCACATAGATAGCCGTCTCGTGGCTCTCATGCATATGTGCCTTGGCGCGGGCGCCGGGCGGCATGGTGAGCATGTGCATGCAGATGCCGGAGGCGCCGACGGTCTCGGCGGCGATGCCGACGAAATAGGTCAATCCCTGCTTGCCTTCATAAGTGCTTTCAGGGCGGATAAGATGACAAGTGGGTTTGGGCGACATCGGGGAAACTCCGGGCGTCGATCGAGTGGGACAAGGTCAGTGGGACAGGGCCAAATGGGACAGGGTAAGTGGAAAACAACATCGCGATAAAAGCAATCGGATTCCAGCCGCCGCAAGTACGCGAACAGGCAGGCGGCGGCCGATGACGGGGACTTCGCCAGCCGTCGTCGCGGCAAGCAAACTCGGACTGACCTTCCAGACCAATGACGGGCCGGTGCAGGCGCTGTCCAACGTCGATCTCACCATCGGTAAGGGCGAGTTCGTCTCCTTCATCGGGCCTTCGGGCTGCGGCAAGACCACGCTGCTGCGCGTCATCGCCGATCTGGAGAAGCCAACCTCGGGGACGATTTCGGTCAATGGCATGACAGCAGAGCAGGCGCGCGAGAAACGCGCCTATGGCTATGTCTTTCAGGCCGCCGCCCTGTTTTCGTGGCGCACCATCGAGCGCAATGTCGGGTTGCCGCTCGAGATCATGGGCCTGTCCAGGGCGGAGCAGGGCGAGCGGATCAAGCGCACGCTCGATCTCGTCAACCTCTCAGGCTTCGAGAAGAAATATCCCTGGCAGCTCTCGGGCGGCATGCAGCAGCGTGCCTCGATTGCGCGTGCGCTGGCCTTCGACGCCGACCTGCTGCTGATGGACGAGCCGTTCGGCGCGCTGGACGAGATCGTGCGCGACCATCTCAACGAGCAGTTGCTGGAATTGTGGGGACGCACCAACAAGACCATCTGCTTCGTCACCCACTCCATTCCGGAGGCCGTCTATCTGTCGACGCGCATCGTCGTCATGTCACCGCGGCCGGGCCGCGTCAGCGACATCATCGAATCGACGCTGCCGAGAGAGCGGCCGCTCGACATCCGCGAGACGCCGGAGTTTCTGGCGATCGCGGCGCGCGTGCGCGACGGGCTGCGGGCAGGGCACAGCTATGATGATTGAGGGAGCAAACGACGGGCTCCACCCTCTCCCCAACGGGGAGAGGGTGGCCGGAGCGAAGCGGAGGTCGGGTGAGGGGGCGGCCCACCGCGCCTTCGTCATCCCAGGGCACCGCGAGGCGGCGTGCGTAAAGGGAGCGGTCAACCACCCCTTCGTCATCCTAGGGCAGAGCAGGCGCGCAGAGGCCTGCGCAGACCCTAGGATCCATGCCGTGACGCCGGCCGAAAGGCGAAAACGGTTGAGAAAACGGGCCAAGCAGGGCGAGGCACAGGGAGCCTTGTTCCGCACCGTTGTGGAGCACAGAGGTAACGGCATGGATCCTAGGGTCTGCGCCGCGTCGCTTCGCTCCTTGCTTCGCCCTAGGATAACGAAGAATGGGTATGGCCGCTCTTTGCCGTTGGGCAAAGGGGAGCGCACCTGATGGACACCTTCCGCGACAAACTCATCCCCGTCACCTCGATCCTCGCCGGGGTGGTCGTGCTCTGGTATGTCTTCGCTGTCATCCTCAACGCGCCGTTCCAGCGCGATCTCGACCGTCGCGCCGGTGAGACCTCCACGTTCAGCGAACTCGTCGGCAAGACGCTGTCGCAGCCGAAGCCGACATTGCCGGCGCCGCATCAGGTGGCGGTGAATTTCTTCGAGAACACCTTCCTGCGGCCTATCACCTCGAACCGCAGCCTGGTCTACAATGCCTGGGTGACGCTGTCGTCGACGCTGCTCGGCTTTGCCTTCGGCACCGCGCTCGGCATCATCATTGCGGTCGGCATTGTCCATGTGGCGACGCTCGACCGCAGCCTGATGCCGTGGATCATCGCCTCGCAGACCATTCCCATCCTGGCGGTGGCGCCGATGATCATCGTCGTGCTGGGGGCGATCGGCATCAGCGGTCTGATCCCGAAGGCGATGATCTCGACCTATCTGTCGTTCTTCCCGGTGACCGTCGGCATGGTGAAGGGGCTGCGCTCGCCCGAGATCATGCATCTCGACCTGATGCACACCTACAATGCCAGTCGTGCGCAAACCTTCTGGAGATTGCGCGTGCCGGCCTCGGTGCCGTTCCTGTTCACCTCGATGAAGGTGGCGGTGGCGGCAAGCCTGGTCGGCGCCATCGTCGGCGAACTGCCGACCGGTGCGGTCGCCGGCATCGGCGCCAAGCTGCTCGCCGGCGCCTATTACAGCCAGTCCATCGACATCTGGTCGGCGCTGGTCGTCGGGTCGGTGGTGGCCGCACTTCTGGTCATGGTTGTCGGCATTGCCGGGCGCCTCGTCGACCGCGCCATGGGCGGGAGGCCGGCATGAACTGGCTGAAACCCTCCTGGCAGGCGGTGCTGGCGATCGTGCTGTGCCTGATCGCAGTGGCGCTCGGCGCGATCGCTGCGCCGAAAGTCGATGCGCTGGCGCAGCCCGCAGGGACGTTGATATATCCCTATGCGGCGGCGACCTGGCTGATCTTTGGCGTGCTGCTTCTCGCCGCTTTGATCTCGATGACCAGAATACCGTCCGTCGTCGAAGCGGTTGTGCTTTTCATCGGTGCGCATCTGACCGCCTGGCTGCTGATTGGCGGCATCACCGGTTTCGAGGGCCTGGCACGGGCGCCCTATTTCCTGCTGCTCACGGGTGCCTGGCTGCTTGGCTGGCGCTGCGTCGCCGTCCTGTCTGGCCTTCGCCCGATGGCAAGCTGGGCTCGCACCGCGCTGCGCCTGATCATCCCGGCCATCTTCGGCGCCTGGATACTGATCATCTGGGAAGCGGTGACGCGTGGCGCCGGCATTCCCTTCATCCTGTTGCCGCCGCCAAGCGCAATCGGCGCGCGCATCGCCGGTTCGCTGCCGGTGCTCGGCGCGGATGTCCGGCAGACCATCTTCAAGGCGGTGATCTTCGGCTATGTCGTGGGCAGCGGCGCCGGCTTCATCACCGCGATCCTCGCCGACCGTGTGCCGTTCCTGCGGCGCGGCCTCTTGCCGATCGGCAACATGGTCTCGGCGCTGCCGATCATCGGCGTCGCCCCGATCATGGTCATGTGGTTCGGCTTCGACTGGCAGTCCAAGGCGGCTGTTGTCATCATCATGACCTTCTTCCCGATGCTGGTGAACACGGTCGCCGGCCTGGCCGCCTCCGGCCACATGGAGCGCGACCTGATGCGCACCTACGCGTCGAGCTACTGGCCGACGCTCTTGAAGCTTCGGCTGCCGGCAGCAGCTCCCTTCATCTTCAACGCGCTGAAGATCAACTCGACGCTGGCGCTGATCGGCGCCATCGTTGCCGAGTTCTTCGGCACGCCTGTCGTCGGCATGGGCTTCCGCATCTCGACCGAGGTCGGGCGGATGAACATCGACATGGTCTGGGCCGAAATCGCAGTTGCAGCACTTGCGGGTTCGGTCTTTTATGGCGTGGTCGCTCTTGTCGAAAGAGCCGTCACGTTTTGGCATCCCTCTGTCCGTGGTGGATAGGGGCGGTGGGTTTAGGGCACTAACTTCAGAGGGTAAAAAAATGAAAAGACTGATTATTCCCGTTCTGGCTGGCGCGATGTCGCTCGCCGCGTTCCAGGCAATGGCCGCCGACAAGGTGACGTTGCAGCTGAAATGGGTCACGCAGGCTCAGTTTGCCGGCTACTATGTCGCCAAGGCCAAGGGTTTCTATGAGGCCGAAGGTCTCGACGTCGACATCAAGCCGGGCGGTCCCGATATCGCGCCCGAGCAGGTGATCGCCGGCGGCGGCGCCGATGTCATCGTCGACTGGATGGGCGGTGCGCTGGCCGCCCGCGAAAAGGGCGTGCCGCTGGTCAACATCGCCCAGCCATTCAAGAAGGCAGGCATGGAGCTGGTCTGCCCGAAGGACGGCCCGATCAAGACCGAAGCCGATTTCAAGGGTCACACGCTCGGCGTCTGGTTCTTCGGCAATGAGTATCCGTTCTACGCCTGGATGAACAAGCTCGGCCTCAAGACCGACGGCGGCCCGGACGGCGTCACCGTCTTGAAGCAGAGCTTCGACGTGCAGCCGCTGATCCAGAAGCAGGCGGATTGTATCTCGGTCATGACCTACAATGAGTACTGGCAACTGATCGACGCCGGCTACAAGCCCGAACAGCTGACCGTGTTCAACTACTCGGCCATGGGCAACGACCTGCTTGAGGACGGGCTCTATGCGTCGGAAGACAAGCTCAAGGACCCGGCCTTCGAAGACAAGATGGTGCGTTTCGTGCGCGCCTCGATGAAGGGCTGGAAATACGCCATCGACAACAATGACGAAGCCGCAGGCATCGTCATGGATGGCGGCGGCCAGGACGAGAACCACCAGAAGCGCATGATGAGCGAAGTCGCCAAGCTGATCGACAACGCCGACGGCAAGCTCGATCCGGCGACCTACGAGCGCACCGCCAAGGCGCTGCTCGACCAGAAGATCATCACCAAGGAGCCGACTGGCGCCTACACCACCGCCATCACCGACAAGGCGGTCAAGTAAGCCTACTGCGCATGATCTCGAGACGCGGCGCCTCCGGCAGAAATGTCAGAGGCGCCGTTCCTTTATGGTGTTCATGACGAAGCTGGTCTCGATCGAGGCGACGCATTTCAGCCGCGCGATCTTTTCCTTGATGAAGCGCTCGTATTGTTCGAGGCTTCCCGTCACCACTTTCAGCACATAGTCGCGCGAACCGGTGACGAGGTGGCATTCCAGCACCTCGTCCCAGCCGCGGATCGCGTCCTCGAACATCACGATCTCGTCCTCGTTCTGGCGGCTGAGCCGGATGGTGGCGATGGCGACCATGTTCCAGCCGAAGGCTGAGGGATCGACCAGCGTGGTGTAGCCCCTGATAATTCCGGTCTCCTCCAGCCGCCGCACCCGCCTCAGGCAGGGCGACGGCGACAGGCCGATCCGCTCGGCAAGCTCATTGTTGGTGATGCGGGCGTCGGCCTGCAGTTCGCGCAGGATCTTGCGGTCGAAATCATCGGCTATCTTCTGCTGCACTTTCGGTCTCTCCGGGCAATTTGTTGCGGGAATGCAGCCATGAGAGCCCAAAAATAGCAAGGACTGGCGGAACGGGATCGCATAAATTGCCGTTCACTATGTCACTCGAACAGGCAGGAAAGATCATGACCGCGCCACGCCCGTCGAAAACCCATATCGGCAACCACAAGCTCCACCCGGAGACGCTGATGCTGAGCTATGGCTTCGATCCGCAACTTTCGGAGGGTGCGGTCAAGCCGCCGGTGTTCCTGACCTCGACCTTCGTGTTCAAGTCGGCGGAAGAAGGACGCGACTTCTTCGACTACACCTCCGGCCGCAAGGAGCCGCCGAGCGGCACGGCGTCGGGCCTGGTCTATTCGCGCTTCAACCATCCCAACAGCGAGATCGTCGAGGACCGGCTGGCGATCTATGAGGGGGCGGATATGCCTGCATCCTGTTTTCGTCAGGCATGTCGGCGATCGCCACGACACTGCTCGCCTATATCAGGCCGGGCGACGTCATCCTTCATTCGCAGCCGCTTTACGGCGGCACGGAGACGCTTCTGACGCGCACGCTCTCCGGCTTCGGTATCGGCGCGGTCGGTTTCGCGGATGGCGTCGATGAGACAGCGGTGCGCACGGCCGCCGACGCGGCCGTCGCGAAAGGCCGCGTGTCGGTCATCCTGATCGAGACGCCGTCAAATCCGACCAACAGCCTGGTCGACGTCGCGCTGATGCGCAAGATCGCCGACGAGATTGGCGCGAGCCAAGGGTCGACGCCGATCGTTATCTGCGACAACACGCTGCTCGGCCCGGTGTTCCAGCGGCCGATCGAACACGGCGCCGATGTCTCTGTTTATTCGCTGACCAAATATGTCGGCGGCCATTCCGACCTGATCGCGGGCGCCGCCATGGGCAGCAAGGCGGTCACCAAGCCGATCAAGGCGCTGCGCGGCGCGATCGGCACGCAGCTCGACCCGCATTCCTGCTGGATGCTTGGCCGCTCGCTGGAGACGCTGTCGATCCGCATGGAGCGGGCCAACGACAATGCGCGCCTGGTCGCCGAATTCCTGCGCGACCATGCCAAGGTCGAGAAGGTGCATTACCTTCCGTTCCTGGGCGAGGAAACGCCGGCTGGCCGCACCTACAGGGCGCAATGCACTGGTGCCGGCTCGACCTTCTCCTTCGATATCAAGGGCGGCGAGAAGGCGGCTTTCGCCTTTCTCAACAACCTGCAGATCTTCAAGCTGGCGGTGAGCCTGGGCGGAACGGAATCCTTGGCCAGCCACCCCGCGGCCATGACCCATTCGGGCATACCCTTCGAGGTGCGCGAACGCATCGGCGTGCTGGAGACCACGGTCAGGCTGTCGATTGGCGTGGAGCACCCGGATGATCTGATCGCCGACCTAACCCAGGCGCTGGCAGCCGTCTGACGCCGCCGGTATCGCGCGGTCCATTAGTCTGCACGTAAGTGTTACTCGCGCGCAGCCATTCGCTCTTATAAGCCTTGTGCCGATACATCCGCGCGCCGGGGAGCCGTGGCTGGATGTCATCAGCAAACGGAGATTCTCATGCGTATCCAATCCTTGGCGCCGATGCTTTCGGCACTGGCCATCTCGGTGTCTTTCCTTACGGCAGCGCCGGCCCTGGCCGAGACGGTGAAGCTGAAAGCGACGCTCGACGGCGCCCAGCAGAACCCGCCGGTGACCACGAAAGGCAAGGGCACCGCAGCTCTTACCTTCGACACGGCCACGAAGAAACTCAGCTGGAACGTCAAGTATTCCGGCCTCAGCGGGCCGGCGACCGCCGGGCATATTCACGGCCCAGCCGCGATGGGTGAAAACGCCGGGGTGGCGATCCCGTTCAAGGGCAAGCTCAAGAGCCCGATCAAAGGGTCGGTCGTGCTGACCGACGCGCAGGCCGCCGACCTGATGGCCGGCAAGGACTATGTCAACGTGCACACGGCAGCCAACAAGGACGGCGAAATCCGTGGCCAGGTCGAGGCCGCGAAATAGCGCAAGCCGCATGACAAAAAGGGGCGGGCGACCGCCTCTTTTTTTGTTTGGACTACGCCTTGTCGCGTATCTGCGTCATCGTCTTGGTCGGCGTGATCGCTTCGGGGTCGAGGCGGATTTCCACGATCGCCGGCTTGCCGCTGGCGCGGGCACGTTCGAAGGCGGGAGCGAAATCGGCGGTCTTGTCGACCGTTTCGCCATGGCCGCCATAGGCACGGGCGAGAGCCGCGAAATCGGGGTTCTTGAGATCGGTGGCGACGACGCGGCCGGGATATTCGCGCTCCTGATGCATGCGGATGGTGCCGTAGATGCCGTTGTTGACGACGACCACAAGGATAGGCAGGTCATACTGCACGGCGGTGGCGAACTCCTGCCCGTTCATCAGGAAGCAGCCGTCGCCGGCGAAGGCGACCACGGTGCGCTCCGGGAACAGCTCCTTGGCGGCGACGGCCGCAGGCGTGCCATAGCCCATCGAGCCTGACGTCGGCGCACCTTGAGTGGCGAAGCGGCGGAAGCGGTGGAAACGATGCACCCAGGTGGCGTAATTGCCGGCGCCGTTGGTGAGGATGGCGTCGTCGGGCAACATCTTTTCGAGGTAGTTCATGATCGGGCCCATCTGGACCGAGCCGGGGCCGCCTTCCGGTGGCGTCGACCAGTCGAGATAGGCGGCATGCAGCTTTGGCGTCTCGGTTGCCCAGACGGGTGCGGAGGCGGGCTTGCGCCTGGCGAAAGCGTCTATGAAGGCAGAAGGCGAGGCGTTGATCGCCAGTGTCGGCCTGTAGACGCGGCCGAGTTCGCCGGCGTCGGCATGGATGTGGACCAGCGTCTGGTCGGGGTAGGGGCTTTTCAGCAGTGTGTAGTCGGACGAGGGCATTTCGCCCATGCGGCCGCCGATCAGCAGCACGAGATCGGCCTGCTTGATCGTCGTCGCCAGCTTCGGGTTGATGCCGATGCCGACATCGCCGGCGTAGCTCGGATGCAGATGATCGAACAGCATCTGGCGACGGAAGGAACAGCCGACCGGCAGCGACCAGGCCTCGGCGATCGTGCGCATTTGTGCAACCGCCTCGGCGTCCCAGCGCGTGCCGCCGAGGATGACGAACGGCCGCTTGGCCTTAGCCAGCAGCTTTTCCAGCGCATCGAGCTCCGCTTCGCCGGCCCGTGTTTCCACCGGCGTGTGCGGCAAGGCGATGGGCGCCTCGACGATGCTGGTCAGCATGTCTTCCGGGAGCGAGATCACCACCGGGCCGGGGCGGCCTGACGTCGCCACAGCGAAAGCGCGGGTGACGAATTCGGGGATGCGCGAGGCGTCGTCGATCTCGACCACCCATTTGGCGATGTCGCCAAAAAACCTCTTGTAGTCCACCTCCTGGAACGCTTCGCGCTCCTTGGCGTGGCTGGCGACCTGGCCGATGAACAGGATGACGGGTATCGAATCCTGCATGGCGATGTGGATGCCGGCCGAGGCGTTGGTGGCGCCGGGGCCGCGGGTGACGAAGCAGATGCCGGGCTTGCCGGTCAGGCGGCCGTGGCAATCGGCCATCATCGCGGCACCGCCTTCCTGGCGGCAGACGATGGTGCGGATCGCAGAATCGTGCAGCGCGTCCAGGACCGCCAGATAGGATTCACCGGGCACGCAGTAGATGCGGTCGGTGCCGTTGGCTTCGAGCGCGTCGACGATGAGTTGTCCGCCGGTCTTCATTGTCCAGACTTCTCCAGTTCGGCAAGGATTTCTTGCGTGTGCTCGCCCAGGCGTGGCGAGGGGCGCTCATAGATCACCGGCGTGCCGGACATCACCATCGGCGCACGCACCGAAGGCAGAAGATTGCCATGGCCGTCGTCGAGATCGAGCCGCATGCCGCGCGCGATCGTCTGCGGGTCGGCGAACATCTGGCCGATCGTGTTGATCGGGCTCGCCGGCACGCCGGCCGCTTCCAGCTTGGCCAGCAGCGGATCGCGGTCGAAAATCTTCAGCGCCTCGATCATGCGCTCGCGCAGCTTGACCCGGTTGGCGACCCGGGCGGGATTGGTGGCGAAGTCGGGATTGGCAGGCAGGTCGTCCAGTCCGACAGCGGCGCAGAATTTGGCGAACTGGCCGTCATTGCCGACCGCCAGGATGATGTGCCCGTCCCGGACCGGCACCACCTCATACGGGGCGATGTTCATATGCGCATTGCCCATCTGCACCGGCGATTGGCCGGAGACGAGATAGTTCAAATTCTGGTTGCCGAGCGCCGAGATCTGGGTGTCGAAAAGCGCCATGTCGACGTGCTGGCCTTCGCCGGTCTGCTCGGCATGGCGCAATGCTGCCTGGATGGCGATGACCGAATAAAGGCCGGTGAAGATGTCGGAGATGGCGACGCCCGCTTTTTGCGGCTCGCGGCCGACCTCGCCGGTGATCGACATCATGCCGGCCATGGCCTGGATGATGAAGTCGTAGCCGGCGCGCGGCGCATAGGGTCCGTCCTGACCGAAGCCGGTGATCGAGCAATAGACGAGGCGCGGGTTGATCTGGCGCAGGCTGTCATAGTCGAGGCCGTATTTCTTCAGGCCGCCGAGCTTGAAGTTCTCGATCAGCACGTCCGAGGTGGCGACCAGCCGGCGCACGGTCTCCGCGCCTTCCGGCGTCGAGAAATCGATGGCGATGGAGCGCTTGCCGCGATTGCAGGAATGGTAATAGGCGGCCGACAGGTTCTCGCCGTCCTTGCCCATGACGAAGGGCGGGCCCCATTTGCGGGTGTCGTCGCCGCCATCGGGGCTCTCGACCTTGATGACATCGGCGCCGAGATCGGCGAGCAACTGCCCGGCCCATGGCCCGGCAAGGATGCGGGCGAGTTCGACGACGCGGACGCCTTTCAGCGGGGGCTCAGCCATGGATCACCGTGGTTGCCGCAATCACCGTGATTGCTGCGAAAGCAGAGCCTCTATCAAGCCCTGCAACGGCTGTCACGGCTCTTGCAATGGGCCAATCCGTCAAACTTTGAGGACTTCGTCGGCCCAAATGGCGAAATCACCCATGATGATGTCGCGGTTCACCTCGTTCAGGCTTTCGTGGCGGGTGTCGGCGTAAATCTTTGAAACCAGATTCGAAAAGCCCATGGCGCGCATGCGGCTGGCAAGATGCGTGATCCCTTTGCCATAATCCGAGGCGGGATCCTTTTCGCCACCGACGATGCTGACGGGCAGGTCGCGCCGGATGCCGGCAAAGCCGGCATCCTTGCCGCCGTTCAGCGCCATGCCGACGACGTCGCGCCACATCGATACCGAGGCATCCCAGCCGCAGAGCGGATCGGCGATGTATTTCGCCACTTCCGCCTCGTCGCGCGACAGCCAGTCGAACAATGTGCGGTGATTGGGCACCGCTTTGCCCCAGGCCTGGAAGGTGAGCTTCGGCAACAGACGCGATGGCACGTCGGAGCCGAGCCGCATTCTCTCCCAGGCAAGGACGCCCAGCGCCACCTGCCCGAGCCGGCCTTGGGAGAAATTGCCGTTCCAGATCGCGGCGGCATGGACGCGTGGCGAATGACTTAAAAGGAAATTCAACGCCACGGATGCGCCCATCGAATGACCAAACAGGATGACCGGTCTGTTTGGCTGTTCGCTGGCGATGAGGTCATGGATGGCGCCGACGTCGGCGATCACCTTGGCCGGGCCGTCCCTGTCGGCGAACCTGCCGAGCGGCGTGTTGGGCGCCTTGGTCGCGCCATGGCCGCGATGATCGTGGACATAGACGTGGAAGCCGCGGGAGCCAAGATAATCGGCAAAGCGGGCATAGCGCGCTGCGTGCTCGGCCAGCCCGTGATTGATCTGGACGACGGCGCGTGCCCGGCCATCGGCCTGCCTGACGAAAAGATTGAGATCGGCACCGGTCGGCGAGGCAACCACGCGCTGCTGGCTGAATGACATGCCGCCTGGTCCCGCCCTTGCATTATCGTCGTTGGCTTTGTTTGCGCCGGCCCACATTATGCGTCAATCCGGCAAACCCGCTTTTCGCGACGATGTTTCTTGCGTTTGACCGGCAAAATATCGCAATTCTGACATGGAGACAGCCTCAATCTGTCGCCCACTTGTCCAGCGGGGATTTTCCATGCGCATTGCTGTCGTTTTCGGGTTGGCCATGCTGGCCGCGTCGCTGGCCGGTGCCGCGCGTGCCGACGTCAAGATGAGCGGCAGCTTTGTCGCCGACGCTGCCTGTCCGGCAACGCAAGCCATCAAGAACGGCAAGAACCCCGGCAATGTCTCGACCGATGCCGGGAAGAGCTACCAGCTGCTTGCCGGCAACAAGGATGCGCCGACGCACTACCTTATCCTGGTGCCGGGCGCCGATCCGGAGCGCCGCTGGGTAAAGGTCAGTTGCGGCCACGTTTCCGGCAGCAGCGCGGCAACCGTGCCGGCCCCACCTGACGGCCAAGGCAAGCCGGCGGCGTCGGGAAAGCCCGAATACGTCTTCGCGCTGAGCTGGCAGCCGGCGTTTTGCGAGACAAAGTCGAACAAGACCGAATGCAAGACGCAGAACGCCGGTGATTTCGACGCGACGCATTTCACCTTGCATGGGTTGTGGCCGCAGCCGAACGGCAATTTCTATTGCCAGGCGACGGCGAGCGACAAGGCCAACGACAATCCGGCCCACTGGAAAGACCTGCCGCCGGTCAATCTGGACGCCAACACCCGCACGGAACTCGATCAGGTGATGCCGGGAACCGCTTCGCAGCTCGAACGGCATGAATGGATCAAGCACGGCACCTGCTACGGCAAGAGCCAGCAGGATTATTTCTCCGATGCGCTCAATTTAATGCGTGCGGTGAACAGCTCGCCGGTGCGCGATCTCTTTGCCAAGAACATCGGTGGAAAGCTGACGGCGGACCAGATCCGCGGCGCTTTCGACAGCGCCTTCGGGGCGGGGGCAGGCGACCGGGTGCGCGTGTCCTGCGTCATCGATCCGTCGAGCGGCAGGCGGCTGATCGGCGAACTGACGCTCGGTCTCGCCGGTCCGATCGGCCCGAACAGCTCGCTCAAGGATCTGCTGCTGGCTTCGGTGCCGACCAACAAGGCCGGTTGCCCGACAGGCAATGTCGACGCGATCGGCTTCCAGTAACTCTCAACAGAGGTACCGGACTGTCGCCCTGCCGTGCCCTGGTGCTATGCTGCGAGCGCATCATTCTGGCGGGGGCGGCAATGGATGGCATGACGAGCAGCGCGCTGGCGCGGCTGGCTTTCTGGGCCAAGGGCATGGTCTCGATAAACGATGCCCGCATGGAATGGCCGGGCTTTTCGTATACCGACGCCGAATGGGCACGCATGCGAACGCTCTCCGAACCGATCGGCGTCGGCACGTACCAGCTGTTCACGATCGTCAATGCGGTGATCTTCATCATTATCGCGGCGATCGGCATTTTCGGCGCCTTCCTGCCGCTGGCGACGTTGCTGTTTCCGGTGCCGGCGGACACCAGCGCGTTGAAATTCTCCTCGCTGCTGGCCGCTAGCGCTTTCTTGATCATCGGGCTCGGCCTGCCGATCTCGATGCGTCTTTCGGCCATGCTGGTCGGCGGCAAGACGATGCGAGCAGCATTTGTTTCCGCGCCCGGCGACGAGGCGTTGGCGTCGAAAGTCTCGTGGCAGATCAACCGCATCATGCTGATCCTATGCGGCCTGCTGGTGCCGGGCATCCTGCTGTTCATTGCCTACGATATTGAGGCCGGGCCGATTATCACGGCGCTGAAATGGCTGGCGATCGCGCTGATGGCGGTTTCAACCGTGACGGGCTTTCGACGGCAGAGGAAGTCGTAACGAACTAAATCCGCGCGGACTTTGTCCATGCAGCGGCCGTGTCGGCTTCGTGGCCGCCCGGCTCGCCGACGACGCGGTCGCGCCCGGTCGACTTCGCCTTGTAGAGACGCTGGTCGGCAAGCGCGAACAGGTCGGCAAGGCAGCGCGTGGTTTCGCTGACGCTGGAAACGCCGGTGCTGACGGTGAACTCGAATCGACTGGTGGCCGCTGAAGCCTTGATCGCATGGCGAATGCTTTCGCCAAGCAGCCTGGCGACCGAGTGCGGACAAGAACTGAGGATGGCGAATTCCTCACCGCCGATGCGGAACACCTGGTCCTCGGGACTGGCGACCTCGCGCAGCAGCGCGGCAACGGCCTTCAACACCTTGTCGCCTTCGGCATGGCCGAAACGGTCGTTGATCGATTTGAAATGGTCGACATCGATGATCAGCAGGCTGAGCGGCCTGGCGGTGCGCAGGCTGGTCTGGACGGCGGCTTCACCGTCGGCGTCGAAGCGCCCGCGGTGCAGCAGGCCGGTCAGGCCGTCGCGGCCGACATGTTCCACCAGCGCTTCGTAGCGTTCGCGATAGGTCAGCGTATCGAAGATATCGGTCAGTCCGCGCGGCGCCGTGACCTGGCGCTCCTCGAACCATTTGAGATAGGCGACAAGCATGGTGCTGAAGGTCACCGCCGCCGCCATCTTGGCGAACCAGCCGCCGAAAAAGACGGCTATCGGCGCGCCGGCAACGAAATGCAGGGCGGTGAAAAAACCGGCCTGGTCGAAGGTCAGCACGCAAGCGACCGAAATCAGGATGCGCGCGAACGGCGCCTTGCGAAGATACCGACCAAGCTTTTCGTAGAGCAGGATGATCAGGATGGCATCGACGAACAGCAGCGTCGTGCCCCACACCATCAGCCAACCCATCTGGTCGATGAAGCCGATGTCTGGAAGCCTGCCGTCGGGAAGTGCCGCGATGACGTGCAGGCGCAGCAGCAGCACCAGCCCGATCATCAGCGCATTGCCGAGCAGCAGGCCGTAGATCGGCTGACGCACGGTTGCAGCGTCCTCCTTCATATAGAGCAGCAAAAGCATGACCAGCTTGCCGGAAAACAGCACCGCCGAGCCAGGCGAGACCATGCCGAACGGCAGAGCGACGTAAAAGACGCTGGCGAGATAGGTCTCGAGGAAGTGCATGACACCGAGCGCGCAGATGAATACGCCGAGGCCGATGCGCCTCCGGAAGCGGAAAAGCGTTACCATGACGCTGAAGTAGACGACCGCTTCGGCAAGGAGCAGGAAACTGTTCAGCAATGCCGTCGACCCGATCTCTTTCTCGAAATCGCGGATAGTGAGCGATTCCACTCCGACCCTGTTTTGACGCCGAAGAGTTAACCGGAGATTTCAGCACGCTTCGTGCTGGTGGAAAACTTCGGCGATTGGCGGACACTTCCGCGTGTGACCGGGCAGATATGGCAAAAGCGATTGCCGTTCGCCGCCGCATCGCCTACATAGCGGCCAACCTCCACTCAATTCGACAGATCCAGTCAGTTTTCTGGGCCAGTCAGTTTTTTCAGGGAAAGCGCGCGTGGCACGCCAGTTCATCTATCACATGGCCGGCCTCAACAAGGCCTATGGCACCAAGAAGGTGCTCGAGAATGTCCATCTCTCCTTTTATCCCGACGCCAAGATCGGCATCCTCGGCCCCAACGGTTCGGGCAAGTCGACGATCCTCAAGATCATGGCCGGGCTCGACAAGGAGTGGAGCGGCGAAGCCTGGCTGGCCGAAGGCGCCACTGTCGGCTACCTGGCGCAGGAGCCGGCGCTCGATCCGGACAAGACCGTGTTCGAAAATATCATGGAAGGGGTCGCCGCCAAGACCGCCGTCATCGAACGCTATAACGAATTGATGATGAACTATTCCGACGAGACGGCCGACGAGTCGGCCAAGCTCCAGGACGAAATGGACCGGCTCAACCTGTGGGATCTCGAACAGCAGGTCGAGATGGCGATGGAAGCGCTGGGCTGCCCGCCCAAGGATTCGGAAGTCACCAAGCTTTCGGGCGGCGAACGCCGCCGCGTCGCACTTTGCCAGCTCTTGCTGCGCCAGCCCGACCTGCTGCTGCTCGACGAACCGACCAACCATCTCGACGCCGAAACCACGGCGTGGCTGGAAAAGCATCTGCGTGCCTATCCGGGCGCGGTGATGATCATCACCCACGATCGCTACTTCCTCGACAATGTCACCGGCTGGATCCTCGAACTCGATCGCGGCCGCGGCATTCCTTATGAGGGCAACTACACCAAATACCTCGAAGCCAAGGCCAAGCGGCTCAAGCAGGAAGGCCGCGAGGACGATGCCCGTCAGCGCGCCATCGGCCGCGAGCGCGAATGGATCCAGTCGAGCCCGAAGGCCCGCCAGACCAAGTCCAAGGCGCGTATCCAGGCGTTCCAGGATCTTTTGGATGCAGCCGACAAGCGGCGTCCGAGCGATACGCAGATCGTCATCCCGCATGGCGAGCGGCTCGGCAATGTGGTGATCGAGGCGGAAGGCCTGTCGAAGGGCTTTGGCGACACGCTTTTGATCGACGGCCTGGAATTCAAGCTGCCGCCCGGCGGCATCGTCGGCGTCATCGGCCCGAACGGCGCCGGCAAGACGACGCTGTTTCGTATGATCACCGGCCAGGAAAAGCCGGATGCGGGCTCGGTCCGCGTCGGCGAAACGGTCAAGCTCGGCTATGTCGACCAGAGCCGCGATGCGCTCGATCCGTCAAAGACGGTGTGGGAAGAGATTTCCGGCGGCGCCGAAGTGGTCAAGCTCGGCAAGTTCGAGGCCAACACGCGTGCCTATTGCGCGTCGTTCAACTTCCGTGGCGGCGACCAGCAGCAGAAGGTCGGTAACCTGTCCGGCGGCCAGCGCAACCGCGTGCATTTGGCCAAGATGTTGAAGACCGGCGGCAATGTGCTGCTGCTCGACGAACCGACCAACGATCTCGACACCGAAACGCTGGCCGCACTCGAAGACGCGCTGGAAAACTTCGGCGGCTGCGCCGTAATCATCTCGCACGATCGCATGTTCCTCGATCGCCTGGCGACGCACATCCTCGCCTTCGAGGGCGACAGCCATGTCGAATGGTTCGAAGGCAATTTCGAGGATTACGAGCAGGACAAGATCCGCCGCCTCGGGCCGGATGCCGTCAACCCGCACCGCATGACCTACAAGAGGCTGACGCGGTAAGGGGTTTTAGGGCGGCGATCTCAACCAGCATGAGGAGCTCAAATGGCTGATTGGTCCGCCGCCCAATATCTGAAATTCGAAGACGAGCGCACGCGGCCCGCGCGGGATTTGGTCGCGCAGGTGCCGGTGGACTTCCCGCGCCGGGTCGTCGACATCGGCTGCGGGCCGGGCAATTCGACCGCGCTGCTTGTCGAGCGCTGGCCGGATGCTGAGGTGAGCGGCTTCGACACTTCGCCCGACATGATCGAGAAGGCGCGGGCGCGTCTGCCCGCGGTCAGCTTTGATCTCGCCGATGCCTCCAAATGGCAGCCGGTGGAGCCGGTCGACGTGATCTTCGCCAATGCTGTGTTCCAGTGGCTGCCCGAGCATCCCAAGGTGTTCCAGCGGCTGATGGGTTTTCTGGCCCCGGGCGGTGCGCTCGCCGTTCAGATGCCCGACAATATGGGCGAAGACTCGCACCGCCTGATGCGCGAAACCGCCGCCGAAATGCCGTTTGCCGAAAAGCTCCAGGGCGCGGCACGCGGGCCGTTGCCGCCGGTGTCGTTCTACTATGACCTGCTGTCGCCGCTCAGCGACCGGCTTAATATCTGGCACACCATCTACAACCATCCGCTTGCCGACGCGCAGGCGATCGTCGAATGGGTGAAATCGACGGGCCTGAAACCGTTCCTCGATCCGCTGGGCGCCGACGAGCGGACGATGTTCCTCGAATGTTACACGGTCAAGATCGCCAAGGCCTATCCGAAGACGGCTGGTGGCAAGGTGCTCTTGCGCTTCCCGCGCATTTTCATTGTCGCAAAACGAGCTTGATTATCCATGTTGCGCAGCGCCTTAGGGCCGCTTGGCTTTGCCTGTGGCCATGTCGAGGATCGGCTTCAGTCGGCCCAGATCTTTGGTTTAAGCCGGCGTAAACCGCCTCGGTGAGAAAACTGTTGCGCCGGAGCGTTCCGGCGCCCACATGAAGCCCGCAGCGCCTGCGGATGGGACGGACTGGACATGCATCGCGTCATCATCAGCGGCATCGGCGTTGAAATTCCCGAACCCACAATCACCAATGAAGAACTGGTCGCCAGCTTCAATGCCTGGGTCGACCTGGAAAACGTGCGTCGCCAGGATACCGGTGAGCCGCCGCTGGCGAAATCGGACAGCGACTTCATCGTCCACGCCTCGGGCGTGCGCACCCGCCATGTCATAGAGCGCGAAGGCATTCTCGATCCGACCCGGATGGCGCCGCGCATTCCGGCGCGGCCCGACGATGCGCTGTCGCTGGAGGCGGAGTTCGGAATCGCCTCGGCGAAGAAGGCCCTCGACCACGCCGGGCTGCAGCCGTCGGATATCGACCTGGTGATCTGCTCGGCCTCGCATCACCAGCGGCCCTATCCGGCGATCGCCATCGAAATGCAGGAGGCGTTGGGGACGAAGGGGGCCGGCTTCGACATGGGGCTTGGCTGTTCTTCGGCCGCGGCCGCGTTGCACGTCGCCGTCAACCTGGTGCGGTCTGGCGCGCACAAACGCATCCTGGTGACGACGCCGGAGATCATCACCGGCCATCTCAATTTCCGCGACCGGCAGACGCATTTCATCTTCGGCGACGCTTCGGTGTCGATGGTGGTCGAAGGCCTGGCCAAGGGCGACAAGCGGCCGGGGCGCTTCGAAGTGCTCGACACGCGCGTCTGGACGCAGATGTCGAACAACATCCGCACCAATCTGGGCTATCACACCCGCACCGCCCAGGAAGATCCTTACATGATCAATCTGGAAGGCAATCTGATCAAGCAGGTCGGCAACAAGGTGTTCAAGGAAGTCACCGTCGCCGGACAGAAATTCATTGTCGAATTCCTCGCCGAGCACGGGCTGACGCCGCAGGCGATCCGGCGCTTCTGGCTGCATCAGGCCAATGCGCGGATGAATGCCATGATCCTGAAACTGTCGTTCGGCCACGAGGTCGACCATGACCGCGCGCCGATGGTGCTGGAGCGGCTGGGCAACACGGCGGGCGCCGGCGCCATCGTCGCGCTGTCGGAGAACCACGCCGACATGAAGCCCGGCGATTTCGGCCTGATCTGCGCCTTTGGCGCGGGGTATTCGATAGGCGGCGCGCTGTTGCGGATGCTCTAGCTATGTCGATATTCAGGTGAGGCCGCCCGGCGAATGGCAGCTTCCTGCGCTTCCCCGGCTCGGCCTGACCTGAATCTCAACACACCTTGGCGCGCAATACGTCTTGTTGCGTCAGGCTGGTGCGAAGGCACCAGCATCGGCACTCGCCTGGCGATCGCCATCCCATCGGTGACGTTGATCGGACGATCAGCACTTTCGACTGGACGCCGCGAAGTCCGCCCGGCTAATTCGCTGGATGACGAGAGAAAAGAACGCCATGCTGGATCTCTTCCCCGAGGCTGAAAAGCCGATCGAAATCATCCCCGCGCGAAAGCTTGCCGCCAAGGCGGCAGCGCTTTACGTGGCGCCGGCGGATCATTTTCAGACGCGCCCGGTGGACGAATTGCGGCTGGGTTTCGACGGCATATCAGGCGATTTCCATGCCGGACCGACACGGCGCTCGGGCGGGCGCGAGCCCTGGTATCCGCGCGGCACGGAAATGCGCAACGAACGGCAATTGTCGATCGTGGCGGCGGATGAACTCGCCATCGTCGCCGAGCGCATGGGCCTGGCCGAGATCAGCCCGGAATGGATCGGCGCCAATCTGGTGATCGAAGGGGTGCCGAATCTCTCCATGCTGCCGTCCGGCACGCTGCTGTTCTTCAAGGGCGGCGTGACCATCAAGGTCGACGCGCAGAACGGACCTTGCCGCATCGCCGGCCGCTCGATCGCCGAGAATGCCGGAATGGCCGACGTCGAAGCCGGCGCGCTGCTGTTCCCAAAAATGGCGAAGCGGCTGCGCGGCGTCGTCGCCTGGGTCGAGAAGCCGGGAACGGTCAGGGCCGGCGAAGAAATCTCGGTGCGCGTGCCGGAGCAGTGGATCTATCAAGCCTGAGGGCAGGCTACGCTGCCATGGAGCGTAGCAAAAGTGGTCGCCTCAATCTTGCGGTTTTTCTCGAGGCCTTGCTGACTATCAGGGATAATTCACCTGAGACGACCAGGCCGGATCCTCGTGCTTCTCCCAATAGAGCGCCATCACGCGGCTGGTGATCGGCCCGACCTTGCCGTCGGCGACCCGGACACCATCGATCTCAGTGACCGGCATGATGCCGCCCGCGGTCGAGGTGATGAAGACCTCGTCGGCCTCGCGCAATGCGGTGACGCTGACATCGGCCGCGGCGGCGGCAAGACCTTGTTCGGCGCAGAGATCGAAGACGGTGCGGCGGGTTATGCCCGGCAGCACGCCAATGGAAGGCGTCGACAGCTTGCCGTCCCTGACGCAGAAGACGTTGAAGCCCGGGCCCTCGGCGACATTGCCGTTGAAGTCGAGGATCAACACGGTCTCGGCGCCGCGATCATAGGCATCGTAGAGGCCGCGCACCAGATCGAGCCAGTGGTAGTTCTTGATCGCCGGGTCGATCGAGGCCGGCGGAATGCGCATCTTGTCGCTGATGGCGACACGCAGGCCGCGCTGCAACTGCTCGGCATTGGCGACCGAGCCGAACGGCACGGCGAACGCCATGAAGCGGTTGACCGCCTGGCGCGGGTCGCGGCTGAAAGTCGGCGAGGCGCCGCGCGTGCACAGCATCTCGACATAGGCGGCGCGATGACCCGACAGCGCCACGCAATTGTGCAGGATTTCGGCCACGCCTTTGCGGTCGAAGGGAATGATCATGTGCAGTTTTTCCAGCCCGCCGAAGAAGCGCTCGAGATGCAAATCGAGGCGGAAGAAGCGGCCATTCCAGACATGCACGGTGTCGTAGGTGGCGTCGGAATGCAGAAAACCCCAGTCCAGCACCGAGATCTTGGCCTGCGACATCGGCAGGTATTGGCCATCGAGGAAGGCGACGCCCTCGGGATAGGAGTGCGGGTCGACATGGCGGTCGCCAACCGCGGGCAGTTGCTTCTCGTCCTGTGTTGCCATCGTCCGGCTCATCGGGGCCTCCTGTCACGCAGGCGAGAGGCTAGCGGCGCTGGGCAGAAGGCATAGAGCCACCCGCCCGGCGCTGTTCGGCCTCCATGACGATCTGGCCGATACATTCGATCGCGATTGCCCTATCGTTCCGGGTCTGAACGGGAGGGGAAAATGGGCAAGTTTGGGGCCGTCACAGCGGCAATGATGATGTTCGCCGCTGCGGGCGACGCCCGCGCCCAGTGCGCGCGCGAAGGCGAGGAATTGTGCCAGAGCGGCCAGACCTATCGCTGCGAGAAAACCGGCGGCGAATTGGCACCGATCTTCCAGAACCTGCCTTGTGCGGTGAACGTGCCGTCGCTGAGCGGCACCTGGGTAGGCAATGGCCACCAGAGCCCGGCGGGTGACGCCGGCGCCGACTGGGCGATCGCCATGATCATCAACGATGGCAGCGCGTCGATCGACTATCCGTCACTCGGCTGCGGCGGATCGCTGTCGCAGACATCAAGGGACGACATTTCAGCGGAATACCACGAGAGCATCACCTACGGTCAGGACAAGTGCATCGACGGCGGCAACATCACCGTAAGGTTTTACAAGGGCAATCTGTCCTGGATTTGGGTCGGCCACGCCGATGGCCAGCCCTACAATGCGGTCGCCGTGCTGAAGCGGAAGTAGCCGTGGTCATTCCTCCTCGTCGTCGGCGTCGAGCAGTCGGGTTGCGCGCCAGCGGGTGAGCACGATGTTGGTCTGCTCGATGACAAAGAAACGCGCCGAGTCGCGGTCATAGCCTTCGCTCAGCAGTTTTTCGTAATCGGTGTGCATGTGGCGGATATGGGCAATCGTCGCCAGCCATACGGCGATGCCCGGCGGCAAGGTCTTCATGTGGACCGCGCCGGCGTCGGTGCGGATCTTCTCCATGTCGGCATAGGGCGCCAGCGGCAGAAGAGCGGTCAGCGCCTTGGCGATGGCGCGGCGGCGGCCGGTCGGCGCTGTCATCGCCGGGTCCGATCGGGCTCGTCGCGCCCTTCGATGGTCGCCTCGGCAATAGCGTCGGTCGAGGCGAAATAAGGTTTTAGATCGATGACCGGCGTGCCGTCGAGCACATCGATGGCGTCGAGGTCGATGCGGCCGGTGCGTTGGTCGAGCGCGACGAGCCTGGCGATGTGCAGCCCGATGGGGTTGGGGCGGGCAGGGGAGCGCAGCGAAAATACGCCTTTCGCTTCAGCGGCATGGCGCGGTTTCTGCACAATCAGGTCCCGCGGCGCATGATGCAGCCAGGATAGGATGATGACGTGGCTGGCGCGCTCCAGCCCCTGCAGGCCACTTCGGTAGGCTGCGTCGATGGTCAGCACCGCCTTCTGCCCGGTATCGCGCGCGGCGCGCATGTTCTTCGGGCAGGTTTCGCGCGTCGTCCATGGCGAGGCAATGCGGCCGATGAAGACGATCCCGCCATCAGGCGGCATCAAGGCCGGATCGTTCTCCAGCCTCTGCTCGCCTTCGCGCGCCTCGAACATCTCACGCGTTTCAGTCATGGTCCACGTCTCTTAAAGCGCCACACAAACGGCATTTTCTTGTCCGCAAGCGACATTGCGCTTGCAAGGTCTCGAAAATCGACATAAACATATGTTTATATCTTTTCAAAGAGAATACGCTGATGCATGTCTCGCTCGACACTATGGTGGATACGTTAAAGGCGGCGGCCGAATCCAGCCGATTGCGCATACTGGCACTTCTGTCGCGCGGTGACCTCACGGTTTCCGATCTTACCGAAATTCTCGGCCAGTCGCAGCCGCGCGTTTCGCGGCACCTGAAGCTGCTTCTGGAGGCCGGACTGATCGGCCGCTACCAGGAAGGGTCTTGGGCCTTCTTCCGCCTGTCGGATGCGGATTCCGCGCGGGACTTCGTCATGGGGCTGGTTTCCGGCATTCGCGGCGCCGATCCGCAGGTCGAGCGCGATCTTGAGCGCCTGGCCTCGGTCAAGCGCAAGCGGCAGGACCGCGCGGTCGCGTATTTTTCGGTGAATGCGGCAAGCTGGGACCATATCCGCTCGCTGCATGTGCCGGACCGCGCCGTCGAAGCCGCAATGCTGAAACTGGTCGGCAAGCGGCCGTTCCAGTCGATGCTCGATCTCGGCACCGGCACCGGGCGGCTGCTCGAAATCTTCTCGCCGCTCTATCGGCGCGGTGTCGGCATCGACATGTCGCGCGAGATGCTGACCGTGGCGCGCGCCAATCTGGACAAGGCAGGCGTTTCGAACGCGCAGGTTCGGCAGGGCGACATCTTCGCGCCGCCGGTCGAGCGCGATGCCTTCGATCTCGTCACCATCCATCAGGTGCTGCACTATCTCGACGATCCCGCCCGCGCCATCCACGAGGCGGCGCGGCTTTTGCGTCCGGCCGGACGCCTGGTCATCGTCGATTTCGCGCCGCATGCGCTGGAATTCCTGCGTGAGGAGCACGCGCATATGCGGCTCGGCTTTTCCAACCAGCAGATCGCCGGCTGGTTTTCGGAAGCCGGCCTCGATCTTGAAGACAGTCAGGAATTCGAGCCGCGCGGCGGCAACGAGGCCAGGCTCACCGTAAAACTCTGGCTTGGCCGCGACCGGCGCTTGCTGATTGCCGATCCTTCCAACGACACAAGGCAGGCCAAAGCGAACTCGATAGGGGAAATCGCATGAACCAGTTCCGCTTTTCCCGCCGCCCCGACATTGGCGACAAGGTCAGGGTTTCCTTCGAATTCTTCCCGCCGAAGACCGACGAGATGGAAGCGAGGCTGTGGGAGACGGTGACAAGGCTGGAGCCGCTGAAGCCGAAATTCGTCTCGGTGACCTACGGCGCCGGCGGCTCGACGCGAGAGCGCACCGCGCGCACTGTAAAGCGCATCCTGACGGAAACCGCCATTCCTGCCGCGGCGCATCTGACCTGCGTCGGGGCAACACGCGACGAGGTCGACGCGGTCATCCAGGATTATAAATCGATCGGTATCAACCGGTTCGTGGCGCTGCGCGGCGACCCGGCCTCCGGCGTCGGCGGACCGTATCGGCCGCATCCCGGTGGATACGAGAACGGCGCGGAGCTGGTCGCCGGGCTCAAGGCGATTGCTGATTTCGACATCTCCGTCGCGGCTTATCCGGAAAAACATCCGCAAAGCCCCGATTTCGCCACCGACATCGAGATGCTGAAGCGCAAAGTCGACAATGGCGCGACGCGTGCCATCACGCAGTTCTTTTTCGACAACGATCTCTACGAGCGCTATGTCGAGCGCGTCCGCCGCGCCGGCATCTACATCCCGATCGTGCCGGGTATCCAGCCGGTTCACAGTTTCAAGCAGGTCGCGAACTTTTCCGCGAGGGCGGGCGCGCATGTGCCCGGCTGGCTGGCGGAGCGTTTCGAAGGCCTCGACCGGGACCCGCAGACGCATGCGCTGGTGGCGTCGGCGGTGGCGGCCGAACAGGTGATGGACCTTGTCGAGCGCGGTGTCGGCGATTTCCACTTCTACACCATGAACCGCGCCGATCTGGTCTTTGCCATCTGTCATATGATCGGCATCCGCTCGCACGAGGCGGCGGCCGCCGGATCAGCTGCGGCATGAGAGTGGGTTGAACGACAAAAGGCCGGGAAAAACCCGGCCTTTTGAATTGGTTGGACTATTTGGGTGCTGGTCTTCCCCGCTTTGGCGGTCAGGGAAGGAAGCCCATAATAAGGGCTCCGATAAAGGCGAACGCAGCACAGATCATCAATGCGTTGATAGGCCTCGTAAGTCCCATGACATAGCCTCCTCTTAAAGAGCTATGTCACGGAGTCTAGGTTCATTTGTGCCACAGGCAAGCGGAAAATGTGCTGCATTGCGACGTGATTGTGAAATCCGCGACATGTCTTTTGCCGTTAGGCTTTGAAACTCCTAGGCAAAAACCGGCTTCAGGCCTGTGAATAAAATGTGGCCGACTCGTGTCGCTGCCGTGTCATGGCAGCGCTACCGCTGCGAAAGTCGATTCGACTTTCGCGATGCGGGGGGCAATTGGGTGGTTAGAGCATCCTTTGCGCGTCCAGTGGACGCGCGGCGCTCTAACGTCGGCCGAACAGCCGCCCGTCAATGGTGACGAGGCCGAGCGCGATCAGCACCACGCCGCCGATTTCGAACAGCTCCAGCCGCTCGCCAAGGAACAGGAAGCCGAGCAGCATCGCGCTGGCCGGTACGACAAGCGTGACCAGCGAAGCGTTGGTCACGCCGGCCGAAGCGACGAGGTTGAAATAGAGGATGTAGGCGAAGGCGGTGGACAGAAGCGCCAGCGCCAGCACCGCCGCCCAGACCGGCGGCGAGGCCGAAAACAATCCGGATGGACCGTGGGTAAAGAGCACGATCGGGATCATGATGATGGTCGATGCCGTCAACTGTCCGGTGGCGATGACCGGCGAGGGCACGCCCCTGAAGCGGCGGGCGACCATCAGCGCGACGGCATAGGACAGCGAAGCCCCGATCAGCGCGAATTTGGCCCAGACCGGGCCGCCGAGCCCGGCAAGCAGGCCGGGGCCGATCATGACAGCCGTGCCGGCGATGCCGAGCGCAATGCCGGCGAGCTTGTTCCAGGACAGCTTTTCGTCCGATGTCAGCGCGTTGGCGAGGATCAACGTCCAGAACGGCGTTGTCGCGTTGAGCACCGAGGCGATGCCGGCTCCGAGCTCCGTCTGGCCGGCGAAGATCAGCGAGAAGGGCACGACATTGTTGGTGAGCGCCAGCAGGAAGAACAGGCCGGCATGCGGAAGCGCGAGGCGAAAGGACGGGCCCCGCAGACCGAGATAGATCTGCAGCGCAATCGCGGCAATGGCGACGCGAAACAGCACCAGCACCAGCGGGGGGAGTTCCGCCACCGCGATGCGCGCGAAGAAGAACGAGCCGCCCCAGATCGCGCCGAGCAGCAGGAGTTGCCCCCAATCCTTGAGCACCATCGGTCCGCGTGGTGCGGATGTCGCGGCCATTGCCATGTGAGTCGCCCTCCCAGACGTATGCCAGTCAGGCAGAAGCCATATCCGGTTCGGAGACAAGGGCCACCCGAAACGTGATTGATGGCAAACGCCTGCCGCCAAGACCTAGCGCCCCAGCGTCAGCCGTACGAGACACAGAATTGTTTTCATTAGCCGCTAGCTTGGATTAATTGTGCGCAGGCTAGATCAAGGATTCGTCGATGCAGCGATTCGAGAATGCCCGCGAGGCGGCACTGGCGCTTCGCCCGGACGATCCGGTCTATTGCTTCCGCCCGCAGGTGCTGATGGCGGATGCCAGGCAGTTCATGGGCATGTTCCCGGGCAAGACCGCCTATGCGGTCAAGACCAATGGCGAGCAGATCGTGCTGAAGACCCTGGTCGAAGCCGGCGTCAAGGCTTTCGACGTCGCGTCGCCGGGCGAGTTCGCCGCCGTGCGTGCCGTCTCTCCCGATGCCGAGATGCTCTACATGCATCCGGTCAAGGCGCAGTCGGACATCAAGCTGGCGCTGGAGAAATACACCATCCGCGTCATTTCGTTGGATCACGAGGACGAGATCACCAAGCTGACGCGGGTGGTGCGGGCGCTCGATATGGATCCGGGCTCGATCAGCGTGTTCGTGCGGGTGCAGACCAAGGGGCATGCCGCTTACGAGCTGTCGAAGAAGTTCGGCGCCGGGCCGGCCTATGCCGTCGAACTTGCCGAGCGGCTGAACCGTACCGGATATAAGGTTGGCCTGTGTTTTCATGTCGGCAGTCAGATCGAGGATCCCGACACCTATGAGCGGGCGCTGGCCTCCGCCGATTGGGTGCGCAACCGGCTGACCTTCGATATTGCAGGGCTTGACGTCGGCGGCGGTTTCCCCGCCGAATACGGCCATGACCCCAACCGCAAGCAGATCGAGATGCCGTCGCTCGGCCAGATCATGTCGCGGCTTTCGGGCGATCTGAAAGAGTATCAGTTCGACCAGATGCCGCTGGTGGCCGAGCCGGGCCGCGTGATCGTGGCGCGCTGCCTGTCGCTGATCGTGCGGGTGCTGCTGCGCAAGGGCAAGCGGCTCTACATCAATGACGGCATCTGGGCGTCGCTGTCGGATTCATGGACCGGAAAGATCACGCTGCCGGCGCGCTTCATTCCCGATCCTGCGATCCGCTCGCGCAATGGCGAGGAGAAGAACATCGTGCCGTTCAAGGTCTGCGGCGCGACCTGCGATTCCGTCGACATCCTGTCGCGGCCGTTCTGGCTGCCGGAAACGGTCGATACCGGCGACTGGATCGAGATCGGCCATATCGGCGCCTATTCGCTGTCGCTGAGGACCCGCTTCAACGGCTTTTACCCCGACACCTTCGTCGTGGTGACGACGCCGTTCGACGAGGGCGACGCGCCGCAGGGGTTTGCCAGTTTGGAGACGATGGCGGATTAGCGAATAGGGAATAGCCAGTAGCGAATAGGGAAGATTTGCAGAGACAGCAGCAAGGAAGGACTACCTTCTATTCGCTATTCGCTATTCGCTATTCGCTATTCGCTATTCGCTATTCGCTATTCGCTAAAGCTTTGCCAAAAGCTCCGGCGTCGGCCAGCCATCCACCGGCAAGCCTAGCCGCATCTGCTCCTTGCGGATCGCCTCGCGGGTGTTGGTACCCAAAATGCCATCGACAGTGCCGACATCGTAGCCCCTGGCTTCCAGCTTGCTCTGCAGCGCCTTCATCTGCTCGTTGTTGAGGCCGGTCTCGGGATTGCGCGGATCGAACTGTTTTTCTCCCGCCAACCTGGCGGCGAGGTTGGCCGCGGTCAGCGCATAGGTGAAGGACTGGTTCCACTCGAGATAGACGTCGAAATTGTCATAAGCGAGGAAGGCGGGCCCCTTACGGCCCATGGGCAGCGCCAAGCCTGCCTTGAGGCCGTTGTCGACCAGCGGCGCGCCGCTGGGGTAGGTGACGCCCCATTGCGCCCACTGCGACAGCGGCAGCTTGTTGGTGCGACCGGTCTGGTCCCACGGCATGTCTTCGGGCACGCGGACTTCCTGGATCCAGGGCTGGTCGCGTTTCCAGCCGCGCGACAGCACTTTGTTGGCGGTGGTCATGATCACATCGGGCACGCTGCCGCGCAGGTCGATCTTGCCGTCGCCGTCGCCGTCGACGCCGCGTGCCAGATAATCTGAGGGCAGGATCTGCGTCTGGCCGATCTCGCCGGCCCAGGCGCCCCTGACATCGGCCGGCAGCACGCCGCGATCGATCAATTGCAGAAGCGGTATCAACTGAGGCCGAAACAGTTGCGGGCGGCGGCAATCATGCGACAGCGTCACCAGGGCGCTCAGCGTGTGGAAGTCGCCCTGCACGGCGCCGAAATCGGTCTCCAGCGCCCAGAAGGCGGCGATGATCGGCGCCTGAACGCCGAACTGCTGGTCGGCGCGGGCGAAGACATCCGCGTATTTCTTCATGTTCGCCGCACCTTGCTTCAGGCGATAGGCCGAGATCATGCGGTTGGAAAACTCGACAAAGGTTTGGGTGAAGACGCCCTGGGCGCGGTCGCGTGCCAACACCTTGTCGTCGAAGGTTGCCGCTTCAAGGGCGTCGAGACCGGCAGTGCCGACGCCGGCCGCCTTGGCTTCCGCGGCGACGCCCTGCTTCCACGTCTCGAAGTCGCCGCCGCATTCCTGCGCCATCGCCGGCAAGGCCGTGGCACACAGGGTCAGCGCAGCCGCGAGGACTTTGGAACGCAGTCGCATCAGCTTCCTCTCGAAACGAATAGCGGGCAGTTGTTGTGCTCCCCCGGAGGCCCAACGCCCTGAATTGCCGGCGGTTGCACTCTTCACCGCTGGCTGTGTCGAAAAGCAGGCGGCAGGCCCTGTGTCAACGGTTCTTGTGCCGCAGCCCCTTATTCCGCCGGCTTCTGTGCCGTTGCACTGGCGACAACGGTGTTCTGCGGAGCTTCTTATCTCGGACGGACTCGCTGCCGTTGCACCGGTTCAACGGAAGCTCTGCTGGAGTGATTTGATCCATGGCGGTGCTGCCGTTGAACCGGTGTCAACGGGTGTTCTGCCGCAGCCACTTGTTCCAGGTGGCTTCACTGCCGTTGAAGACGTTGATGTCGGCCTTGCCGGTCATGCCCGGAATGATCCCGGTTCCTGTGTACTGCCAGAATGTGAAGGGGTGGCTGCCGTATTTCTCACGTGGATGGCCGGCGACAGAACGCAGCCAGTACGGATAGCCGCGAAACCCCGCCAGGCCGTTGTCGTCGAAGAAGTCGACCGAGGTGTAGATGATCGGCTTCTTGCCGTAGTGGCGTTCGACGATCTCGAGGAAGGTGGTCATCTCCGCGCGCACCGTGGCGGCGTCGGGACGCAGCCTACAGGTCGGCGATTGTGGGTTCCATTCCATGTCGAGGACCGGCGGCATCGCCGAGCGATCGACGGGGACGTTGCGGATGAACCAGCGCGCCTGCACGGCAGCCGGGGTGCAGAAATAGTAGAAGTGATAGGCGGCGCGGGGAACGCCCGTAGCTTTGGTCCGGGTCCAATGCTCGTTGAAGTATTCATCGAAGCGATCGCCGCCCTCGGTCGCCTTGATGAAGGCGAAGGAGATGCCGCTGGCCTTGGCCGCCGGCCAGTCGACCGAGGTCTGGTATTTGGAAACATCGGTGCCGTGGACGGCATAGTTCCACGGCGCGCCGCTCTCCCATTCATGCGGCTTGGAATCGGCAAAGCGCGGCGCCCGGACAGTGACCGTCGGGCTGCTCGACGCCGACGGCGACAGTGGCGAGAGATCGTCTACTGTCGAGCACGCGCCAAGCAGCGCTAGCATAATGAGGCCCGCAAGACGGCGCATCGCAATTCCCGAGCCGGATTCAGCCGGTCGCTGATGGGTCTATACCTGATGGCCGGCTTGTGATTGGGCCCCCTCCGAGCGATCGCCCCACAGCATCGCTCAGCATATCCTGTGATCGCCGATCATGGTTGATAATCCGTTGATGGCGCTCGACAAGCATTGTGATTTGCGGAAGCAATGGCGGCAAATCGATGACATAAGGGCTCGCGCAGGGCCCGGAGGAAATAAATGCGGATCGTCGTCAAGATCGTCAGATGGCTGCTTGGTCTGATCGTGCTGGCGGTCGCCGCGCTGTTTGCGTGGCTATACATCGCGCCGCCCGAATTGATCCGCGTCGGTTCCGGCTATTCGGCCAAGATCGTCTGCTCGAATGTCTTCATCGCCGGCCGGGACGCCAATGAGGTGCTGGCCGTCGACGTGCAGGCGCCCGGGCATCCCCTGCTGCGGTTAATGCGTGTTTCGGTGGACAAGAACAGGGGAACGGTGTCTGCCGGCCTGTTCGGGTTCCTCGGCAAGAGCGTCGCTGTCGCCCGCGACGGGCTTGGCTGCGCTTCGGTTCCGGACGGCGATGTCGGCAAGGCGCGACGGACTGTGATCCAGGCGGAGCCGTCGGCGGCCACCATGGGCGACCTGTGGCCGGAAGGCGAGCGGGTTGAGGCATCGCAGGATCCGGTTGTTGCCAAGCTGCTGGACGATGCGGCGCTGACCGGCACCGGCATGCGGGCGGTGGTGGTGGTCAAGAATGGCCGCGTCGTCGCCGAGCGCTACGGCGCGGGCTTTTCCGCCAAGACGCCGCTGCTCGGCTGGTCGATGACGAAGACGGTGAATGCCGCCATCGTCGGTACGTTGGTCAAGGACGGCAAGATGGCTTTCGACGACAAAAACCTGTTTGCGCCTTGGAAGGCGGACGGCCGCGCCGCCATCAGCCTTGCCGAGATGATGGCGATGTCGAGCGGGCTGGAGTTCAACGAGGATTATGGTGACGTCGCCGACGTCACGCGCATGCTCTATCTCGAACCTGACATGGCGGGCTTTGCCGAATCAAAGCCGCTGGCGGCCGAGGTCGGCAAGGTGTTTTCCTATTCGAGCGGTACGGCGGTGATGCTGTCGCGGCTCTGGCAGGACGCGATCGGCGACAAGGCCAAGGCGCTGACATGGCCGCGCACGGCCCTGTTCGAGCCGCTTGGCATGCATAGCGCGGTGCTAGAGACCGACGAGCAGGGCACTTTCGTCGGCTCGTCCTATCTTTACGCGACCGCGCATGACTGGGCGCGCTTCGGCCAGTTCCTGCTGCAGGGCGGGGTGTGGAACGGCAACCAGATCCTGCCAACCGGTTTCGTCGACTGGATGCGCGAGCCGGCATCCGCCTCGAAGGTCTATGGCAAGGGTCAGTTGTGGATCGAGGCCCCGGGCGATGAGGAAAACCCCGGCGCCGGCGTCGCGGCAGGCCTGCCCAAGGACACGTACTGGATGGAAGGCCATGACGGGCAGACGGTTGCCATCATCCCCTCGGAGCAGTTGGTGGTGGTGCGGCTGGGGCTGACGCCGGCCAAACTCGGCTACCGGCCGCAGACGATGGTGGGGGCGCTGATCAAGGCGCTGCATTAGCGCGGCGCAAACTCTTGCTATTCAGCTGTCGCCAATGGCTTGGCGCGGTCAACTCGCGCCCGCTCGTCGGGCGAGTTCATGACCTGCCAAAGATCGCTGCGGCGCTGGACGTTCAACCAGAAGTCCGGGCTGTTGCCGAACACCCGCGCCAGAATAAGCGCGGTCGCCGCCGTCACGTTGCGGCGGTCGTTGCACAATTCGTTCACATGCTTGCGCTGGACCCCCATCGCCTCGGCCAAAGCCGCCTGCGTCAGGCCAAACGGCTGCATGAATTCTTCCGTGAGAATTTCGCCAACCGTTGCCGGCTTGCGTGCGGTCATCAACATGTTCTCACCTCATCTATAGCTGTGGTCGTCGAGATAGATGTCCGACGCCTCACCGCGGCCGCCGTCCCAGCGGAAGATCAGCCGCCATTGCTTGTTGACGCGTATTGAATGGAAGCCTTCGAGAATGCCGCGCAGCTTCCCGAAATGATTGCTGGGCGGCACACGCAAATCCTGATCGATCATCGCGTCGTCAATCATCTGGAGCTTGCGGAACAAACGGCTTTCGAGATCGGACTGAATGTTGCGAGAATGGATGTCTTCCACGAAGAAGGCCCGCAGCCATTCATCCCTGAAGCCGATGATCACCACATGCTTCCATGCATGTGAGATAGTGTACCGCTCTCGGGGTCATAAGGCAACGTTGATCCAACGGATCGTGGCTGCTTCGCCTTTATGTGCCTTTCCCACGGCAATATTCAGGAAGTGATCTTGATAACCGCCAGCCAGGCATAGCCGCGATAAAGCGTGCGGAAACGGAAGCTTGCGCTGGTTCGCCGAGATTCCGATTCCAGCACTTCGCGCAACGATTCACGCGGCGCGACGTGGAATTTTTTCAGCCAGCCGCGCAGCAAGGTCCGGAACCAGCCGGGCAGGCCTTCCTGCTGGCCGAAATCGATGATGTGCAGCGAACCGTTCGGCGACAGGGCGGCAAGCGCTGCCGAGACAGTTTTTTCCCAGCCGGGGATCATCGACAGCGAATAGGACACGAAGACACGGTCGAAGCGTTCGACACCGAAGAGTGCACGGGCATCGAAATCGGTGGCATCGCCCCTTGCCAGCACGACGCGGCCGGACAGGCCCTCGCGGTCGATTGCCTTTCCGGCCGTTTCCAGCATTTCGGCCGAGATATCGAGGCCGTAGAAGCGGGCATCGGGATAGCGGCGGGCAGCCAGGATGATGTTGCGGCCGGTGCCGCAGCCGAGCTCCAGCACGGTACCACCGACAGGCACGTCGAGCCCGTCGATCAGCCGGTCGCGGCCGAGAAGGTAGTATTTGCGGGTCAGGTCGTAGATGTGGCGCTGCCAGCGGTAGACGCCGTCCATCAATTCGGCATGGTTGGCAGGCAGCTCGGTGGCGCTCATGCCGCGCGCTTCACGTAGAGGTGGAAGCCACCATAGATGGCCGAGCGGTCGCGGGCTGAAAATTCGCGCGAAGCCTGGTCCCGATAATCCCACTGGTCGAGCAGCGAGCTGGAGACACGGCCCGGCAACAGGCTGGGTTCGGCGGCGGTGCGGAAGATGACGCGGGCGCCGGCCGATGCGGTGCGAGTGATTTCCGCCCACAGCGCGTTGAGCTGATCATCGGTCATCCAGTCCTGCGCATCGAGCAGGATGAAGCGGTCGACGGAGCCTGCATCCTTGCCGGCGAGGAATTCGATCAGATTGGCGTGGTGGATGGCGACGCGGCCGACATTGCCGCGGATGGTCTCGTAATTCTGTTTTTCGAGATAGGCGGGCAGGGCGGCCTCGCCGGGGTTCGGATAGCGCCGGGCGAAGGCCTGCCAGGCGAAGTAGTTGTTCTCCAGCGGAAAATCGCAAGCGAGCTTTTCCAGCCGGGCTTTCAGCACGCTGGCCATGGTGCCGTCGCCAGAAGTGATCAGCGAATCGTACTGCGCCGGTGGAATGCCGAGGCCGAACAGCGAGGCCTTGCGCGACGTCGCCCATCTCAAAAGCTTGTTGTCGAAGACCGGCGCCAACTCTTCGTTGAAGAAGCGGCGCTGCTCGCCGATGTTCCTGGCCTGCATGATGCCGGCAGGGTCGACGCCGAAGAATTTTCCCGTCCGATGGCCCATGGCGATGAACAGGCCGAGCAGGCCGGTCTGGTAGAAATTGCGGTCGAACACAGTGATGCGACGGCGGCCGCGCCAGTTGCGGCGCTCCCAATAGTGACGGCTGACAGGATCGAGATGCGGCGCGATGAAACGGTCATACGCTTTCGAATTGTGGCTGGTGTCGGCGGCGCCGAAGAAGCGGAACAGGTCGCCCTGCGATGGCAGGCGGCGCACCGCCTCCAGCTTCATGCGGTTCAGCGCGATGTGCGCGGTGTTGAGGTCGACGGCGTCGACCCGGGCCGGCGAGCGCGTGAGGTAGGCCAGGATGTTGCAGCCGCCGGAGGCGATGGTGACGACGCGGTGGCCCTGGCCAAGCTGCATCGCCTCCATGTCGACATCGGGGTCTTCCCAGATCTGGGGATAGACGAGGCCGGAGAACAGGAAGGCGAACAGCCGCTCCGAAATGCCGGCCTTCGACAGCGGCCGGTTCTGGTAGACGGCCTTTCCAACTTCCTTGCCGCGGCGAAAAACCAGGTCTGCGGAAACGTCCGTCATGGCAAGATGATTCCCCATTTGCTTTGCCGCAAGCGGGTAGCGCAGGGGCATGACAGCCCGGTGACAGCCTGTTGACGCCTTCTTACAGCTTGCCAAATCCCCCCGGCGTCGGTGTCGTCAGGATGACGGCTTCTCCGGCCTGCAGCACGGTCTGGTCGCAGGCTTTCAGCAGGTCGATCGTGCCGTCCTTGCGGCGGACCTCGGTCGAGCCGACCTCGCCATCGCCGCCACTGTCCAGCCCTTGCGGGGGCCGATTGCGGTGCGAAGACAGGATCGCGCATTCCATCTTCTCGAGGAAGCGGATGGTGCGCCTGGTGCCGTCGCCGGCGCTCCATTTGCCCTTGCCGCCGGATCCTTCCCGAATGTGGAAATCCTCGAGCAGAACGGGAAAGCGCAGCTCCAGCACTTCCGGATCGGTGAGGCGCGAATTGGTCATGTGGGTGTGGACGCCGGAGGTGCCGGCAAAGCCGCGGCCGGAATTCATCTGGCCGGCCGGCGAGCCGGAGCAGATCGTCTCGTAATACTGGTATGTCTTGTTGCCGAAGGTCAGGTTGTTCATCGTGCCTTGCGCGTTGGCCATGGCGCCCATGGCGCCGAACAGCGCGTTGGTGACGTGCTGCGAGGTCTCGACATTGCCGGCGACGACGGCGGCGGGGTAGGCGGGTTTCAGCATGCAGCCGTCGGGAATGATGATGTTGATGGGCCGCAGGCACCCGGCATTCATCGGGATCATGTCCTCGACCATGACGCGGAAGGCATAGAGCACGGCGGCGCGGGCGACGGGTTCCGGCGCGTTGAAATTGTTCTTCATCACCGGCGAGGTGCCGGTGAAGTCGACGGTCGCCTCGCGCTTTTGCCGGTCGACCGTGATCTTCACCTTGATGATTTGGCCGGTGTCGGTCGGGTATTCATACTGCGAACTGTCGGGCAGCCGCTCCAGCACGCGGCGCACGCTTTCGGCCGCATTGTCCTGGACATGGCCCATATAGGCCTCGACGACATCGAGGCCGAAATGCGCGACCATCTTGCGCAGTTCCGCGACGCCCTTTTCGTTGGCGGCGATCTGCGCCTTGAGGTCGGCGATGTTCTGGTGCGGATTGCGGGCTGGATAGCGGTGGTCGGTGAGCAGCGTTTCCAGCTCCTTCTCGCGGAATTTTCCGCGGTCGACGATGCGGAAATTGTCGAACAGCACGCCTTCCTCGTCGACCGTGGTGGCGAGCGGCGTCATCGAGCCGGGTGCCGTGCCGCCGATATCGGCATGATGGCCGCGCGAGGCGGCCCAGAACAGGATTTCCTCCCCCCTCGAGGGGGAGGTGGCGGCGAAGCCGCCGGAGGGGGTCGGATCGACCGGGTTCGACGCTCTTGCGGTGCCTTCCGAGAGGACCCCACCCGGCCGCTGCGCGGCCACCCTCCCCTCGAGGGGGAGGGAAAACACCGGCGTCACCACGGTGATGTCGGGCAGATGCGTGCCGCCGTTGTAGGGCGCGTTGAGGGCAAAGACGTCGCCGGGGTGGATGTCGCCGGAATTCAGCCGGATGATGGTTTCGACCGAGCGGTCCATCGAGCCCAGATGCACCGGCATGTGCGGCGCATTGGCGACCAGCGCGCCATGGCGATCGAAGACGGCGCAGGAAAAATCCAGCCTTTCCTTGATGTTGACGGAATAGGCGGTGTTCTGCAGCGTCACGCCCATCTGCTCGGCGATCGACATGAAGAGGTTGTTGAAGACCTCCAGCATGACCGGATCGGCCTCCGTGCCGAGCGCTGCCTGCCGGCGCTTTTTCTCGACACGGCGCAGGAGCACATGGTTCCTGGCGGTGATTTCGGCCAGCCAGCCCGGCTCGATGACGATCGTCTGGTTCGGCTCGATAATCAAGGCAGGTCCGGCAACCCTGTTTCCCGGCTTCAGCGCTTCGCGGCGGAAGATGGGTGAAGTGCGCCACTCTCCCTCGGTGAAGATTTCGCGGGTTTGCGAAGGGCTTACGGCAAGGTCTTCGGTTCGCGATTCAGTTTCGTCGCGCCCGGTGCCGCCGGTGTCGGTGCCTTCGACACCGACGGTCTCGACGATCATCGGCTTGTCGTCATAGACGAAACCGAACTGCGCCTTGTGGGCGATTTCAAAATCGCGCCTGGCCTGGAAAATCGAATCCGCCTCGAAATTCACCGGCAGTGTCGTGTCGGTGCCGTCATAGCGAATGTGCAGCACAGGCTTCGTGGCGACCGTATCCTCGCCGATGCCTTGCGCCGCGAGTTCGGCGATGACGGCTTTTCTCAAGATGGCAATGAGGTTGCCGATCTCCGTTCTGGACTCTTCGGCAAGCGGTTTCAGCAGCGCTTGCTGGCGCGAGGCAAAGACCGAGGACAGGCCGATGCCATAGGCCGACAGCAGGCCAGAGAAGGGATGGATCAGCACCGCCTCCATGCCGAGCGCGTCGGCGACCAGGCAAGCGTGCTGGCCGCCGGCGCCACCGAAGCAGTTGAGGAGATACTCGGTGACGTCGTAGCCGCGCTGCACGGAGATCCTCTTGATGGCATTGGCCATGTTCTCCACGGCGATGGTGACGAACCCTTCGGCGACAGTCTCGGGCGACCGGCCATCGCCGATTTCGGCGGCGAGTGCTGCAAATTTTGCTCGCACCGTCTCGACGTCGAGCGGCTCGTCCTGGCCGGGTCCGAATATAGCCGGAAAGAAATCGGGCTGCAGCTTGCCAAGCATGACGTTGGCGTCGGTGACGGCGAGCGGGCCGCCGCGCCGGTAGGCTGCCGGGCCGGGATTGGCGCCAGCCGAATCCGGTCCGGCCCGGAAGCGACCGGCCTCGTAATGCAGGATCGAGCCGCCGCCGGCGGCGACGGTATGGATGCGCATCATCGGCGTGCGCATCCG
>NZ_RZTE01000041.1:33226-52213 GCF_003997415.1 Mesorhizobium sp. M7A.F.Ca.MR.245.00.0.0 | reverse complement strand
CCGGCCTGCCGATGCCCGATCCCGCCGACGACACCACCACGCTGGCGGCCGCCTTCCTGATCGGCGTCTGCGCCATGTGGATTTCGGACGTCCTGTTCGAGTTCGTGGTGCGGAGAGTCAGCCGCGCGCGGGACGAATAGCTGGTGCGGCGGCGATTGCTTGGCGGAATTGCCGAGGCACGTTTCCCGCGGCATCGAACCATCGAAGACAACCCAAAATAGCCCGTTCCGGTTCGCCGGGCGGGCCATTTTTGCGTTTTGGCCTGATCAAGCCAGAATGTTGACCGCGCGTGCCGCGACCAGCGCGATGGTCAGCAGCGAGATCATGGCCTCGGCCATCATCAGCAGCTTGGCGCGCTGGGAGAGTGGCAAGGTATCGGTCGGCGAAAATGCGGTCGCATTGGTGAAGGCGAGGAAGAAATAATCGACGAAGCCGGGCAGCCAATCTCGAAGCTCACGGTCGTTCAACGTCATCTGCGCGAACAGGAAATCGGCCTGTGCGAGCTTGACGAGGCCGCAGGTCGGCGGACCGCCGCGGTCGGTGCTCCAGAACCACAAGGCAAAAACGATGACGTTGGTGACCCAGATGTTGAGCGCGTCGATCAGCAGCGTCGTACCGCTACTGCCGGCATGGCCCTCCAGCAAGGCACGCACCAGCAGGACCAGCGAACCGCAATTGATGATGCTGATGATGGCGGTCATGGTCAGGGCCGTTCTGCGGATCATGACCCGAAACTGGCCGATCGCATGCCACTCGTGGTCCTCGACCGCCTTTCGGGTGGCGGCCTGCGTCCAGGCGGTGGCCACCGACAAGGGCAGCAGCAGGGCCGCCTCCAGCGCGGGCGCCACCCAGCGCGGCCCGAATGAGAGATTGTTGATGACCAGAAGCTGCAGGCAGATGATGACGAGAACGGCCGCCCGGGCCATCCAGAAATCGAGCGCACGGTAGTGAATGACGGCATGGTGGTGGCGCATTTTTCAAATCCTGGATGCTTTTTGGGGACGGTAACCGGTCAGGCGTAGGCGACGCCTGCCGCGATCACGCCCAAGGCGCCATGCCCGGCATGTTCAGGGTGCTGCGGGATGGCGTGTTCCATTGTTGTCTTGCTGGCATGTGATGACGGGAGAGGCGGCATGGTGGCGCGAAACTCTGCCTCAATCTTGGTTTTGCCATGGTCGGCCAAGTATACATTTTCGTAAGCTTCAAGTTCTGGGCTGTTCGTAAAACCGTCCGGTGTGATTTATCCACCGCATGACGCGAATCGACGAACCCATGAACGGTTGGCTGCCGGTCGGCAGTTCTGTTCCAGGCGACTGGTGGCAGTCGTCGATCTGGCCGGGGCTGACGCGCTATCCAGAAGCCGCCCTGGCGCTTTTATGCCTGACGCAGATCCTGTGCTGGACCGTGGTGCCGGCGCTTGTCGATGCCGCCCCGCCCGGCGATGTCGTCGAGAGCTTCATGTGGGGCCGCGAATGGGTGCTTTTGACCTATAAGCATCCGCAGCTCCCCGGCTGGCTGCTCGAGATCAGCCATCTTCTGACCGGATCGTTCCGCTGGCCGCAATATCTGCTCGCCCAGCTTGTCGTCTCGGCGACCTTCGTCTTCGTCTACCTGCTGGCCCGCGACATGCTCGGGAGAACCCGCGCGCTGGCCGCCGTGCTTTTGATGCCGTCATTGTATTTCTTCGGCTGGCCGACACCGCAGTTCAATCATGATTACGCGCAGATGCCCTTCTGGGCCGCAATCTGCTGGCTGCTGTGGCGTGCGGGCCGTAGCGGTGGGCCGGGCTGGTGGCTGGCGCTCGGATTGGTGTCGGGCGTCGGGCTCTATGCCAAGTTTTCCACCGGGCTGCTGTTGCTCTTCGGGGCGATCTGGCTGTTGTCGGACACGCGGGCACGCAATCGGCTCGCCACGCCCTGGCCCTGGCTTGGGCTCGCGGTTTTCCTCGCCGTTGCCGCGCCACTGGCCATCCAGCTCTACCGCATCGATTTCCTGCCGCTGACCTATGTCGCCGGCCGCGATGAATGGGTGCTGGTCCACCGCGCCCGCCTTTACTATATCGGTGTCCAAATGGCGGGGCTCTGCGGCCTATTGCTGGTGCTGTCGATATCGGGGCTGTTGCGGCGTTCGCCCGCGCCGGAACAGCCCATTGAGCGCGGCGCGCTGGCCTATCTCGTGTGGATGGGGCTTGGTCCGGCGGTGCTTGTCATGGTGGCCTCGCTGTTTACCGGCGCCGGCGAGGCGTGGGGCGCGCCGATGTACAATCTGGTCGGCGTTGTGGCGATCGCCTTGCTGGGTCACCGGCTTGGCGCCGTCGAACTGCGACGGCTGGCGATCTGCGCGTTCGCCTGCATCCTCGGCATGTCCGGTGCCTATGCGGGCATCCGCTGGACGAGTTGCAATTTGCGCGGGCGCATGGATGCCGTCTGCTGGCCAGCGCGGCAGATTTCGGACGAAGCCGAGGCGGTCTGGCACGCGGCGGTGCCCGGTCGGCTCGACATCGTCGGCGGCGATACCCGTATCGCGTTGCTGGCGGGCCTCAACGCCTATGACAAGCCGTCGATCTTCACAGACCTCGACATGCGGCTCGCCCCCTGGATCACCAGCCAGCGGCTGCGCGATCACGGTATGCTTCTGGTCTGGCCCGGGAGCGGCGTGCCACCGCGGCTGCTGGCGTGGCTGGGAAACATCCCGGTCAAGACCGTTCTTTTCGACTGGTCGCTCAGGGCACCACCGGTGGCGATCAGCTTTGCCGCCATTCCGCCTGGCATGAAGCTACCGGGTTTGATCGACAGCCTCGCCCAACCGAGCAATTGAGGTAGATCCACCGCGTCCGCTGGACGAAGCAGGTGACAATGCCCATTTATGGCGAGACCACTTGCTTTCACGCAATTCCAGACGGAAAACCGCTACACACTTTTCCTGGAATTGCTTTTGAGGAGACGTGACATGGCGACTTCGACCGAACGTGCAGTCCTTGCCGGCGGCTGTTTCTGGGGCATGCAGGATTTGATACGGCGCTATCCCGGCGTCATCTCCACCCGTGTCGGCTACAGCGGCGGCGACGTGCCCAACGCCACCTACCGCAACCACGCCACCCACGCCGAAGCCATCGAGATCAATTTCGATCCGGCCATCATAAGCTATCGCACGCTGCTGGAACGCTTTTTCCAGATCCACGATCCGACGACCCGCAACCGCCAGGGCAACGATGTCGGGACGAGTTATCGCTCGGCGATCTATTACACCAGCGACGAACAGAAGCGCGTCGCCGAGGACACCATCGCCGATGTCGATGCCTCGGGCCTGTGGCCGGGCAGGGTCGTCACCGAGGTCGCACCCGTTGGTCCGTTCTGGGAAGCCGAGCCCGAGCATCAGGATTATCTGGAGAAATATCCCAACGGATACACCTGCCACTTCGTCAGGCCAGGCTGGAAGCTGCCGGTTCGCGAGACGGCGGTTTCGTAGATTCGCAACTGCGATTTGCCCTGCATTGCTGCTCGACGGTGTCGTCGAGCAGGTCATCGCATCCAAACCCCTTTCAGTCAGCGCACCGTGTCGCGTCGGCCATTGAGCTTTCACAACGTCCGAGCGCTCTTCGAACGCCTTCGTCAACGGCGAATGCGGATGCGGTAGGCAAACACGGTCAGGTGGTTGACAGCCTGCCGTATCGCGGTCCAATTGCGCAGGAAGAGTTGATTTCGGGAGACGGGCCGTGAAGAAAATCTACGAAAAGCCAGTGTTTGTAAAACGCGAGCGTCTTTCGGTTGTCACTGCCTTGGCATCGCCTTCCACTCAGCCGACCTGACAAGCTCGCCCTGATCTGTCGGCCGTTTGAGCCGCCGAAGATGAGGCCGATCGAATCGACCGATCACTCGGAGCCGATCACAGCCGTTTTTGTCCTCGATATCTCTAACCATACGGGGCCTCTGCTCGCCGGCTGGCTAGAGGCTGGAAATGCAATTGGCGCGATCATCGTGCCTGGGTTCCGGCGTCGTCCCACCGGTTTCAGCATCGGCAATTTCCGGCGAAGGCTGCAACGCAAGCTGCTGCTCAGGCGGTTTATCGGTAACACGCCTGTCAAGTTGATCGAATTTGGCCGCCCTTACGATTGGAATGCGCTTGGTCGCCAATTGTCTGACCTCCGCGCCGATGTGCTGGTCTGCTACACTTTGCCTGTCTTGATCCCTCAAGAGGTTCTTGGCCATTTTTCCAAAGGCGGGGTCAACCTCCACCCGGCGCTGCTCCCCGACTATCGAGGGCCACATCCGACCCAGCGCTTGGCCGTGGACGGCCGGTGTGCGGCTCATGGCGGCGTCACGCTCCACAAGATGTCCGCCGGTTTTGACGAGGGTGACATTCTCGGGCAGGTGCCGTTTTCCGAAGCTGACTGGACCTCGAGAGAAGCCTTGGTCGACAGCACGGCAACCGCTATGCGGATTCTGGTGAGCGAGGCGGTGCCGGCCTACTGCCGGGGGCTGTTGTCAGGAATGCCGCAGCCGAAAGGCGACTTCGTCTGGGCACGGCTTCAGCCCAGCCACCTGATAATCTCGCCGGCCATGTCGGTCGAGCATGTTGTACGGCTATGGCATGTGCTCGGCCTTCTGCCAGGCATCTATCTTGAAATCGGAACGCGCAAAGTCAGACTGGGATTCCAGATCAGAAGGCTGGGGCCTTGCACAGGAAAGGCTCCGGTCAGGCGGTGGGGAACAGTGGAATTCGATCTCGCCAACGGTCGGGTCCTGTATTTTACCTACGGTAGAGTGCTCAAACGGCTGCTCAATTCAAAACACCTGTTTTTGCGCCCGCCCGCCGGAAAACCCGCTCCACAAATCCGGCTGTTCGGCAAAACGAGTGCTGCGGACCAGAGAAACGGATGAAGCCGCTGGGCGATGCCCAGCGGCTTCATCCGTGTGCGGTTACTTGCCACAATTATTATCGTTTACCGTTGGCGCCGTCGCGTTACCATCGGCGTCCGTCTGCGCGCCTTGCGGGTTGGTCGGGCAATTCTGATCCGCGTTCGAATTCATGTCCCCTACCGTGCCAGTCGTGCTGTTGGTCGTGCCCGGGTCGACAGTGTCCGGCTCGACCGTATTCGGTGAAGCCGGCGTGTTCGGCTCAACCGTCACCGATTTGCCGCTGCCGCTTCCATTTGCGTTGTTGCTGCCGGCGCTTTGCGCCATGGCTGACGTGGCCAGACCAATGGTGAGAACCGAAGCTGCGAGGATTTTCATGAACATGGTTTGTCTCCATTTCTGTGAAGTCGTCGCTTGTTTTCTACGAAAGTGATCGCGTTGCGACTGTGGGGACAACCGGTCGCGGCGGCGAAGGTTCCCGACAAAATTCCGCTCAGGCGCACCGTGACTGGCGCAATGCTTTTGGCGCAGTGCTCTGAAAAAACGGCTTTCCCTTGAACTCCAATGATGCTTTAAGGCGCACATCCACAGGGGTGCTCCGTACGGTCGGGGCTGAGACGGGGGCGGCAAGCCCACAGACCCTAGAAGCTGATCTGGGTAATACCAGCGGAGCGAGGCGGGCGATGTTTTCAGGCGCACAGATTTCCCTATACCCCATGACCGACGAATTCGTCGGTGTCATTCTTGGCGCGCTCGGTGCGCTCGATCCCTGGCGCGACAAGCTCAGGATCGAGACCGACGACATCTCGACCTTGCTGGTCGGGCCGCCCGAAGTGCTGTTTCCCGCCATGCGCGACCTCTTCGTGGCGGCGGCACGCAGCGGCAAACATTGCGTGTTGTCGGCCGCCATCTCGCGCGGGTGCCCTGGCGAGCCGGATGACCCGATCTGCCGCTCCGATGCACTTGGCGGGCCTGTCGGGCCACTCGGCCCGCGCAAGGATGCGGCCATCGCGGCGGTGCGCAATGCTGCTGCCACCGGCCAGTCGGCGGCGGCGCAGTTCTCGCTCTATGTGATGGGCACCGACGACCACATGGACGAGATCTACGGCTGCATCGATTTTCTCAAGCAGTCCGGCGTCTATGAGCGTTCCAAGCATTTCTGCACGAAACTGCGCGGTGATGCCGGTGCGATCTTTTCGGCGCTGGACGAGGCCTTCTGCCGCTTCGGACCAGGCGCCGGCCACGTAACCCTCGACGTCACGGTCTCGGCCAACAGCCCGTCGGCTGTCTGAGCCAGCCGCGCTTTCGCGCTGCCGTCAAAGGTTGTCTCCCGTGGCCACATCATCAGTCGCTTCGCGCCCGATCGCGAGCCTTCTTGTCAAGGCAATGCCGGCCATGATCTCGGTCGGTTTGCTCCTGCTGGCGTGGGAGCTTTATGCCACCTATTCCGGCATCAGGCCGACGACACTGCCGGCGCCGTCGCGCGTTTTCGAGCAAGCGCTGCTCAATCGCCAGGCGCTGGCCGACAACGCCATTCCGACCATCGGCGCCACGCTGCTCGGCTTCTCCTGTTCGCTCAGCGCTGCCTTCGTGCTGTCGATGCTGGTCGACTTCTTCCAGCCGCTGCGGCGTGCGCTGTTTCCTGTCTTAATCGTCAGCCAGACCTTGCCGCTGGTGGCGATCGCGCCGCTGGTGGTGCTGTGGTTCGGCTTCGGGCTGGCGCCCAAGATCATGCTGGTGGCGCTGGTTACCTTCTTTCCAATGCTGGTTGCATTGGTCGAGGGTTATGAGTCGACCGAGGCCGAGATCGGGCAAATGCTGCGCGCCATGGGAGCAGGGCGCTGGCGCATCTTCGTGCTGGCACGGCTGCCTTCGGCGCTGCCCTATTTCTTCGCTGGTTTGAGGATCTCCATCACCTACGCCGTGGTCGGCGCGATCTTCGCCGAATATGCGGGGGCCGCGAAGGGGCTGGGCATCTACATGCTCAACGCCAAGAACAATTTCCGTCCTGACCTGGTTCTTGCCGCCGTCGGAGTGAGCGCTGCCCTGACCCTTGTCCTGTTCGGGTTGACTGTACTGCTGCAGCGCCTTGCGATGCCCTGGGAGCGGGCCGGCAAGGAAACCCCCGGGAAGGGGCCCTGGCGATGAGCCGGCTCGAACTGCGGTATGTGCGCAAGGCGTTCGGTGGGCTCGACGTGCTGGCCGATATTTCGCTTAGCGTCGGCGCTGGTGAATTCGTCTCGATCCTTGGACCCTCGGGCGCCGGCAAATCGACACTCTTCCAGCTTCTGACCGGCGCCGAGCATGGCGAGGGCGAGATGTTGTTCGACGGCGCGCCGCTCGACGACCACGGCAGGCATTTCGCTTTCATGCCGCAGCGTGACGCGCTGATGCCGTGGCGGCGCATCCTCGACAACGCGACGCTCGGGCTCGAAGTGCAAGGCATGAGGAGACAGGCGGCGCGGGCGCGCGTTGCGCCATTGTTTGCCGAATTCGGGCTTGCCGGCTTCGAGCGGCATTTTCCAGCGCAACTGTCCGGCGGTATGCGCCAGCGCGCGGCCTTGCTGCGCACGGTGGTGCAGCAACGCGACATGCTTTTGCTCGACGAGCCGTTCGGCGCGCTCGACGCGCTGACCCGCACGGCCATGCAGCGCTGGCTGGAACAGATGTGGCGGCATCATCGCTGGACGGCGCTCCTGATCACCCATGACGTGCGCGAAGCCGTGTTCCTGTCCGACCGCATCTATGTGCTGTCGGCGCGCCCGGCCCGCATCGTGCGTGAAATCAAGGTGCCGCTGCCGCGCCCGCGCAGCCTTGGCGGCGATGCCGCGCGCCAGGCAAGTACGCTCGAGGCCGAGATTCTCGACATCATCCTCAACGCCACCCCATCCAAAGGACACGATCATGACTGACTTGACGCGCCGGCAGGCCTTGTTGCTGACCCTTGCCACAGGCCTTCCGCTCGTTGCCGGATCGGGGCGAGCCCAAGCACAATCGGCACAAAAGGTCACCGTTGCCCTCGACTGGACTGTCAACACCAACCACATCGGACTGTTCGTCGCCCGCGACAAGGGCTTCTATCGCGAGGCCGGGCTCGAGGTCGACATCCTGCCTTACAGCGATACCGGTGCGGGCACGCTGGTTGCAAATCGCGTCGCCGATTTCGGCATCAACGGCACCATCAGCCTGTTCACCCAGAGAACCGCCGGAGCGGACCTGAAGGGCGTCTATGCGGTGGTGCAATCGGAAACCGGCCGCGTGGTCTTCAATGCGGCCCGCAGCGAGATCGTAAGCCCGAGAAACCTCGACGGCCTGACCTATGGCGGCTTCGGCAGCGCCTGGGAAAACGCCCTGATATCGACCATCATCCGCCATGATGGCGGCAAGGGCAATTTCGAGACGGTGACGCTCGGCACCTCAGCCTATGAGGCGCTGGCCAATGGTTCGGTCGATTTCACGCTCGAAGTCTCGACCTGGGAGGGTGTCGACGCCGAGCTCAAGGGCGTCAAACAACGCAGCTTCGTCTATGCCGATTACGGCGTGCCTGACGAGCACACGACACTGATCTCTTCGAGCGAAGCCTATCTTCAGGCAAACCCCAAGCCTGCGGCCGCCTTTGTCCAGGCGACGCGGCGCGGCTACCAGTTCGCGGTCGATCACCCCGAAGATGCGGCAGCCCTGCTGATCGCGGCCAACAAGGATGCGTTGACCAATCCGGCGCTGATCCACGCCTCACTGAAGGCGCTGATCGACGGCCATTATCTGCGCAGCCAAAGCGGCGCCATCGGGACGATGGATCCGGCCAAGATGGGAGCGATCGGCGGCTATCTCTTCGCGTCCGGCATTTTGCGTGATGCCGACGGCAAGCTGGTTGCTCAACGCCCGGATTTCGGGAGCTATTTCCGCAACGACTATCTGAGCTAGTCTGGCATAATCAAATGAGATGGGTCGCCAGTCTTTCTGGGCGACCGCGTGGAGCAGGTCGTCTGGGAGTGGCGCCCTGGCTCCCCGACAGCCAGTTTAATGCCGATCTGATCTTGTTGATTAACTGCCCGGCAATGGTTGCGTGCAAAGGTCGCCCTGAGGGATCATTGGGGTGTTTGCATTGCTCATATCAAAAAGCGAGGCGCTTTCGCACATCAGTGACGGCAGGATTTTGTCCGCAGCCCGAACGCGCGAAATCCTGGTGGATTTGCGCGAAGGTTTCTTTCGGATCTGCGCGCTGGCCTTCGCGGGCATGTTCGTCTACCGCGGCGTATCTCACCTGATGCTCGACCCGACCCGCATCAATGTGGCGCTGGTGGCAATTTCCGAGATCCTGACCTTTACCTGGCTGCTTCTGTCGCGGCGACCGCAGGTACGCGACTGGAACCCGCTGACGGTGGTTGTTTCGGTGGTCGCCAGCTTCGGTGTCGGCTTCATCGACCTGGAACCGGGCGTGGCCATCATCCCGATCTATGCCGCCGCGCCGCTGCAAGTCCTGGCGTTGGGGTTCGTGATCTGGGGGAAGATATCGCTAGGGCGTTCTTTCGCCATTCTGCCGGGCAATCGCGGCGTGATGACCGACGGTGCCTACCGCCTGGTGCGGCACCCGATCTATGCCGGATACCTTGCCGGTCATGTCCTGTTCCTGCTGTCGGCCTTTTCCTTCTACAATCTTGCTGTCTACGCCGCGATCACCTTCTTCCAGGTTCATCGCATCCTGCGCGAAGAGGCGCTGTTAGCCGCGACGCCGGAATACCGGGACTATATGAAGCGCGTCCACTACAGGCTGTTCTACGGGATCGTCTGACAAGCGGGCCAGCGCAGAATCGTTCGGCCTGCACTCACGCTTGCACTCTCTCGCTCCCGCATCCGCCGACAGACTCTGGCCACTTGCAATCATCGTGGCGGTCTTGCTGATCTTGCGAGAGGCTCATGCGCTGTCCGGTGTACGGCCTCGCAGTAAGACGAGCAGAGTAACGCCCGATCATCAATGGTCTTACGCACTGTTAGTGTAAAGAGAAATTATTCCAACTTTATTACAATTTTATTTCAGAAATTTTTTTGATGTATACCACGCTTCAGGCTCAGTATTCTTTCTCTGAAACTGAAATTCACCACCTCGCGTAGTTGATCTTGCAATCGGCCTCTCGCCAATTGCTTTAGCGCAACGACAACAGGAGAGTGTTATGGCTCACACCATCAAGACAGTCGCCAACATGTTGGCGGGTAGTGCGGTAATCTTAGCCCTTTCCCTGCCCGCCAATGCTGCGGGAATCGGCCTTGGCGTTGGTGCCTCGGTGGGTGGTAGCGGCGGCGTCAATGCCGGCGTCGGGGCTTCCGTTGGCGGCAGTGGCGGCATCAGCGCCGGAGTGGGCGCCTCGGTGGGCGGCAGCGGTGGTGTAAAGGCCGGGGCCGGTGCCAATGTCGGCGGCTCGAGCGGTGTCAATGCTGGTCTCGGCGCTTCGGTCGGCGGCAGCAATGGCATCAATGCCGGCGCGGGCGCCAATGTTGGAGGATCTGGCGGCATTGCTGCCGGACTCGGCGCCAATGTGGGCGGGACGAGCGGCGTCGGCGTCGGTGTCGGCGTGGGTATTGGGGGCGGCATCAATCCGTCGAACCCGAGCAATCCGTTCAATCCGTCAAACCCCAGCAGGCCGAGCCTGCCGGGTGTCGTGGCCCAGATGTCGGATAGCAACGTGGCGCGAATGAAGAAGCGCTGCGTCGACGTGCTCGGCAGCGAAGGCGCTTACGACCGCGACCTACGGCAACTCTGCCTCCTGATCGCGCGCCGCTGATGCTGGAGGTGCCGGGACTGGAGGTGCCGAACCGGCCCTGAGGCTCGGCCGCACGTTCCTGGCCTCCGGCTGGTCGGAAGGCCCGCCACACTGGCGGGCTTTCCGCGTTCATTGGCGTGCCGGTATCAAAGTTCTGGCTTCCATCACGTTGGATGGCCGTTTCCGTTGCCACGATCGCACGGAGCGGTAGAGCCTTGGGAACGTTCTCGTCTTCGAACATCGCGGCCGCGATGTTCGACCCAATGCGTCAGCACTAACGGGAGCTGAAAGCCATGAGCCTTGGAACCATACTGATCATCATTCTTATCCTTGCGCTGCTTGGCGGCTTCAGCGGCCTCGGCGGCGGTCCTTTTTATGGCACCGGCTATTATGGCGGCGGCGGCCTCGGGCTCGTGCTGCTCATCGTCATCGTGCTTGTCATGCTCGGGCGCATCTAGCCAGGCCCGCCCGGTTGTCGCCGACAGATCGCAATCTCGTGAGCGCCCCCAATGTCGGCGCGCACCGGATTGTGATGCAGGCAAGCCGGCTTGTGATCCTGCACTCTGCAAAACTTTCGTATGGTCATTGCGGTCCACACCCCCCCCGTGGAAACAAGAGGAGAGGGTCCCACCCCTTGTCCTCCTCCAAGGCCCGCTCCGGTTCACCGTGGCGGGCTTTTGCTTGATGGGCGAGGAACCGGCTTGCATCAAGCTTCAAGGAGAGGCGGGTGTTTTCTGAGAAGTCCCCGTTCTGGCTGCGGCATTGAGCGCAGGCCGGATCCTGACGCCAGATTACTCCATGTCAGGTACGTCGCCGCTGACGAAGAGCGTGTTAGGCGGGCCGTATTCGCCTAGCGTCGGATCGGCCTCACGGCTCCAGGCGATGACGCCGGCATGCTTTGCCGCCAGAGCCTTGGCGGTGCGTATAGCGCGGTCTTCGCTTTGCTGGTCGGCGGGTCCAAAGGCGGGGAACAACTCGCCATCCTCACCGCGATCGAAGGCGACCACGACGATCAGCCTGGGATTTTTCTGGCCACTGGAATCGGACATCTTGCACCTTTAGCGCGGAACCTATCACATTGCTCGGGGTTGAAGGCCGCGAATCGATGAATGCCGACTTTGGGGAGTGGCATCGTGCAAGATCAGCGTTTCGATGAGCCGGTCAGGATTGCGCTCGGCCGATCGCGAAACTCGATCTTCAACGTGGAGCGGGTCGCTCAGGCTGCAGACATCCTGCTGAACCGCTGGCCGGTTGCGACCGGGCAAAAGCATATGGTTGCCCGCAAGGTCTGTCTGGCCGTGCTCGAGGGAAAGAAAGAAGTCTCGGCGGCAAGGGCGGCGTTCATCAACGCGGCGATCGAGGCGGACATCCTCGTCGAACCGCGTGAGGTGTCGATCCCGTAGCCTGCCCCGGTGAAATTGAATCAGGATCTGGCTCCATCCCCTTGGATGTGTGCCTCTTTTGGCGACGGCCGACCGGCTTTCGGGGCTATTGACCTGCCTCTCGGCACGCCCTGCACGGTTATTCCGCCCATTCCGCTGCCTTTCGGTCAGTCTTCAGCATCCGTTGACAAGGCATCCGGGCCTCTGTATTGAACAGGATTATACAGGTTCATTGAACAGGTCCCTTATGAAACGGCGCGCGGTTCAATTGTCTCCCGGCACGGGCAAGCCCGAGCAGATCGCCACCGTCCTCGAACATGAGATCCGCTCCGGCGTTCTCGGCTTCGGCGACCGCCTTCAAAGCGAGAACGAACTCGTCCAGCGCTTTTCCGTGAGCCGCAATACGGTCCGCAAGGGCCTCGAGGAACTGTCGAGCCGCGGGCTGATCACGACCAGGGTCGGTATCGGCTCGTTCGTCACCTTCGACGGCAAGCCGGTCGACGACGCGATCGGCTGGTCGCGGGCGCTGGCCGATGCCGGCGCCAATGCCGAGACGCGGACGCTGCGGCTGGAGGTCATCGAAGACCCCGATCTGGCTGCGCTGCTTGGTATCGAAAGCCCGTTCTTCATTGCCGTTGACCGGGTGCGCACCAACGCCAGCGACGGCCATGCGATCTCCATCGAGCGCAGCCGGCTGCCATTGTCCTCCGAGCTTGAGGACGTACCGTTGCGCGGACTGCGCGAGGGCTCGCTGCACCAGACGCTGCGCGCCGCCGGCCTCATTCCCGACCATGGCGAGGAATGGGTCGAGATCGAGATGCTCAATGCCGAGGATGCGGCCATCCTCGGTTGCCCACAAGGCACGCCCTTCCTGCGCGGGCGCCGGTTGACGCGTGCGGCTGACGATCGGCCGATCGAGTATGTCACCAGCCTGCTCAATCCGGCACATTTTGCGCTGCATATGAGGTTCTAAGCGATGTCGGATGCAACCAGCAAGACCATCGATCGCGCCATGGGCGCGCTTGTCGGCGGAGCGCTGGGAGACGCGCTCGGCATGCCGACGCAGCTTTTGTCGCCGGCTCGCATTGCCGAACTCTACGGCCATGTAGAGGATTTCATCGAGCCTTTCGCCGATCATCCGGTGTCGAAGGGCCTGGCCGCCGGAACCATCACCGACGATACCGAACAGGCGCTGCTGCTCGGCCGCATCCTGGTCGAATCCGGCGACCGTTTCGACCACGCGCGCTGGGTCAATGCGCTGCTCGACTGGGAGCGCGAGGTCAAGGCGCGCGGCAGCTATGATCTTTTGGGGCCGTCGACCAAGCGTGCCATCGATGCCATCAACAATGGCGTACCGGCCGAGGAAGCGGGACGCAGCGGCGACACCAATGGCGCGGCCATGCGCATCGCGCCTGTCGGCATCATGATGCCGCTTGAACCGTTGGAGACGTTCGTCGGCAAGGTGGCGGAGACTTGCCGGGCGACGCACAACACCTCGATCGCCATAGCCTCGGCCGCAGCCGTCGCAGCCGCCGTCAGCCGCGGCGTCGCCGGCGGCGGTTGGCGCGATGCTTCGGCCAGCGCGGTCGCGGCGGCGAGGCGAGGGGCGACGCTCGGACATTGGGTCACCGGCGGCGACATCGCCGCGCGCATCGTATGGGCGCAGGACATCGTGCGCGGCAAGGCGATCAGGGATGCGATCCGGCTGATCACCGATCTGGTCGGCACCGGCGTCGCCAGCCAGGAATCCGTTCCGGCTGCCTTCGCCGTGCTGGAAGTCGCCCGTGGCGACCCCTGGCAAGCAGCCATCATCAGCGCCAATCTCGGCGGCGACACCGATACGATCGGCGCCATCGCTGCCGGTATGGCCGGCGCCTGCACCGGCTTTTCCCGATTGCCGCAAGAGCACATCCTCCGGCTTGTCGGCATCGACTTGTCAGAGGTTGGCGCACTCGCCGCCGACCTTGTCGCGGCAAGGGCGGCGAAAGCCGGCTCCAGCAAGGACGCGGCGGCATGAGGGGGCGCCTCGTTCACATCGGCAGTGCCGTGGTCGACTATGTCTACCGCATCGATGCCCTGCCGGCGCCCGGCATGGAAAAGACGGCGTCGAGCTTCGCCCAGGTCGCCGGCGGCGGCTTCAACATGATGGTGGCGGCCAGCCGCACCGGCATGCAGGTGGTGTTCGGCGGCCAGCTCGGCAGCGGGCCGAATGGCGACTTCCTGCGCGCCGCCTTCATGGCCGAGAACATCGCGACACTGACGCCGCCATCGCCCTTGATGGACAGTGGCAATTGCGTCGCCATGATCTCCAGCGACGCCGAACGCACCTTCGTGTCATGGCCAGGTGCGGAGAGCATACTCAGCCTCGAAATGATGGCGCCGGTCGCGGTGGCACCGGGCGATTGGGTGTTCACCTCCGGCTATACGCTGAGCTACCCCAGGAGCCGCGATGCGCTCACCGACTGGATCGAGGCACTGCCGGACGAAACCCCTTTCGTCTTCGATCCGACGCCGATCATCTCGGACATTCCACGCTCCATCCTGTCGCGGGTGCTTGCCCGCACCACATGGCTGAGCTGTAACACGACGGAGGCGGCTGAGATCGCCGGTTCGGGCAATGTCGAGGCTGTCGCTGCACGACTTCTGGTCGACCATTGCCCACGGGCTGCGGGCGTGGTCATCCGCGCCGGCGCGAAGGGTTGCCATATCAGGCTGGCCGATGGCTCAGCGCAGACCATTGCCGGCTTCAAGGTCAACGCCGTCGACACCAATGGCGCCGGCGACACCCATATCGGCGCTTTTGTCAGCGCGTTGGCGCGCGGCACCCCGCCCTTCGAGGCAGCGCGCTATGCCAATGCTGCGGCGGCCATTTCGGTTACCCGCCATGGTGGCTCCTCGGCGCCGACGAACCGCGAAATCCAGACATTCCTGAGCCATGCCGCCGATCCATCGGGAGCAGGCCGGACACAGAAGGCCAATGCATAACAGCTGGAAAAGCCTGACAAGCCCGGGAACCGGGCAAACCCACAGAGAGGAACCAACCATGCGCATGCCTGATTTGACTGCTCTGCTGACGGCGACCGCCGTCTTTACCTCCGCACTTGCGTTCGCCGCCAAGGCCGACGAAGTGCATGTGCTCAACTGGAAGGGTTACGGCGCCGATGAACCGTGGGCCGTCGAGGCTTTCGAAAAGGCGACCGGCAACAAGGTCGTCAACGACTTCTTCAACTCCGAACAGGAAATGCTGACCAAGATCCGGACCAATCCCGGCCTCTATGACGTGGTCATGATCAACGCGGCCTTCAACGACCAGGCGATGGCCGGGAAACTGATCCAGCCGATCGACGTTTCCAAGCTGCCGAACTATGCCGACATCAGCAAGGACAAGGCGGGATCGCCGATGCTCGTCCATGACGGCAAGGTCTATGGCGTGCCGTGGGTATGGGGCCTCACCGCACTCGCCATCAACGAAAAGTCCTTCGACAAGCCACCGACGAGCATCGCCGAAATGTGGGATGCCGCCCACAAGGGCCGCGTCGTCATTCGCGATGATGCCGTTGAAGCGGTGCAGTTCGGCGCCATCGCCACCGGCCAGAACATCAACGACATCAAGGATATGGATGCGGTCAAGACGAAGCTGACCTCGCTGATGCCGCAGATCAAGACCTTCTGGAGCTCGGAAAACGACTGGAACCAGATGGTCGCCTCCAACCAGGTCGACATCGGCACCTATTGGAGCGGCTCGGCCGACCGCGCCAAGACGCATTTCAAGCTGCCGGTCTCGCTGGTGGTGCCGCAGGAAGGTGCCGTTGCCTGGCTCGACGCGTTTTCCATTCCGGTCGGCGCCAAGAACGTCGCCGGCGCCGAGGCCTTCATCAACTACATGATCGACCCGAAATTCTACGTCGAATGGGTCACCAAGGTCGGTGCTCCCGTCTCCGCCAACACCAAGGCGGTGGAAGCGCTGCCCGAGGACGCCTTCAACCGCAAGGTCATGGGTGATCCCGAAGTGGCCAAGCGCATCCAGTTCCAGGCGCCGATCACCGATGCCCAGCGCGAAGCCTATCTGGCGCTCTGGCAGCAGCTTAAGGTCGACGTGAAGTAAGATCACAGCCAGGCCAGCCGGCGGTTCGCGTCGGCTGGTTCTTCCAATCCTGGGAGGAGGGTACCATGGCAGCTGCGACAGCGTCGCGAAGCGGGCTGAGATCGGCATTGCCGCTGCTGGCGCCGGCCTATCTCTGGCTGACGGTGGCGATCTTCCTGCCGCTATCCGCCATGGTCTTCTTCTCGTTCATGACCGAGCTGCCACTGTCGGGAAAGCCGTGGGCGTTCACGCTTGGCAACTATGCCGCCTTCTTCTCGCAGAGCCTCTATCTGACGCTGCTGCTGGCCTCGCTGCGCCTTGGCCTCGAAGTGACGCTGTGGTGCGTCGTCATCGGCTATCCCGCCGCTTACGTGCTGGCCAAGGTGCTGAAGGGGCGCAGCCGCGAGGCGATCTTCCTGCTCGTCATCCTGCCGTTCTGGTCGAATGGGTTGGTGCGCATCTTTTCCTGGGCGATGGTTTTGCGCGAGGGCGGCATTCTCGACACCGCGCTCAACGCGGTGCTGCCGTTCAAGATCAACATCGACCTGATGTATTCCTATCCGGCCGTCATCATCGGGCTGGTGCACTCCTACGTGCCCTACATGGTGCTGACCTGCTACCTGACGCTGCAGGCGATCGACGACTCGCTGGTCGAAGCCGGGCGCTCGCTCGGCGCCTCGCGGCTGCAGGTGCTGAAGCGGGTGATCATCCCGCTGTCGATGCCGGGGTTGGTGGCGGGTGCGGCGCTGATCTTCGTGCCGGTCGTCGGCTCGTTCATGGAACCGCGCATCCTCGGCGGCCGCACCGGCACCTTCTACGGCACGGTCATCGAGGACCAGTTCGTCGCCGTGTTCAACTGGCCGCTCGGTGCGGCGCTCTCCTTCATCCTGCTGGCGGTGGTGCTGGTCATCCTGGCGGTGGCGTCGCCGGTGCTGCGGAGGGCCGCGTGATGACGACGACCCGCATCCTCGAAGGACTCGGCCGCCTCTATATCTGGCTGCTGCTCGCCTTTCTTTATCTGCCGATCTTCATCATGGCGCTGATGTCGTTCAACGTTTCTCCCTTCTACCAATTGCCGTTCGAATGGACGACTGAATGGTATGCTTCGCTGTGGCAGAACGACCAACTGATCGCAGCGACCTGGAACAGCGTCGAGATCGCGGTCATCACCACGATCATCTGCATCGTGCTCGGCTCGGCGGCGTCGCTGGCGCTCTATCGCTACGAATTTCGTGGCAAGAAGTTCCTGCAGGCGCTTTTGTTTCCGCCGATCGCCATACCGTGGCTGATCACCGGCACGGCAATGCTGATTTTCTTCTTCGGCGTCGGTATCGGCCGTGGCCTGCATGCGATCCTGCTCGGCCATGTCGCATTGGCGCTGCCCTATGTCATCGTCGTCGTCTCGGCCCGGCTGCAGACCTTCGCGCCGGAGCTGGAAGAGGCGGCGCGCTCACTAGGCGCCAACCAGTGGCAGGTGACGCGCCGCGTCACGCTGCCCTGGATCATGCCCGGCGTCATCGCCGGCGGGCTGTTCGCGTTTGCCGTTTCGTTCGACCAGTTCGTGGTGTCCTATTTCCTGGCGACGCCGGGCCAGACGACGCTGCCGGTCGAAATCTACGCCGCGATCCGCAAGGGTTTCACGCCCGAGATCAACGCGGTCTCGACCATCATCATTGTCGTGTCGATGGCGCTGATGCTGCTGACGGCGCGGTTCTTCAAATTCGGCGGAGAGAAATAATGGCCGGCGTGCAGGTATCCGATGTCTCGCGCAGCTTTGGCGCGCACAAGGCGCTGGACAACGTCTCCATCGACTTCGCCGATGGCGGCTTCTACGCGCTGCTCGGGCCGTCGGGCAGCGGCAAGACCACGTTGCTGCGGCAGATCGCCGGTTTCGATTTTCCTGACTCGGGTCGCATCACCATCGGCGGCGAGAGCGTCGAGCGGGTGCCCGTCGAGAAGCGTCGTATCGGCATGGTGTTCCAGAACTATGCGCTGTTTCCCAATATGAGCGTCGCCGACAATGTCGCCTTCGGCCTGTCGGTGCGCGGCGAGGCCAGGGCGATCATCGCTACCGAGGTGCAGCGCGCTCTCGATCTGGTGCAGCTTGGCAAGCTCGGTGGCCGCCGGCCGCATCAGCTCTCCGGCGGCCAGCGCCAGCGTGTGGCTCTCGCCCGCGCCATCGTCACCAAGCCGCGCGTGCTGCTGCTCGACGAGCCATTGGGCGCACTCGACAAGGCGTTGCGTGTCGACATGCAGATTGAGCTCAAGCGCATCCAGCGCGAGATCGGCATCACCACCATCTTCGTCACCCACGACCAGGAAGAAGCGCTGACGATGAGTGACCGCATCGGCATATTGCGCGACGGAAGGCTGGTGCAGGAAGGGCCGCCCGAGGAAATTTATGATCGGCCAAAGAGCGAGTTCGCCGCCACCTTCCTCGGCGATGCCAACATCTTTCGCGGCGATACGACGGGCGATGGCATCCGGCTGCCGGACGGCACGGCGATTGCCGCCGGCGCGGGTGCCAAGCTTGCCGCCGGCGCCAAGGCGAGCTGTGCCGTGCGCCCCGAACGCATCCGCATCGCCACGGATGCCGGAGCACCGGATGGCACCGCCAACATGCTCAAGGGGCAGGTTTCCAAGCGCATCTTCGCCGGCAACAACAGCACCTATTTCGTCGAGCGTGGCGGCCAGACGTTGAAGGTGATCGTGCAGAACACGGGTGTCGACAGGCTGGCGGAAGGTCAGGACGTCGTTCTGCGCTGGTCGCCGGAGAGTACGGTGTTGATCGCGGCGGGTTAAGTGGGACTGTGGACGGATGGGATGGTTGGCGTTCCGTGGCGCCCCCTCTGTCCTGCCGGACATCTCCCCCACGAGTGGGGAGATTGGCTTTGATGGCCGGTTTG
>NZ_RZTE01000041.1:0-33146 GCF_003997415.1 Mesorhizobium sp. M7A.F.Ca.MR.245.00.0.0 | reverse complement strand
GGACCGAGCCATGCTCGATGGCGAGCAGGGCTCGTCCGCCGCCGCTGCCATGAAAATCCTGGCAGGGTTTTCCAATGCGGTCGGTGCGGGCAGCCTGCTCGACATTACCGGCGCCCATATCGATGGCTGTCTCTACCACGGCAAGGCCGGTCTCGATTTCGTCGAGCGGCTGGTCGAAGGCGGTGGCCGCGTTCAGGTGCCGACGACGCTGAATGTCGGTTCGTTCGATCTCATCCATCCCGGCATGGCCAAGATGCCCCTAGCGGAAGAGGTGCCGGCGCGGCGGCTGATGAAGGCGCATCTGGAACTCGGCTGCCAGGCGACCTTCACCTGCGCGCCCTACCAGACGCGCTTTCGGCCAAGCTTTGGCCAGCAGATCGCCTGGGGTGAGTCCAACGCCATCGTCTTTGCCAATTCGGTGATCGGCGCGCGCACCAACCGCTATGGCGATTTCATCGATCTGTGCTGCGCCATGACCGGCCGCGCGCCGGCCTGGGGCCTGCATCTGAGCGAGAACCGGCGCGGCCGGATCCTGTTCGAACTGGATGTTCCAGACGGCGAGCTGAGTGACAGCCTTTTCGTCGGCGTCGGGCTATTCATTGGGCAAGCGAGTGGCGACCGCGTTCCGGTGATTGCCGGTCTGCCGCGGCCGCGTGACGAGGACCAGCTGAAGGCGCTGGGTGCGGCGGCTGCAACGACGGGTGCTGTGGCGCTGTTCCATGCGGTCGGCATCACGCCGGAAGCGATGACGCTCGATGAGGCGTTCCAGGGTCATGCGCCTGACGAGACGATCCGCATCACCCGCGCCGATATCGGCCATGCGCTGGCCAGGCTATCGAGCGTGCCGGATGGCGCGCCGCTAGCGGCCGTGTCGCTCGGCACGCCGCATTTTTCGCATGAGGAATGGATGCGACTGTTGCCGTTGCTGCGCGAGGCAGCACCCGAAAGGCGCATCCCGATCTATGTCAACACGGGCCGTGCGACCCTGGCGAGACTGCAGGAGGAGGGCGCGCTGGTGGGCATGGAGGCGTTCGGTCTGATCCCGGTCGCCGATACCTGCACCTATGTCACATCGATCCTGGAACGCCTCGACGGCGTGGTCATGACCAATTCCGGCAAATGGGCGCATTACGCGCCGGGCAATATCGGCGTGTCCGTCGCCTTCGCCGAGATGGAGGATTGCATCCGCTCCGCTGCCGTCGGGCATGTCGTGCGGAGCGCCTCATGACGCGACCGGTGGAACGAACCGGCATCTTCCAGTTGGCCGGCGAAGCCAGGGGCCAGGCGCTGGTGTATTCGCAACCGCTGAGCTTCTGGGGCGGCATCGATGCCGAGACGGGCGACATAACAGACCATTCGCATCCCGGTCTCGGCCAGAATGTCGCTGGCAAGATCCTGGTCATGCCGAGCGGGCGCGGCTCATCGTCTTCATCCTCGGTCCTGGCCGAGGCGATCCGCAGGGGAACCGCGCCAACCGGGATTCTTCTGGAGCGGCCGGACCCGATCCTGGCGGTCGGCGCCATCGTTGCCGAGTTTCTTTATGACATCCGCATGCCGCTGGTGGTGTGCGATATTTCGAACCTTGTCTCCGGTGATCAAATTGATATCGGCATCGGCAAAGACGGCGGGCCGATCATCAGAGTTCACCCTGCCATCAATCCGGCAGAGCCACGCCGCCAATAGGCGGCCGCCAGCGTTTGATCGCGACCAAGGCCCAGCGTGTCGCGCCAGTATTCGCGCACGATCTTGGCGGCAGCGGCTTCCGCCGCGAACCAGCCGAAGGCCGAGCCGCCTTGCGGCCAGGCCACCGAGCGGACAGCCTCGGCGAGCAGTCTGTCCTCGCCCGCCGCCACGCCATCCCGTGTCAGCCAATGCACTTCGATGCGGGTGGCATTGTTGATCGCTTGCCTTTCGCCATCATTGGCGATCTCGACAAAGGCGACGCCCTTTGTCTCGGCCGGTAGCGTCTCCAGCAGCCGCGCCAGCGCCGGCAAGCCGGTTTCGTCGGCGCCCAAGACATACCATTCTGCCTGCCGCACCGGACGGCCGACCGGCCCCATGATGCCAACCTTCATGCCGGGCACTGCCTGCATGGCCCAGGCGGAGCCGACGCTGTCACCCGGATGGATCAGGAAGTCGACGTCGATGAGGCCCGTTTCCACGTCGAGCGTGCGGATGGTGTAGACGCGCGCCACCGGGCGCCGGTCGTCGGCGGGCCAAGCCGGCAGGCCATTGCCGCCCAGCACTGGCCACAGCGGATCGGGCACCTCCCTGGTCGGAAACAGCATGCGGATGTGCATGCCGCCGAATTTGGTGAAACGCGAGAGATTCTCGCCGGCCAGCCGGATGCGGCGCATGTGCGGGGTGAGGTCGCGAATATCCGTCACCACCATCTCGCGGAACTGGGCGAGGCTGGTTTCGCCTGAGAGATCGCCGGTCCAGACGATCTCGGGGTTTTCCTCCTTGGCGTAGACCTGTACGGCTGTGGCCAGCAGGTCCTTGATACGGGCGAGCCCGTCGCGGTCGGCAGCATTGGCCCGCATTACCAGCCGTTCCATGTCGAAAGAGGCCCCGCCGAAGGCAAAGCGGAAATCGATGCGCTTTCCCTCATGCGAGGCATCGGCCTCGAAGCTCCGCAGCCTGTCTGAGATGCTGTCCATGTAGTCCGGCAGACGCCTCAGGTTGAGCCGCGCCTCGCAGGCCAGTTCACGCACCGATGCTTCGTTCATTGTCAGCCTCCGATCCTGCCGGTGAGGGCCACCTTGAAGGTGCGGCCCTTGCCCTGTTCGGTTGCCGCCGAGGTCGACCATGCGCTTTGCGGGTCGGTGTAGGCGGTGTTGAAGATGTTATCGACGCCGAAATCGAGCTTGAGGTTGTCGTTGACGCGCCAGTTGGCGAAGACATTGACCAGATCGAAGGCGTCGTCGACAATCGGCACGGCGTTGGGATTGGTGCGGCTGGTGCGGGTGATCTTGCCGACGCTGAGATATTGCGCGCCGACCGTGAGCTGGTCCTCCAGCATGCGAAAGCCGATTGTGGCCGAGAAGCGGTCGAGCGGCGTGTTGTTCAGCGCCTGGCCGGAATAGACGCCGCTGACGACCTTGGCGTTGATCAGCGCACCGGCGAGGTTCACGAAACCCCAGTTGTACTCATAGACCATCTCGGCCTCGACGCCCTTCAGGCGGGCGTCGCCGATGTTGATTGCCGTGCGCGGCAGGACGGTGAGGTCGACGTCGATATAGTCCTCGACGTCGGTGTGGAAGACGTTGAGCTTGGCGCGCAACCGGTCGCCCGGCGTCAGCAAATCATCGTATTTGACATTGATGCCGGCTTCCCAGCTCTTCGCCGTTTCGGGCTGCAGCAGGAGATTGGGCCGATAGGTGTCGCCGCCGCCATGCGCGCCGCCGCCACGGAAGACATCCTGCAGGCCAGGCGCCCGGTAGCCTTCGGAGTAGGTGCCATAGAGCTGAAAGCCGTCAAACGGCGTGACGCCGACGGTGAGGCGCGGCGACCAGCGATCGCCGGAGATCGAGGCTTCCTGTGGCGACGGGATGCGCGTCTCGCCATCGAGCTGGTAGCCGTCATAGCGCATCGCAGCTATGGCCTGCAGCCAGTCCTCGTAATCGCCCTGCCACTGCAGGAAGCCGCCATAGCCCTGCTGTTGGCCAGCGCCGAAATGCGCCGCTTCCGAGGAGGCTTCGAGATAGTAGTAATCGAGTCCGTAGGTCAGCGTGTGGGCCAGCCCCCAGGCGTCGAAGCGCGAGGAGTTCTTCACGTTGAAGCCCGAGGTGGCGACATCATAGAAACGGAAATTGCCGATCCCTGAGGCGGGCGCGACCTGCGTCTGCTCGGCGCGGGTGCGGTTGTGATAGGCATTGGCGCTGAAGTCGATCAGCGCGTTGTCGTCGGGCTTCCAGGTATAGGCGGCGGTGTAGGTCTGGTTGGTGGTGTTGGTGTCGTAGCGGCTCAGTGTCGGCGAGGTCGAGCCGCTCGATCCGCTGATCTGGTCGTTGTAGCGCTGCAGGATGGCACCGAGCTTCAGCTTGTGGCCATCGGCCGGGCGCAGAGTCGTCTTCAGATAGCCGCTGGTCACCCGCTCACCGGTCCATGGCACGGTTTCGCCATTGCCGTCGGTGTAGCTGTCGCGGTCGCGGTAGATGAGGTTGCCGATGATGTCGGCGTCGTCGCTGAAGCGGTAGGCGCCGGTGGTGCTGGTGGTGAAGCCGTCGCCATTATCCTCGTAGCCGAGCTTCTCGCTCAGCGCCCAGCGTTCATCCTTCTTGAGGAAATCACCGGCATCCTTGGTCTCGAAGGAGACGACGCCGCCGATGCCGCCCGAGCCATAGGCATTCGACACCGGGCCGCGAATGACGGTGGCTTCCTTGATCAGATCGGGTTCGACATAGAACGAGCCAGAGCCATGACCGACGCGCCAATAGTCCTGGCGGGCGCCGTCGAGGGTGACGACGACGCGGCCATATTGTTCCAGGCCGCGGATGTTGATGGCGGTTGCGGGATCGTCGCCATTCATCGAGGCAGCGACGCCCGGCGTGGTGCGGAAGATGTCGGCGGCGGTGTCGGGCTGGATGCGGTCGAGTTCGTCCTGATCGATGGCGCTGATGGCGGCCATCGATTCGATCACCGCCGTCTTGATCATCGTCGCCGAGATGGTGATCACGTCGAGCATGGTCGCCGGCTGGTTCTGCGCGGGATTGGCCGGCGCCAGGCGGCCGGCCTTGGCGGCGGCCTTTTTCTCCTGGTCCTGTTCCTGCGCGTTGGCAAAAGGCACGGCGCAGAGGCCGAGCACGAAGGCGAGCGCGGTGCTCGCCATCAAGGTCGTGTTTGTTGTCGTTGTCATAGTCATGCAGCCCCCAAGCAAAAGCAAAACTGCTGGCGGTGGCTGAAGGGCCTTGGCTGGCATGATCGAGAATCCCTCGACCAGGCGGGCCGGGGCAGGGGTCACATATTAAAACATGATGACATAAGTCAACTTTAAATTTATAGCCGACCGTCATCGAGAAGCATTTGGCACTGGAGCAGCGGCATGGTCGGAAGTGTGGGCGATGGCAAGAGGATCGGCTGGTTGCAACCGGGCAGGATCGCGGCGGTGCTGCTTCTGACGCTGTCGGTGCTGGCGCCTTCCTGTGGTTTCAAGGCGCTGGCCGCCGAGACCGTTGTCGACGCGCTGGGCCGCCCCGTCGCGCCGGGACCGGCAACCAGGATCCTGACGCTGGGCTCCGACGTCACCGAGATCGTCCACGCGCTCGGGGCCGGCGAGCGAATCGTCGCTGTCGATCGCGGCAGCAAATATCCGCCTGACGTCGCGCAAAAACCCAATGTCGGCTACCGCCGTCAGCTTTCGGTCGAGGGGCTGGCCAGCCTGCGCCCCGACCTGATCCTGGCCGCCGAAGACAGCGGCCCTCCTGAAGCGGTCGAGGTCTTGAAGTCGCTGGCGATCCCGATCGTCTTCGTCCCGCAGGACAACAGCCCGCAAGGCATCGAGCGCAAGATCACCCTGATCGCCGCCAGCCTTGGGCTCGAGGACAAGGGCAAGGCGGTTTCCGCCGAAGTGCTCACCGCCTTTCAGGCTGCCGCCGATCTCGCCTCGAAAATTCCACCAGAGCGGCGCAAGAAAGTGGTGTTCTTCCATGGCCTGGTGAAGTTGAGTGCAGCCGGCGCCGGCACCTCGGCCGACGCTATCATCCGCTATGCCGGCGGCCTCAACCCGATGGACATCGTGCAGGGCTACAAGGCGGCGTCGGAGGAAAAGCTGGTCGAGATGGCGCCCGATGTCATCCTGATGATGAGCGACGGCAAGGGCGGGCCAACGCCCGAGCAGGTGTTCGGCAACCGCGCGCTGGCGGCAACGCCTGCGGCGGCCAACAAGGCGCTGGTCGTGCTTGACGGCGCCTACATGATCGGCTTCGGCCCGCGCACATCAGATGCGATCCGCGACCTGGCGAAGGCGCTCTATCCGGAAGGGGAATGACGTCGCGAAAATCGCAAGGCGTTTCGGCTGGGCAGTACCAATTCGTCGTCGAACTCGTTGCGCTTGATAAATCCTGTCCGTGCGGATTTCTCCGGATCGGCTTCCGCCCGAACAAACTTGGCGGCTCGGCCTGAAACATTGGCACGATATTCTAAGCCGCGCGGTTGACCGTGAATGTGCTCTCCAGCCTATAATTATACTAAATTCATAGACTAACTGCGAACGTTCGAGGCGCTCGCACCTTGGCCTGTGAAAACCGGCTGCACAAAGGGAGCGCGCATCGATGCCGAAGACAGAGTCCAATCCGATCGACCTCGGCACCAGGGCGGCCGATTTCCTGCTGCCCGACGCGCAAGGCGTGCTGCACCGCCTCGCCGATTTCGACGCCAAGCCGGCCTTGCTCGTCGCCTTCATCTCCAACCGCTGCCCGTTCGTCGTGCTGATCCGTGAGCAGCTTGCCGCTTTCGCCAGGGATTATGCGGGCAAGGGGCTGCAAGTGGTGGCGATCAACGCCAATGACCATGAGGCGCATCCGGAGGAGACGCTGGCCCGCATCGGCGAAGAGGCCGAAAAATTCGGCTATTCCTTCCCCTATCTCAAGGACGCGTCGCAGCAGACGGCGAAGGCCTACGGCGCCGCCTGCACACCCGACTTCTTCCTGTTCGATGCCGACCGGCGGCTCGCCTATCACGGCCAGTTCGACGATGCGCGGCCGGGTAATGGCAAGCCGGTGACCGGTGACGATCTGCGGGCAGCGGTCGACACGGTGCTGGAGGGCGGCAGGCCCACTGCCAGCCAGGTGCCGTCGATCGGCTGCAACATCAAGTGGAGCGCCGGCAACGAGCCGGTCTGGTCTTCCAGCGCGGCCCGCGCGGCCTAGCGCCGTCCTCGACGCATTCGCCAGGTATCCATGCCCAAGCCGCAAAAATCCGTTTCTGACAGCTTGCTGCTCCAGGCCGACGTGCTGGTGCTGGGCGGAGGTCCGTCAGCGGCCTGGGCGGCTGTCGCTGCGGCCGAGAGCGGCGCCAAGGTGGTGCTGGCCGACAAAGGTTATCTTGGCACCAGTGGCGCCACCGCGCCCTCCAACACCGGCACCTGGTGCGTGCCGCCGGGCGACAACAGGCATGCCGTCGTTGAGCGGCGTTGGCAGCGCACCGGCGAACTCGCCGACCCGCGCTGGATGCTGCGCTGCGTCGATACCGCCTACCGCAATCTGCTCAGGCTGTCCGAATGGGGCTATCCCTTTCCGAGCGAGGATGACGGCCGGCTCTACATCGCCAATCTGCGCGGGCCGGACTACATGCGCTTCATGCGCCGCCGGGTGCTGTTGGCCGGCGTCACCGTGCTCGACCATCACCCGGCGCTCGAACTTCTGTCCGACGGCGATGCCATCGTTGGCGCCGCCGGTGTCGCCCGGCAGATCGGCCAGGACTGGCGCGTCGACGCCAACGCGGTGGTGCTGGCGACGGGCGGCTGCGCTTTCCGCGAGCGCATCCTCGGCGCGACCGGGCTGACCGGCGACGGCTATCTGATGGCGGCGGAAGCCGGCGCCAGCCTGTCGGGCATGGAGTTCACCGGCAAGTACACGCTGGCGCCCTATGGCTCCTCATTGAACAAGGGCCTGCCGTTCCGCTGGGCCTCGTTCCATCGCGAGGATGGTTCGCCGATCCTCGGGCCGACCGGCGAGCCTCTGCGAAACGGCATCGGCGACCGCGAGGAGGAAGTGGCGCGTGCGCTGATCGACGGCCCGGTCTATGCGCGGCTCGATCAAGCCGAGCCGGCGCTGCAAGGCTGGCTGCGCCAGGGCCAGCCGAACTGCTTCGTGCCCTATGACCGCGCCGGCATCGATCCGTTCAGCGAACTGTTCCGCATCACCTTGCGCGCCGAAGGCACGGTGCGCGGCACCGGCGGCATCGAAATCGTCTCCGACGATTGCGCCACCGGCGTGCCCGGCCTCTATGTTGCCGGCGATGCCGCCAGCCGCGAGATGATGACCGGTGCGGTATCAGGCGGCGGCGCCGTCAATTCATCCTGGGCGCTGGCCAGCGGCTGGTGGGCCGGCAAAGGTGCCTCGACCCATGCCAAGCGCCGGACCGGCAAGGCGTTCCGCAGCGCGGTGCAATCGCTCGGCCAGGCCGGCTTGCGTCCTGCATCATCGGCGAGGGCCGACATCTCGGCGGGCGAAGTTATCGAGGCGGTGCGTAGCGAAGTCACGCCGCTCGACAAGAATTTCTTCCGCACTGGCGAGGCCCTGGAGAAAAGCGGCGAGCGGCTGGAGAGTGTCTGGCGCGACGTGCGCAGCCATCTGCAAGGCGAGGGGCTGGACCGGGTCCGTACCCGAGAGGCAGCTTCGATCGCCGCTGCTGGGCGTTGGTCCGTGGCCGCCGCGCTGCACCGCACCGAGAGCCGCGGCATGCACCGCCGCACCGATCTGCCGGGCAAGAGCCCGGCCTTCGCGCACCGGCTGGTCATCACCGGTGTGGATGCGTTCCGCATCGCAGGTGCGCCTGAGCGGCTGGCGGAGCTGGCGTCATGATCGAGATCGTCTCGGCCACGCGCTGCGTCGAATGCGACATCTGCGTCAAGGTGTGCCCGGCCAACGTCTTCGACGCGACCGACAATGGCGTGCCGGTGATCGCTCGCCAGGAGGACTGCCAGACCTGCTTTCTTTGCGAGATCTATTGCCCGACCGACGCGCTTTACGTGGCCGAGTTCGCCGAAGGGCCGACCGGCATCACGGAAGCTCAGGCCGACGCCCGCCAGATGTTCGGCTCCTATGCCCGCGCGCTTGGCTGGAAGCGCGGCAAGGCGGGCGGCTCGGAATTCGACCCGACGCACCGCATCCGCGTGGCGCAGTGAACCGATCGGAGACAGATATGGATCGCCCGAACATGGACCGGATCGTCGTCAGCGACATCAGCAAGACCTTCCAGCTCAAGCTGGGGCAGTTCGTCACCGTGGATGGCGAGGCGACCGACCGCGTCACCGTGCTCGACGGCGTCGATCTTTCCATCCGCAAGGGCGAGTTCATCACGCTGGTCGGCCCGAGCGGCTCGGGCAAGTCGGTGCTGCTCGATATCATTGGCGGGCTGACGCAGGCGACCGACGGCAACGTCCAGCTCGACGGCAGGCGCATCACCAGGCCCGATCCAAAGACCGGCTATGTCTTCCAGCAATATGCGCTGTTTCCCTGGCGCACGGCGCTCGCCAACATCGAATATGCGCTGGAAGTGCGCGGCGTAGCCAAGGCCGAGCGTGCCGCCACAGCCCGCCATCTGTTGGCGCTGTTCGGCCTTGCCGGTTTCGAGGACCGTTTTCCCAACCAGCTGTCCGGCGGCATGCAGCAGCGTGTGGCGATCGCGCGTGCGCTGGCCAGCAACCCGGAAGTGCTGCTGATGGACGAGCCGTTCGCGGCGCTCGACCAGCAGACGCGCGAGCTTCTGCAAGGCGAGCTGCTGCGGATCTGGGGCAAGATCAACACCACGGTGATTTTTGTCACCCACTCGATCGACGAGGCGATCTTCCTCGCCGACCGCGTCGTGGTGATGACAGCGCGGCCGGGCGCGGTGAAGGAGATCATCGACATCGACCTGCCACGGCCGCGCGACGGCGACATCCGCGCCAGCGCCGAATTCAATCTATATCGCGCTCGCGTCTGGGACGTGCTGCGCGACGAGGTCAACAAGGCGCAGAAGGACTGGACCCTGTCGCCAGCCTTCAGTCACTGAGGAGCTGGACCAATGGCCTATCTGACCGAGAAGTTTGGCTCCGCGGGAGCGCTCCACCTGTTTGCCGGCGCTGGCGAAACGGTCGCCGCCGCCAGGGTCCCGGCCATCAAGGCCAGCGCCAAGATCCGGAGCAAGAAAGCAAGCCACGGCACGCTCCTCTATGGGCTGCCGCTGCTCGGCCTGTTCTTCCTGCTGTGGGAGATCGCGCCCCGGCTCGGCTGGCTGAACCGCATCTTCTTTCCGCCGCTGAGCGAGGTCCTGGTCGCCTGGTGGGCGCTGCTCGCTTCGGGCGTGCTGATCGAGCATATCGGCATCAGCCTGCAGCGCGCTGCGATCGGCTTCACACTCGGCGTGGCGGTGGCCATCCCCCTCGGTCTGTTGATGGGGCGCTATTCGTTGTTCGAGAAGCTTTCCGACCTCCTGGTGCAGACGCTGCGAAACACATCGCAATTCGCACTGCTGCCGGTGTTCATCCTGTTGCTCGGCATCGGTGAGGAATCGAAGGTCGCGATCACCTTCTACTCCTCGGTTTTCTTTCTCCTCGTCAACACGATCAGTGGCGTCAAGTCGGTGGATCCGCTGCTGATCAAGGCGGCGCGCTCGATGGGTACGTCCGACTTCGATCTGTTCCGCAAAGTCATCCTGCCGGCCAGCATTCCCTCGATCGTCGCCGGCGCCCGGCTGGCGGTGAAATCCTCGCTGTTCGCGGTCATCGGCGCCGAGATGCTGGCGGCCAAATCCGGCCTCGGTTTCCTCATCCAGAACTCGCAGCTGATGATGGAAACGGCCGACATGTATGCCGGCATCCTGACGCTGACCGTCATCGGCCTGACCGTCAACTACCTGCTCGTCTGGTTCGAGCGCTGGGCAACAGCCTGGAAAGGCCAGTCCGAGACCTCGCTCATTTAAGCGGTCCATTCATTCCAACCAGGAAGGATTTTTCCCATGCCCAACATTCCATTCGACGCCCTTCGCCGGCTGCTGCTGAAGGGCGCTATTGCCGTCGTCATCGGCCTTGGCGGCATGCCTGCCTTCGCGCAGGACAAGCCTGAAATTATCCGCATCGGCAGCACGGCGCCGGGGCATCTCAAATTCATCATCGCCCAGAAGGACGGCTGGTGGGAGAAGGAATTCGCCAAGGACGGCATCAAGGTCGAACTGGTGACTTTCAATGGTGGTTCGGAGGCGACGACCGCGCTGGCCACCGGTGCAATCGAATTCACCTATACCGGCAACAATCCGGCGCTGCGGGTTGCTGCGTCCGGCGCCGACGTCAAGCTGATCGGCCTGTCGAGCTATGTGAAGGCCGGCGGTTCCTACATCGTCGTCAAGACCGGCTCGCCGCTGAAGACGCTGCAGGATCTCAGGGGCAAGAAGGTCGCCTATCTCACCGGCACGGTGCGGCATTCGAACTTCAGCAAGGCGCTGAACAGCGTCGGCCTGACCACCGGTGACGTCGAAGGTCTGAACCTGCCGTTCGAGGCATCCGGCCCGGCGTTGCTGCGCGGCGATATCGACGCCATTGTCGAGACCGATTCGACGGCGGCCAAGCTGGTCGACACCGGCGAGGCGCGCGTCCTGTTCGACACCAGCACTCATCCGGAATGGAACGTGCCCAACGTCATCTCGGTCAACGGCGCCTTCGCGGCGAAATATCCCGATCTGGTCAAGCGGCTGCTGAAGGTCGATATCGAGATTTCGCGTTGGGCCGATGCCCATCCGGACCAGACGATCAAGACCTTTGTCGAGGCCACCAAGTCATCGGAAAAATCCGTCCGCAAGACCTATGCCGACGGGGTGTTCCATCAGGATCCGAAACTCACGGACGGCGCGATCGCCGCCTTGCAAGGCGAGGAGAAATTCATGGCCAGCGCCGGGCTGCTGAAGGGCTCGATCGACTATGGCAAATGGGTCGACAAGAGCTTTGTCGATGGCGCCGCGGCTGAAGTCGCTGCCGTCCAATAGACTAGAAGCATCGAGCGGGCGGGCGCTTTGCGGCGCCGCCTCGTACAGGTCAAATCTCCGGGATGTTCTCCTTGAAGATCACCTGCAGCCTTGGTTGGTGCAGTTCATAGGGCAGTCCCCGGACCGCATGGATCAGGGTGTTGAGCGCTTCGCGGGCCTCGACGCGCGGGTTCTGGTCGATGACAGCGTCGAGCGTGCCGTCGAGCAGAAGGTCCTTGGTCCCGTCCGTCACTTCGTGGCCGAGGAAGACCATGGACTGGGCGCGGTCGCGCTCCTTGAGCGCGCGGGCGATGCCGGTGTTGCCGGCACCGACATTGTAGATCGCGGCAAGGTCGGGGTGCCGCTCCAGCAGGGCCGATGCCTCCGAATAGGCCTTCTCGCGATCGTCGAGCATTTCGCGCATTTCGACGATCTGCAGATTGGGTGATTCCTCGGTCAGCACGTGGCGGAACCCCATCTCGCGTTCTTCGTGGCCGCGATAGGACAGCGAACCTGCGAACAGCGCCACCTTGCCCGGACGCCCCGATCCCATGAAGCGGTTGAGCAGATAGCCGGCCAGCCGCCCGGCGGCGCGGTTGTCGATGCCGATATACGCGACCCTGGGCACATGCAGGATGTCGGAAGCGATGGTCACCACCTTGATGTCGTTGGCCGACAGGGAGCGGATCGCTTCGCGCACCGTCGGATGGTCGAGTGCGATGACGCCGACGCCTTGCGTCTGTCCGCGCAGATCCTGCAGCAGGCGAGCGAGCCGGTCAGGATTGAAGCCCTCTATGGTGGCGATACGAACATCGAGGTCGGGCCGCGCCAGAGCCTGTGCCTCGATGTGGCGGCGCAGCATCTTGATGAAGGAATTGGTGCCGGCCGGCAGGGCGAAGTCGAGCCGGATGACCTCGCCGGGCGAGGGCCGTGGCGGCGTGCCGTTCGGGCCTTCGGCGATGTAGCCGAGGCGCTGCGCCATTTCGAGCACGATTTCCCGCGTCCGCGCCCGTACGCCGGGCCGGTTGTTGAGCACGCGGTCGACGGTGGCGGCCGAGACGCCGGCCTCCCGGGCTATGTCAGTCAGGGTGGAACGCACCGTCTTTCATCTCCTGCATGCGTCGGATCGGCTGGTGACGGCTTCCGCGTCATCGGCGATTCTGATGGGAAATGATGTATCCGCCCTTGGCCGATGTGCAAGCCGCCGGGCTAAATCAAATGGTCCGGCAGGGCTGCGCAGGGCCGGGAAGGGTCGGGTGCCCTCAAATTGAGGCATCCGGCTTGACGGATGGATCCCGTTTTTGTGCATTTCCTTGCCATATTGCGATGTTATGATGTGTTTTGATTATTTATGATGTTGACAGCCTTGCCATGCTGTCGTCAATATCCCTCATAAGGGTCGTGGAGGAAACGTGGCCCTGAGGGAGGAGTTTCAATGTCTGACTTGATCCGCATCTCGCGGCGCCGGCTGCTGGCATCTGGAGGAAAGGCGGCCGTCATGATGGCCGCTGCTGGTATCGCACCCCAATTCATTCGTCCCGGCCGTGCCTATGCGGCCGACGCGCTGGCGCCAGGCATGATCGGCGGCCCGACGGGCTTCGAAGGGGCCGAGCGCTACCAGTATGGCGCCGATACACCGGAAGGCCGCGCCATCGAGGCGGCGAAGGCGCTGAAGGGCGCCGGCAAGGCGCCGACCAAGATCGTGCTCGGCCTGTCCGACGGCTCGATCGGCCAGCTCACGCAGCCGTTCCCGGCCGGTGCGCCGTCGATCAAGGAGCTGTGGGAAAAGGAAACCGGCATCGCGATCGAAATCGTCGGTCTGCCGAACGGCCAGGAATTCACCAAGACGATGCAGGACATCTCCACCAAGGGTGGGGCCTACGACATCTACTCGACCGAATGGAACCGCCTCGGCGACCTCGCCGAAACCGGCGGCATCGCCAAGCTCGACGACTTTGTCGCGCAGCATAAGCCTGAATGGGACGATCCCGTCAGCGGCTATGTCAACGGCGCCAAGGGCGTGTCGCTGCTCAACAAATACCGCGGCTCGAACTATGGCGTGTCGCTGGACGGCGACTTCCAGACCTGGGTCTACCGCACCGACCTGTTCGGCGACGAAGCCGAGAAGAAGGCCTTCAAGGACAAATACGGCTACGATCTGGCGCCGCCGAAGACCTGGAAGCAGCATGGCGACATCGCCGCCTTCTTCCAGCGACCGGACAAGGGCCTGTTCGGCTCGACCGACCTGCGCAACCAGGGCTGGGGCTACACGAACTGGTACCAGCGCTATGTCTCGATGGCTTCGCCCAACCAGTTCCTGTTTGGCGATGACGGCAAGCCGATGATCAATTCCGAGCAAGGCATCGCCGCCACCAACGAATATGTTGCTTCGCTCGCGCATCATTCGCCGGATGCGATCTCCTGGGGCTGGCCGGAGCAATACGGCAACTTCGCCAAGGGTGGTGCGGCGATGACCTGCGCCTTCTCCAACCTGCCGAAATTCCTCGACAATGCCGGCAACAAGGATTCAGCCGTCACCGGCAAGATCGGCTCGATGCTGCCGCCCGGCCGCGAGATCGGCGGCAAGCTGATCAGCCGTTCCGTGCTGTGGTTTTCGCTGACCGGCATGGTCTCGTCACAGTCGAAGAACCAGGAGGTCGCCTACCTCCTGCTGCAATGGCTGGGCTCGGCCCGCATCTATGCCTGGATGAGTGCCAACCCCGGCGGTTATCTGGACCCGTTCCGGCTTTCGGACTTCTCCGATCCGCTGGTGCGCCAGACCTATCATGCCTACCACATGGACGTCGTGCGCGAGACGGTCGCCCGCACCGTGCCGACCATCAACTATCCCGGCGCGACAGCCTTCCACAATGCGCTCGACGAGAACCTGATGGCGGCGCTGACCAAGGCCAAGACATCGGAGCAGGCGATGGCCGACACCGAGGCAGAGTGGAAGAAGATCGCCCGGCGCACCGGCGAGGACAAACTGCTCGAAGCCATCAAGACCAACAAGGAGGCCTGGCCGACAGTTCTCGATCCAATCGTCTGATCCTTCTCCCTGGATCATATCGAAGGAGGGGAGGAGCTTGCTTCTCCCCTCCGCCCACAACGCCACCAGCAAAGCCGCCAGATGAAGCGTTCCGTTCCTTTCCTGATATTCCGCTATGCGGCGATCTTCGCGGCCATGGCGGTGACGCTGGTGCCGATCCTGTGGATGGTATCGATGGCGTTCAAGCCGATCGCCGAATGGTCGGCGACCGGCGCCGAACTGACCTGGTGGCCGCAGAACCCGACGCTCAGCAATTTCCGTTTCGTCTTCGGCGAGTCGACCAACAATTTGATCGTCGCGCTCGACCGTAACGCGCTGAAGCCGATCCTCGCGTCGCTGCTGTCGGCGGTTTTCGGCACGGTGATCGCCATGTCGGCGGGCACTGCCGCGGCTTATGGGCTGTCGCGTTTCGGCTCCGGCCAGAACCTGCCGCTGGCGCTGATCCAACTCAGGATCTTTCCGCCGATGGCGGTCATGATCCCGGTGATGATCATGTGGGCTTTCCTCAACTTCACCGACAGCTGGTGGGGCCTGGCGCTGATCTACGGCATCGTCACCTTGCCGTTCGCCTTCTGGCTGATGAAGACCTTCTTCGACGACATGCCGCGCGAGATCGAGGAGGCAGCGCTTGTCGAAGGCTGTTCGCGGCTGCGCGTCTTCACCCGCATCACGCTGCCGATGATGCGCGCGCCGCTGGCCAGTGCCGCGCTCTTCGTCTTCATCCTCAACTGGTCGGACTATCTGATCGCGCTGCTTCTGACGACGCGCGAATGGGTGACGATCCCGGTCTACATGGCCTCGCTATCCTCCTCGATGACCGGGCAGCTCTATGGCGCCAAGGCGGCGCTTGGCCTGATCGCGGCCGTGCCGCCGGTGATCATGGGCATCGCCATTCAGCGCCATCTTGTGCGCGGGTTGACGTTCGGGGCGCTCAAGCAATGAGCGCGGTGACTGCCATGACGTCCAAGGATGAGATGAAAGCCGTCGGAGCAAAGCCGGTTTCGCGCGATGAGGGCGCAAGGCTGGGTTTCCGGCTGACATTGCCTGCGCAGATCCTGGTGCTGTTCATCTCGGCCTTCCCGCTGTTGATGCAGCTCTACATCAGCGTCACCGACTGGTCGCCGCTGTCGGGCACCGGCTGGTGGAACGCCTGGTCGATGTGGAACAGCTTTGCCAACTACACCGATCTCGCCGCCGACGCGCGCTTCTGGAGCGCGCTGAAGCGTACGGTCATTGTCATGATCGTCTGCGTGCCGGCGGAATTCCTGCTTGGGCTGGCGCTGGCGACGCTGTTTGCCGACGATTTCCCGGGCAAGCGCGCCTTCTATTCGATCCTGCTGATGCCGATGATGGTGGTGCCGGCGGTGGCCGGCTACATGTTCTTCATGCTGTTCCAGTCGGGAGGGCCGGTGAACGACATCTTGTCGGCGCTCACCGGATCTCCCGTCACCATCGCCTGGCTGTCGGATCCGACTCTGGCGCTGATCGCGGTGATGGTCGCCGACATCTGGCAGTGGACGCCGCTGATGTTCCTCATCCTGCTTGCCGGTCTGGTCGGCGTGCCGGAGGATCAGATCAAGGCGGCGACGCTGCTCGGCGCCAATCCCTGGCAGCGCTTCGTCACCATCGTGCTGCCGAAGATGAAGACGATCATCATCATCGCGCTGGCGATCCGGGTGATCGAGAACTTCAAGATCTTCGACACGCTCTACATCATGACCGGCGGCGGTCCAGGCGTCGCCACCGAAACCATCTCGGTCTACATCTACAAGCTCACCACTCAGGATTTGATCTGGGGCTATGTGGCGGCGATCGCGCTGGCCATTCTGGTCGTGCTGTCGATCGTCGCGGTGTTTGCCATGAAGCGCATGGCGCGGGCACGCGAGGTAGCGGCATGAGCGCGATCCACTTGCAGAACCTGGTCAAGAAATTCGGCGACTTTACCGCGCTCAAGACCATGGACCTGGCAATATCAGACGGCGAGTTCATGGCGCTGCTCGGCCCGTCGGGCTGCGGCAAGTCGACGACGATGAACATGATCGCCGGCATGGAAGAGCCGACCGGCGGCAAGATCCTGTTTGGCGAGCGCGACATGGCCGGCGTGCCGATGGGCCGGCGCGGCGTCGGCTTCGTCTTCCAGAACTACGCCATCTTCACGCATATGACGGTGCGCCAGAACCTTGCCTATGGACCAAAAATGCGAGGGGCTGCCAAAGCCGAGATCGACCGCCGTGTCGGCGCTATCGCTGAGATGCTGCAGCTGACGCCGCTGCTCGACCGCAAGGCCGACAGGCTGTCGGTCAACATATTGCAGCGGGTGGCGATCGGCCGCTCGGCGATCATGGAGCCGGCGATCTTCCTGCTCGACGAGCCGCTGTCCAATGTCGACGCCGCTTTCCGGGCCGTCATGCGCACCGAACTGAAGCAGCTGCAGCGCCAGTTCCGCCAGACCATGGTCTATGTCACCCACGACCAGCTCGAGGCGATGACCATGGCCGACCGCATCGCGGTCATGGATCATGGCGTGCTGCAGCAGGTCGGCACGCCGCTCGAAGTCTACAACGATCCGGCCAATGTCTTCGTCGCCCGCTTTATCGGTGCGCCGGGCATGAATCTGCTCAAGGGCAGGCCGGCGGAGAGCGACCGCGGACTGGTCATCGATCTCGGACCGCTGGGCGTCACGCCGCCGCTGCCGGGCGAACTCGCGATGGCCATGCGCGGTGCGCGCGGCGAGGTGCTTTACGGATTCCGGCCTGAACAGGCGACGTTGGTGCAGAATGGGCAGGGGCTCGCAATGCCGGTGACCTTTGTCGAACGGATCGGTGCGCGCACCATCGTTCATCTCGGCCAGGGCGAGGCGGCTGTGAAAACGGTGTTCGACAATGATGTCGGACTGACTATCGGCGACACCGCTGTCATCGCCCCCACTACGTCGTCGGTGCGCGTCTTCGACGCCGCTACCGGCCTTTCGATGAAGGCAGGTTGAGATGGCTGATATCGTCTTCCGTAACCTGACCAAACGCTACGGCAATACACTCGCCGTCGACGACGCCTCGTTCACCGTCAACGACAATGAGTTCTTCTGCTTCTTCGGACCGCCGCTGTCGGGCAAGTCGACGATCCTGCGCCTGGTGCTCGGGCTGGAGACACCTGACACCGGCGAAATCCTGATCGGAGGCAGGCCGGTCAACGCGATGTCGCCGGCCGAGCGCAACGTGGCGATGGTGTTCCAGAACCTGGCGCTGTTCCCGCATATGAGCGCGCTCGAAAATGTCCGCTTTCCCCTGGTCGAACGCCGGGTCGCCGAGACCGAGATCAAGCGGCGGGTCACCGACGTCGCGGCGAAGCTGCATATCGGCCATATCCTGCACAAGCCGCCAGGACAGCTTTCGGGCGGGGAGCGGCAGCGCGTGGCGATCGCGCGGGCTCTGGTGCGCGATCCCAATGCCTATCTGATGGACGATCCGATCTCGGCGCTCGACGCCAGGCTGCGCGAGGAAACGCGCGTCGAGCTGAAGCGCATCCAGCGCGAACTTGGCAAGACGCTGATCTACGTCACGCATGACCAGGAAGAGGCGATGTCGGTCGCCGATCGCATCGCCATCCTGGAGGACGGCAAGATCAGGCAGATCGGTACGCCGGCGGAGATTTACGACCGCCCGGCCAGCACCTATGTGGCAAGGCTGCTTGGTTCGCCGATGATGAACATCCTCAGATCGGCGCGCGGCGAGGGCGGTGTCGAAGCGGCTGAAGGCACGATCCGCATCGAAGACAAGACAGCGCCCGCCGACGCAGTGGAGATCGGCCTGAGGCCGGAAGACATCAAGGTTAGACCGTGGGCGGATGGGGGCCCGGGCCGCCCGGCGCGAGTGTTCGAGGTCGAGCCGCTTGGCGGCTATACCGTGGTGACGCTCTCTGCCGGGCAGGCGCGGCTGAAGGCATTGCTGCGCGGCCAGCCCGACATCCGGCCGGATGCCATGGTGGCGATATCCTGCGAGCCGGCCAGAGTGCATTATTTCGAACAGAGCGGCGGAGCGTTGGCACGATGACGGCCGCCGCAAGGAAAGAGTTTCGGGAGGAAGAGATGGCAAACAAGGGCTTCGAGCCGGACGTGAAGGTCCGCACGAAGGAATACAAGATCGGCTGCGTCGGCGCCGGCATGATCATGGCCGAGTGCCATCTCGCCGCCTACAAGGAAGCTGGATTCCCGGTGGTGGCGATCGCCTCGCGCACCAGGGCCAGCGCCGAGAAGGTGGCGACGCGCTGGAGCATCCCCACGGTCCACGACACGCCTGAAAAACTGATCGAGGACGAGAATGTCGAGATCATCGATCTTGCTTTCCCGCCCGACCTGCAGCCGGCGCTGATCCGTCACGCGCTGAAGCAGAAGCACATCAAGGCGATCCTGGCGCAGAAGCCGTTGGCCTTGTCGGTCGAGGAAGCGGTCAAGCTGCGCGACGAGGCGGCCAAGGCCGGCAAGATCCTCTCGGTCAATCAGAACATGCGCTACGACCAGTCGATGCGCGTCTTGAAGCAGATCATCGACAGCGGCGCGCTGGGCGACATCGTCTTCGCGCAGATCGACATGCACGCCATCCCGCACTGGCAGAGCTTCCTCGAGGACTATGACCGGCTGACGCTCGCCAATATGAGCGTGCATCATCTCGACGTGCTGCGCTTCCTGTTCGGCGACCCCGACGAAATCACCACGCTGACACGCAAGGATCCGCGCACGACATTCGACCACTCGGACGGCATTACGGTGTCGACGCTGCGCTTTCCGTCCGGTGTGCTCGCCGTGTCGCTGGAGGATGTCTGGTCCGGTCCGCGCCAGGATGGCTATAAGGACGACCAGCACATCAACTGGCGCGTCGACGGCAGCAAGGGGGTCGCGAAGGGCACCATTGGCTGGCCTACGGGCGCTGCCTCGACGCTGACTTACGCCTCGACCGAGACGACCGGCGGCGAATGGGTCAGCCCGAGCTGGGACACGATGTGGTTCCCGCATGCCTTTATCGGCGTGATGGAGCAGCTCCAGCATGCGGTGAAGACCGGCACGCCGCCGGCGCTGTCGGTCGCCGACAACGTCAAGACCATGGCGCTGGTCGAGGCGGGTTATCGCTCGATCGACGAGGGCCGCACGGTCAAGCTTTCCGAAATCGCTACCTGATCACCGCAACTGAAACACCAGACAACTGAATCGCTTACAGGGAGGAATTCACACTATGATGCAGGCAGGTATTTTCACGGGCTATTTCCCGTACGGCCTCGAAGAGACGGCGAAGAAGATCCGTGGCCACGGTTTCAACACCGTGCAGCTCGACCTTCATTTCAAGGATATCGACCTGTCGGCCGGCCAGATCACCAAGGATAAGGCCAAGAAGGTTCGCGACACGTTCCGTGCCCACGACCTGCCGATCTGCTGCATCTCGGGCTACACCAATGTCATTCATCCCGACCTCGCGCACCGCAAGGCGAATGTCGATCGGCTGAAGGAAATCATCCGCAACGCCCGCCAGCTCGGCAGTCCTTACGTGATCTCGGAGACCGGTACCTACAACACCGAGAGCGAGTGGATGAGCGATCCCAAGAACAAGTCCGAAGAGGGTTTTGAGATGTGCCGCAAGGTGATCTCCGAACTGGCGCAGGAAGCCTATGACCACGGCTCAATGTTCCTGCTCGAAACCTACGTCAACAATGTCGTCGGCTCGGTCGAGGAAACGGTGAGGATGTTCGCGCAGGTCGACCATCCGGGCCTCGGCCTGCTGATGGATCCGACCAACTACTTCGAAAGCCACAACATCGACCAGATGGACAAGGTGCTGAACCAGGTGTTCGACACGCTGGCCGACAAGGTCAAGATCGCGCATGCCAAGGATGTCGCACGAGCCGGCGACGACAAGAGCGAGAAGCATGCGGACATCGGCGATGACGACGCGCTGGCCTCGCACACCTTCCGCGGCGTTGGCGAGATGGTCCTCAACGCGCCGGGCACCGGCTCGCTGAACTACGACCTCTATCTGCAGCGCCTGTCGCAGAAGAACCCGAACATCCCGGTGATCATCGAACACCTTTCGGAAGACGACGTGCCGAGGGCCAAGAAATTTCTCGACGACAAGTTCCGCGCCAACGGTCTCTGACCAGCTGTGCGCCGCCCTTTGCCGGCGGTGCATCCGGCTTGGAAGCAACAACAAGGGAGGAATTGCAGTGTTGAAATTCGGATTGAAACTGGCAGCGGCCGCGACTGTGTTCGCGGGCATCGCATTCGCCTCGCCGGCAATGGCGCAGGATGGCCAGAAGACGTTCTATCTGCTGTCGCATGGCGGTCCGTCGGATGCGTTCTGGCTGGACTGGAATGCCGGCGCGACCAAAGCCTGCGACCAGCTCAAGGTGACCTGCAAGATCTCCTTCAGCGGCGGCGACATGGCGGCGCAGAAGGAGGCCTTCAATTCCGCGCTTGCGGCCAAGCCCGACGGCATCGCCACCACCTCGGCCCAGCCGGGCCTGTGGACCGAGGAAGTGAAGGCTGCCAAGGCGGCCGGGATCCCGATCGTGTTCTTCAACACAGACGATCCGGCGACCGGACGGCAGGCCTATGTCGGCGCCGATCTCAAGGAGGCGGGGGTCATCTGGGCCAAGTATCTTGTCGACCACAAGATGGTGAAGCAGGGCGACAAGGTGTTCCTGCCGGTGGAAGTGCCTGGCGCCAGCTATCAGCAGCTGGAGACCGAAGGCATCGCCAGCGTCTTCGATCCGTTGGGGATCAAATATGATGTGGTCGATTGCGGCACCGACCCGGCCGGCATCATTGCCAAGATGACCGACTATATGGTGGCCAACAATCCGCCGGCGATCATCGCGCTCGGCGATTCCGTCGCGGCCAGCGTCAAGCGGGTGTTCGACGGCGCCGGTGTGCCGGCCGGCAAGATCCCGGTCGTCGGCTGGGGCAATTCGAAGGAAACCGCGGAAGCCGTGAAGTCCGGCTTCGTCAACGCGGCCGCCTGGCAGTTCCCGTCTGCGCAAGGCTTCATGCCGGTGGCGCTGCTCGGGCTCGCCGCGTCGGGCGAACCGATCGGCTACGACATCCATACTTTCAGCCTCTACGACGCCTCGAGCGTCGAACCGATCCTGAAACTCTACGACACGAAGTGAAAACCGGTGCCCGCGGCGCAGGCCGCGGGCACCATTTCAAAGCATGGTTCAAGCAGTCATGATGATCGCCGCAGAAGACGAAATGCCTGTCGGGAAACGTAGATCGAGCCTTATGCGCTCGCCGCAATTCTCCTCGCTCGTCATCCTCATTGTCCTGCTCGCGGTGTTCGCCATCGCCGATGCCAATTTCCTGTCGCCGCTCAACATCTCCAACATGATGGCGTTCCTCCCCGAGCTCGGCATTATCGCGCTCGGCATGACGCTGCTTCTGACGGCGGGCGAATTCGACCTGTCGGTTGGTGCCGTGTTCGGGCTGGCGCCGGTCGTCGTCATGCTTCTGGTGCAGAACGGAGGCGTCGATATCGGCATCGCGCTTCTGGCCGGGCTTCTGCTGTGCATCGCCATCGGCGCCATCAACGGGCTGATCGTCACCAAGATCGGCATTTCGTCCTTCCTGGTCACGCTGTCCATGCTGCTCGTGGTGCGCGGGGCGGCGCTCTACATCACGCAGGGCTTTCCGCTGAAATCCTGGGACCAGCCAGGCTTTTTCGTCACGCTGCTGGCCGGCAGCTTCAATGTCGGGTCGTTCCGGTTCTACACCTCGCTGTGGTGGTTCATCGGTCTCTCGCTGCTGGCGATCTACGTGCTGCGCTATGCCAAGCTCGGCAACTGGATCAGCGCCATCGGCTCCAACCGGAACGCGGCGGTGGCGCGCGGCGTGCCGGCGGACGCCGTCAAGGTGTGGCTGTTCATCCTGACTTCGGTCCTTGCGGGACTGGCCGGCATGATCAGCGCCTTCCGCATCTCGGCCGCCTCACCGGTGGCCGGCACCGGCTATGAGCTCGAAGTGATCGCCATGGTGGTGGTCGGCGGCACGGCGCTGACCGGCGGGCGCGGCACGATCCTCGGCACCATCGTGGGCGCGCTGATGCTGCGCGCGATCCGCAACGGCATCGTGCTGATCGGCGTGCCGGGCCTCGCCTACAACATCTTCGTCGGCCTCATCATCCTCGCCATGCTCATCCTGCACGCTTTGCTGCAGAAGAACGCTGCAAGGGGCTGATCATGGAAGTTCTCCGGCTGCAGAATCTGCAAAAATCCTTCGGCAGCGTTCGGGCGCTGAAGAATGCGTCCTTTGCCCTCAAGGAGGGCGAGGTGGTGGCCTTGCTCGGCGACAATGGCGCCGGCAAATCGACGCTGATCAAGGCGATTTCCGGTGTGTTTCCGATCGACCGTGGCGACATCTATGTGCGCGGCGAGAAGGTCTCGATCCGCTCGACGCGCGATGCGATGGACCTCGGCATCGAGACCATCCACCAGGATACGTCTCTGGCGCCGGATCTCAGCATTGCGCGCAATCTTTTCCTTGGGCGCGAACCGGTCAAGCTGAAATGGCTGGGCGTGTTCGCGCCGCTCGATTTCGCCAAATTGCGCGATGCGGCGTCGGCGCTGTTGAAGCGCGTCGGCATCTCGAAAAAACTCGACGCCGATGCGCTGGTCTCGACGCTGTCGGGTGGCGAGCGGCAGTCGATCGCGATTTCTCGCGCCATGCAGTTCGCCGCCAAGGTCATCATCCTCGACGAGCCGACCAACAATCTCGGTGTCGAGGAAACCCATGGCGTGCTGCGCTTCGTCAAGGAGGTGCGCGACGCCGGTCATTCCGTGCTTTTGATCACCCACAACATCCACCACGTGTTCCAGGTCGCCGACCGCATCATCGTCATGCGCCGCGGCGAGATCGTCGCCGAGCAGACGGTTGCCGATACCGATCTCCTGACGGTGGAGAGCATCATCACCGGCGCCGATATGTCGGCCCTGCTGAAAGAGACGAGAGCGAAGTGAAGAAGTTGGCCGTCACATGGTAGAACTCTACGGCAAGACGCTTTCGCGCCGGCAGGTGTCGGAACGTTCGGGCATGCTGGCGCAATTTGCCGGCGTGCGGCTGATGACGCTTGGCGATGGGGTGGAACGCGGCATCCGCATGCTGGAGTTCCGTACCGGCACGGGGCTGCGCTTCACGACGCTGGTCGACCGGGCGCTCGATATCGCCGATTGCGACTTCAAGGGCCAGGCGATCGGCTGGCATTCGCCGAGCGGTTTTCGCCACCCCGGCCTGCACGATTATGAGGGGGAAGGGGGACTCGCCTGGGCGCGCTCGTTTTCAGGCCTGCTTGTCACCTGCGGCCTCGACCACATATTGGGCCGCGAAGAGGTGCCTGCCGATAGCTACAACTACCCGGGCAAGAAGACCGTGATCCATTCGCTGCATGGCCGCGTCGGCACCATTCCAGCGCGGCTGACCGGCTATGGCGAGGCCTGGGATGGCGACCGCTGCGTGCTTTGGGCCGAAGGCATCGTTCAGCAATCGGCGGTGTTCGGCGAGGATTTGCATCTGATCCGGCGTATCGAGGCCGATGTCGGCGGCAACGAGATCCGGCTGTCGGACCGCGTCGTCAACCATGGCTTCAATCGCACGCCGCACATGTATTTTTACCACGTCAATGTCAGCCACCCCTTGCTCGACGAGGGTTCGCGCTATCTGGCGCCGATCCGCGACGTCGTCTGGGCTGGCCATGCAGGCGAACGCTACGAGGCGCAGAAGGTCGGCTACCGCACCGTGCCGGCGCCGCGACTGGGCTTCAGCGAGCAGGTCTGGCAGCATGAGATGGCGGCGGACGCCAATGGCGAGGTGCCGGTGGCGGTGGTCAACGATCAGCTCGGGCTCGGCTTCGAAGTGATCACGCGCAAGGATCAGCTGCCTTGCGCCTACCAATGGCAGAATTTCCAGGCAGGGCAGTATGCGCTGGGCATAGAGCCCTCGACACACCATGTCTTGGGCAATCTCGCGGCGCGCGAGCGAGGCGAGATGATCTGGCTGGAGCATGGCGAAAGCCGTTCTTACGATGCGGTGTTCCGGGTGCTCGACGGCGCCGGCGCGATCGCCGCGGCCGAAGCAAAGATCGCGTCGATCGCCAGGCAGCCGCAACAGGATTATCCTGTGCCGTCGGGCAATTTTCCGGGATTGGCGGACAGGGCATGATGCGAAACGAATGCTCCGGCTGGCGGGCCGGAAATCGGAGGTCGATGTGATGGAGAAAAAGCGCGACTACAGCCTGGTCGGGGAAAGCACGCGCATCGCGATCGAGACCGGGCTGGCCTCGGCCGAGTGGTATCACACCGATGTGCCGCGCAAGGCGATGAAAGAGCTGATGCAACGCTCGGACGGGCCGGCGATCCGCGACACGATCATCTGGATCGCTGCCATATTGGGTTCCGCCGCCGGGATCGCCTGGTTCTGGGGGACGTGGTGGGTGGTGCCGTTCCTGCTCGTCTATGGCGTGCTCTATGGCTCGTCCAGCGACTCGCGCTGGCACGAGTGCGGCCACGGCACCGCCTTCCGCACGCGCTGGATGAACGATGCCGTCTACCAGATCGCCAGTTTCATGCTGATGCGCAACCCGGTGACCTGGCGCTGGAGCCATGCCCGCCATCACACCGACACGATCATCGTCGGCCGCGACGCCGAGATCGCGGTGATGCGTCCGCCGGACCTGCTGCGCGCCGCACTCGCCTTCACCGGCATTCTCGATTTCCGCTATTCGCTGCCGTCGCTTGTGCGCAATGCGTTCGGCAGCATCTCGCTCGACGAGAAAAGCTTTATTCCCGAGATGGAGCTTCACAAAGTGGTCAAAGCCGCGCGCTGGCATGTCGCCATCTATGTCGCGACGATCGTGCTGGCGCTCTATTTATGGTCGTTCCTGCCGCTGGTGCTGATCGGCCTGCCGCGCCTCTACGGCAGCTGGCACATGGTGCTGACCGGCCTGCTGCAGCATATCGGCCTGGCCGATAATGTCACCGACCACCGGCTGAACACGCGCACCGTCTACATGAACCCGATCAGCCGCTTCATCTATTGGAACATGAACTACCATGTCGAACATCACATGTTCCCGATGGTGCCGTATCACGCGCTGCCGAGGCTCCACGAATTGATCAAGCACGATCTGCCCGAGCCGAACCCTTCGATGTGGCATGCCTATCGCGAGGTCTGGCCGGTGCTCATCAAGCAGCTTCAGTACGAGGACTATTTTCTCAAGCGTGAATTGCCGCCGACGGCCAAGCCATACCGGGACGAGTTCCATGCGCTGACCGTTCCGGCGGCGGCGGAATAGAGTTGCAGGAGACGAGAGATGGCCGACTGGGTTGAAGCGTGCGGCGTCGACGATGTCGAGGAAGAGGATGTCATCCGCTTCGATCATGGCGGCCGGACCTTCGCCATCTATCGCAGTCCCGATGACGAGTACTTCGCAACCGACGGATACTGCACGCATGAGAAGGCGCATCTGGCCGATGGGCTGGTGATGGACGACATCATCGAATGTCCCAAGCACAATGGCCGCTTCAACTACAAGACGGGCGTGGCTCGAGGCGCACCGGTATGCGTCAATCTCGCCACCTATCCAGTGAAGGTCGAGGCTGGCAAAGTGATGATCCAGATCGGCTGACCTGCCGCCGAATGCAACTGAGGGAACCCTTTTGATGAGCCGAAAAAGACCGACGGTGGCGGATTTGCGCGCCATGAAAGGCAAGCGCCAGCTGACCATGCTGCGCGTGCTGACGATGGACGAGGCAGAGGCCGCGGAGCGCGCAGGGGTCGACATCGTCTCGGTGCCGCCCGAACTGGTGCTCAACCCGCAATACCGGGACGCCGCACCCAGCCTGTTCACCATGCCAGGCGACAATTTCTACGAGATCGGCACGGCGGACGATTTCGTGCGCTGGGCTTTCCGGCTCTACAAGGCCGGCGCCGACGCGGTCTATTGCAGCGCCGGCTACGCCACGGTCAAGCGGATGGCCGATGACAATATCCCGGTGATCGGCCATGTCGGGCTGATCCCGTCACGGGCCACCTGGACCGGCGGCTTCAAGGCGGTCGGCAAGACCGCCGACACCGCCATGGAGGTCTTCGCGGCGGTGAAACAACTGGAGGCCGCAGGCGCCATCGGCGCCGAGATCGAGGTCGTGCCGGTCGAGGTGGCCAAGGCGATCTCGGAACGCACATCCTTGATCATGCTGTCGATGGGGGCGGGCACCGGTTGCGATGCGCAATATCTGTTCGCCGACGACATTCTCGGCCAGACCCGGGGCCACATGCCTCGCCATTCCAAGGTCTATCGCAATTTCGCCGCCGAATATGATCGTTTGCAGGCCGAGCGCATCGCCGCGTTCTCGGAGTATGTTGCCGATGTCAACAGTCTCGCCTATCCCGAAGACAAGCATGTGGTGCATATGGATCCGGCTGAGCTCAGCTTGTTCATGAAAAGGGTCGACAGGGCGTGAAATCTCAAGGCAATGAGGCGACGGACGAGGCCGCGCCGGTTCATATTCTCACGCTTTCCTGCGAGGATCGGCCGGGAATCGTTGCCGCCGTCACGGCGGAGCTTGCCGCGAACGGCGCCAACATCGCCGAAAGCAGCCAGTTCTGGGACCGGCAGACCAATCGCTTTTTCATGCGGATAGCCTTCATCAGCCCGCCAGGCTCGACCAGGGACAGCCTGGAGCGGGCCCTGAAATCAAGCGTCGATCGCTTCGGCATGAAGACCGCGCTGGTCGATCAGGGACGCCGCCCGAAGATCATCGTCATGGTCTCCAAGTTCGACCACGCGCTTCTCCATTTGCTGTACCAGATCAGGGTCGGCTGGCTGAACGCGGAGGTTGCCGCCGTCGTCTCCAACCACGAGGATGCCCGCCGCTTCGCCGAACTGGAGGGCATTCCCTACCACCATTGGCCGACCACCAGGGAGAACAAGGCCGAACAGGAACAGAAGCTGCTGGACCTGGTGCAGCGGACGGGGGCCGAACTGGTCATCCTGGCGCGCTACATGCAGGTTTTTTCGAAAGGCCTGTCGGACCGGCTGTTCGGACGGGCGATCAACATCCACCATTCCTTCCTGCCGAGCTTCAAGGGCGCCAAGCCTTATCACCAGGCCTTCGACCGCGGCGTCAAGCTGATCGGTGCGACGGCGCATTACGTCACCTCCGACCTCGACGAGGGCCCGATCATCGATCAGGAGACCGAACGCGTCACCCATGCGATGAGCGCTGAGGATTTCGTCGCCGTCGGGCGCGACATCGAAAGCCGGGTGCTGGCGCGCGCGGTCAAGCTGCATCTAGAAGCCCGCGTCATGCTCAACGGTCACAAGACCGTCGTCTTCTGAGAAGCCGCGTCAGCCGGCCAGCTGCCGCCGGCGAGCGCGGCGTAGAGCGCTTCGGCGTCGATGCCGAGCGGCCGGTCCTCTTTCAGCATGGGGACGAGCGAGCGTATCCCCGTGTGAATTGCGGCGGTGTGTGGCGCCAATGTGAAGCCGTCGCGCAGGTCGATGGCCTGTGCGGCGGCCATCAGTTCGAAGGCGATCAGGCGGCGCCACAGCGCGATCATCCCGGCGCATTTTGCCACTGCCAGAGGTGTCTGCGTGGCGTGATCCTCGACGCCTTCTGAAACCGGAAGAAAGTCGAGCATCACCGGATTGGCCTTGTGGCGGATGGCGGCCAGGATCGACGTCACCGTCTTCTGCAACGGTACGAAGCCGGCCGAGGCGCCGCCGACCGGTGACAGATATTTAGGCAGGCCATTGCGGCCCGAACCGGTGAGCTGGATGAAGCGGGCTGCACTTGCGGCGGCACATTGGGCGATCGCCAGGCCGAGCGTCTCGAAGGCGAGCGCTATCGACGCGGTGTGGAAATTGCCGGTCGACAGCACCAGTTCGTCGTCGCCCAGCACCAGCGGGTTGTCGGCGGCGGCGTTGAGCTCGATCTCGACAGCCTGTCTCGCCTGACCGATCGCCTCGATCAGCGCGCCATGGATCGACGGCATGCAGCGGATCGACAGCGGGTCCTGCAAAGTGGTCGGCGCCGGCGCGTCGTCTCGGGCGAGCAGATCGTGCAGCACCTTGGCTGCTTGCTGCTGGCCTGCCGCCGGACGCGCCATATGCAGGCGCGGGTCGAGGATGGCCCGGTTGGCACCGATGCCTTCCATGGTCAGCGCGCCGGCCTGCTGTTGCTGGGCAAGGGCGGACAGAGCATCCGTCACCGCAAGTGCGCCGCTGCCGGCGGACACCGCCGAAGCGTTGATCAGCGACAGCCCGTCCTTGGGCGCCAGGCTGATGGGGGCGAGGCGCGCCATCATCAGCGCCTTGGCCGCCGGCATGAGACGGCCCTGATAGTCGGCTTCGCCATCGCCAGTGAGCATGCGGGCGAGTGCCGTCATCAACACCAGGTCGCCGGCGCCGATCGAGCCGAGCGACGGCATTACGGGATGGACGCCGGCATTGAGCGCGTCGACCAAAGCGACGAAGACGGAAGGCGATAGGCCGGAGCCGCCGACCGACAGCATCGACGCACGGGCAAGCATGGTTGCCCGCACGGCTTCGACCGGCAGCACCTCGCCGACGGCGCCGCTGCGTCCTTCAAGCAACTGGCGCTGGAAGGCGCCGGCGTCGCCGTCGACCGCGGTGCCGAGATTGGCGCCGAGCCCGGTGTTCAGGCCATAGATCTTCTGGCCGGATGCGGCGGCTTGGTCGAGCACTTTTCGTGCCTTTTCCAGCCTGCCGATGACATCGGGTCCAATCTCCACCTTGCGCCCATCGCGGGCGACCGCAGCGACATCGTCAATACCGACGCCGGTTCCGGTGAGGACGAGCGCGCTCATGCGAAGCGCAGCCGCTGGCCGATGCCTTGCACTTGGGCCTTGGCCAGCATCGCCTTGCCCAGCGCAATATCGGACAGCGACAGGCCGCGATGCCAGAACAGGATCGTTTCGGCGTCGCTTTCGCGCCCGGCTTTCAGACCGGCGGCAATCTGGCCGAGCTCGGCATGCAGCGTCTTCTCGCTCAGCCGCCCGGTCTCGACATGGGCGCGCAGCGAGCCGAACTTGCCGCCCTTGCACTGGCCCCAATCGTCGACGACCATTTTCTGCATGATGTCGGTCAGCGACAGTTCGACCGCGCTCATCGTGCCATAGGGCACGACCAGTGCGCCCGGCTTGATCCATTCGGTCTTGAGCAGCGGCTGCGGCTCCGGCAACCGCGAGGCCTCGACGACGATGTCGGCGCCCTCGATGCAGCTTTTCCAGTCGGCCACCGCAGTGACCTTCTTGCCGAGATCGGCGGAGAGTTTGGCGGCAAAACCGTCGCGGCTTTCCGGGCGGCGCGAATGGACGCGGATCTCGTCGAAGTCGAAGAGATGGTCGAGCAGGCGGACATTCCAGTAGGCGGTGCCGCGCGCGCCGATATGGGCCAGCACTTTGGAATTCTTTCGCGCCAGATGCCTGGCGCCGATGGCGGTGACGGCGCCTGTGCGCATGTCGGTGATGACGGTGGCGTCGAGGATGGCGCGCGGCGCGCCGGTGCGCGGGTCGAACAGGTTGAGGATGCCGAATTCGGAAGGCAGGCCATGCAGGTAATTGTCGACATAGTCGCCGACGATCTTGACGCCGGCCGTGTCGAGCGGCGCGACGTAGCCGCGCAAGACGTTGAAATGGCCGTGGAAGGACGGGTCCGGCTCGAGATGGACGCGCGGTTCGACCACCGTCTGGCCCTTGCCTTGCGCCACCAGGCCAGCCTCGACGGCGGCAATGATTTCGCCATCAGTCATGGCAAGGGCGTCGATGTCGAGGGCATTGAGGTAGTCGATGTAGATGGGCTTCATGTTACGCGGACACTTTCCTCGGCCACCCCGTTCATCCCATAGCAGGCCAAGGCGGGACACGAAAGTTTGTTGCGAGGTCTCTGGACGCCGCCGGTGAGATGCTGTTCAAACCGGTTCCGTCATGACAGCCGTTCCCGAGACCGCAACCTTATCCGAAACGGCCACCAATGCGCGGCGCGTGGCGCTGATTGTCGCCATCGCTTTCTTCATGCAGTTTCTGGATTCGACGATCATCTCGACCTCGCTGCCGCAGATGGGGGCTTCCTTCGGCGTGTCGGCGGTGGCGATCAGCATCGGCATCACCGTCTACATGCTGACCATGGCCGTATTCGTGCCGCTGTCGGGCTGGCTCGCCGACCGGTTCGGCGCACGTAACATCTTCCTGCTGGCGATCGTCCTGTTTACCCTGGCCTCGCTTGCCTGCGGCGTCTCGCAAAACCTGACCCAGTTCGTCGCCGCACGTGTCGTGCAAGGGCTCGGCAGCGCGCTGATGACGCCGGTCGGGCGTATCCTGGTACTGCGTAATGCGTCGAAGTCGGAGCTGCTGAACGCCACGGCACTGATCACCTGGCCGGCGCTGTTTGCGCCGGTGATCGGGCCGGTGCTTGGTGGCTTCATCACCACCTATCTGTCCTGGCACTGGAATTTCTTCATCAACATCCCGCTTGGCGTGGTCGGGTTGGTGCTGGTCGCCCGCTTCATTCCGGGCGATCGCGAAGCCGACCCCAAGCCGCTCGACTGGCCGGGTTTTTTCCTGACATCGGCGGGGCTTGCCTTGCTTCTCTATGGCCTTGAACGCATCGCGCACCCGGAGGACGGCGTTCTTCCGACGGTGCTGCTGGTCGTAGCCGGCATCGTCATCGGCTGGCTGGCGGTGCGGCATCTCAGGCGCGCGCCGCATCCGCTGCTCGATCTCTCCTCGTTCAAGGTGCTGACCTTCGCCATCTCGACGCTTGCCGCCGGCACCATTTTCCGGGTGGCGATCAACGCCACGCCGTTCCTGTTGCCGCTGCTGTTCCAGGTCGGCTTTGGCCTCTCGTCCGTCGATGCCGGCTTGATGATCCTGGCCTATTTCCTCGGCAATCTCGGCATGAAGACGGTGACGACACCAACGCTGCGCCGTTTCGGCTTCCGGTCGGTGCTGGTCGTCAACGGCCTGATCGCTTCGGCGGCGATTATGGCATGTGCTGCGATCTCGCCGCAGACGCCACAGGTGCTGGTGGCGGCGCTGATGCTGATCGCCGGCCTGTCGCGCTCGATGCAGTTCACCGCGCTCAACACACTGGCCTTCGCCGACATCGATGCGGCGCAACGAAGCTCGGCGGCGACGCTGTCCTCGATGCTGCAGCAGGTGGCGATGTTGTTCGGCGTCGCGGTGGCGGCGGCGATCCTCAATTTGTCGCAGATCGCCAGGGACCGGCCAGAGCTCGATCTTGTCGATTTTCGAATCGCCTTCCTGGCGATCGGCGCCATCGGGCTGGTGGCGGCGTTGCGTTTTCTCGTGCTGCCGCCAGGTGCGGGCGCGGAGGTTTCCGGCCACTCGCCGGGAAATTGAGATCGATTTTTCCGCCTGATGCGGAGATAAATTCCGTCTTGTCCTTTCGCCTTGGTGCAGCCTTTTCGCGAGTGGCGGCTATGGCGCAAGCAATTGCCAAAAGTGCAGAGTTTTCCGAGCATTGCGCCAGCTTCGGCAATCGATGCGTCCATTTGGCAAATATCGCTGCCGGCCGGGGTTCCGAGCGCGGATTCATTTGACGAACCGGCGTTGGGCCGATTAGCGTTCTTTCCCAGGGATGGCAGCGCTGCCATCGGGGCAAACGCAGACATGAACACGATCGGCTGGCCGAATTTCAGGAGCCTGAATCAGGAAGGCATTGTCTTTGCCATAGCGGTGGTGCTGTTCGTTGCAGCGGCCATAGGCCTGCCGGGTTTCATCGATCCCAACAATCTCGTCGCCATCGTCCGCTCCGTGTCGGTGCTGGGCATCCTTGCGCTCGGCATGGCCGTCGTCATCATCGGACGCGGCATCGACCTCTCCGCCGTGGCGATCATGGCGATGTCTGTCGCCTGGTATCTGCAACTTCTGAATTCGGGAACGCCGGACGGGCTGGCCTTCGCCTATGTGCTGGCCGGTGTGCTGGCCATCGGCCTGCTCAACGGCTTTCTCGTCGCCTATGCCGATGTGCCCGCGATCTTCGTGACGCTGGCGACAGGCTCCTTCGTCTTCGGCTATGTGCGCTCGCAGCTGATCACGCAGGATGCGGTGCCGGTGCCGCAGGGCCACTGGGTCGAGCTGCTCGGCGGCCTGCGCTTCCTCGATATTCCGGTCGAGGTGTTCGTCTTTGCCGGCCTCGCCTTCCTCTTCTTCCTGTTCCTGCGCTACACCAAATGGGGCCGCTACATCTACTTCGCCGGCGACAATCCGGTTGCCGCCCGCAACATCGGCATTCCGGTGCGGCCGATGCTGGTGCTGCGCTATGTGCTTTCCGCTTTCGTCGCACTGGTCGCCGGCCTGCTGACGGCGGCGAGCCTGCATTCGATCAACACCCGCGTCGTCAATTCGACGCTGCTCTACGAC
>NZ_RZTE01000040.1:0-52672 GCF_003997415.1 Mesorhizobium sp. M7A.F.Ca.MR.245.00.0.0 | reverse complement strand
TAGGCAGTAGGCAGTAGGCAGTAGGCAGTAGGCAGTAGGCAGTAGGCAGTAGGCAGTAGGCATGTGTGTTCCGCAGAGCGGTCTGGACCTACTGCCTAATCCCTACTGCCTATTCCCTACTGCCTATTCCCTACTGCCTATTCCCTCAAATACCTTCACCGGCAAGCTCCTCCGAAATCGTGCCGACCTGGTCCTGGGCGCTGCGCATCATCGGATAGATGGCCAGCACCTTTTGCCAGGCCTCGAGCGCCGATTGCTTGTGGCCGGTCAGCGCCATGATCTGCGCCAAGCCGGACAGCGCACCGAAATGGCGCGGCTCGAGCTGCAGCGTATGGTCGATGTCGGACATCGACTTGCCGTAGTTCTTCATCATGAAATGCACGGTGGCACGCCGGTTCCAGCCTTCGGCATAAGTCGGCTGCAAAGTCACCACCTGGTCGAGGAAATCGAGCGCTGCGTCGAACTTCTGGCCCTCGACGGCTTTTTGCGACCATTGCATCATCAGGTCGATCGAGGCGCTGCCGGATTGCGACCACTCGCTCCAGATGTTGCCGGCGATGCGCTCGGCCGCCTTTTCGTTGCGCTCGCGTTTCAGATCGCTGAACAGCTGGTCGAGGCGGGCTTGTTTCGTCGTTGCGGCGGGCCGCGCGTCCTGAGTGGCCGGCGGCGCGACGGCATTATCCGCCCATGCCGGGCCATAAATGACGCCGGAAACAAGCAGAGATGTCAAAAATGCAAAAAGAATCCGCATCGCCGGACTCTAGTCCCGGGCGACGGAACGTCAAACTGAATTTGGCGTGAAAATGCCGGCAGGCGGCAACAAGCATCAAATGGGCGGAGGCAACAGCCTCCTGCCCGAAAACTCAGCCCTGGCGTGCCTTGTAGCGCGGGGCGGTCTTGTTGATGATGTAGACGCGGCCCTTGCGGCGAACCAACTGGTTGTCGCGGTGACGCGCCTTCAGCGCCTTGAGCGAATTCTTGATCTTCATGGTCTTGCCTGTCGGTGTGGACCCGGTCCGGGTCGAAATTTTAAGGCGCGCCAGAAGACGCGCCTTTGAACTGTGGGAGGCTCATAAACGAGGAGCCTTGTCCCTGTCAACCGCAAGCGTGCTCCATAGCGGCTGTAAATCGTCCCTGTCATCAATTATCCGCCATGTCGGCCTTGCGGCATTGCGCGGCCCTGGGGCCGGCTGGGATGATGCGGTCTCCGTGAAGTGATTTGGAGAGAACCATGCGCCGAATGTTCCTGTCCGCCTGCCTTGTCCTGCTGGCGGCAGCTTCGGTTGCTCGCGCGCAGGAATGCGACCGCAGCGACGATAGCCAGCAGATGATGAACATCTGTGCCGGCGAAGACTACCAGGCGGCCGACACCAAGCTCAACAAGGCCTATCAGGACCTCACCAGCTCGGATGACGCCGGCGGCAAGAGATTGCTGCAGGTGGCGCAGCGCGCCTGGATCAGTTTTCGCGATGCCGAATGCGCGCATTCCACCGCCGCCAGTCAAGGCGGCTCGATCCATTCGATGGAAGTCTCGCAATGCCTGACCAGATTGACCAATGATCGCATCAAGCAGCTCGCTGCCGCGGCCAATTGCGAGGAAGGCGATTTGAGTTGCGTCAAACCAGGCGAGGACGAGAGCGACGATTTGCAGTAGGCAACCCTATGAGGCGCGACGGCTGATCCGAGTGAAATGTCCCATCTTGCGGCCGAGCCGCGCTTCGGCCTTGCCGTAGAGATGCAGCATCAGATCGGGCTCGGCGAGAAGCTCCGGGACGCGCAGCACATCATCGCCGATCAGGTTTTCCATCACACAGTCGGAATGGCGGTCCGGGGCGCCGAGCGGCAGGCCGGCGATGGCGCGGATATGCTGCTCGAACTGTGAAACGATACAGGCGGCTTCCGTCCAATGGCCGGAATTGTGCACGCGCGGCGCGATCTCGTTGGCCAGCAGCGAGCCGTCCGCCAGCACGAAGAACTCGACGCCGATGACGCCGACATAGTTCAGCGCCGACAGGATCTTCGATGCGGCCGTTCGGGCCGCTTCCGCCGTCTCCGGCATAATGGCGGCCGGCAAGGTCGATGTGTGGAGAATGCCGTTGCGATGGATATTCTCGGCTGGATCGTAGGCGACAACCGCACCGTCCAGCCCACGCGCCGCGATCACCGATATCTCGCGCTCGAACGGCACGAAGGCCTCCAGGATCAGCGGCACATTGCCCATCGCCTCGCAGGTGCCGGCAAAGCCGCCGGCTTCCATGTTGCGGAAGACGCGCTGGCCCTTGCCGTCATAGCCCATGCGGCGCGTCTTCAGGATGCCGCTGCCGTCGAACGCCTTGAGCGCCGTCATCAGCTGGTCATCATTGTCGACGGCGTGGAAATCGGCGGTCGTAATGCCGATGCCGTTGAGGAATGTTTTTTCGTCCACCCGGTCCTGCGCCACTTCCAGCGCACGCGCCGGCGGATAGACCGGAACCTTGGCGGCCAGCGCGCTGGCCGCCGCGACCGGGACGTTCTCGAACTCGTAGGTGACGACGGAACTCGAGCCTGCCAGTTCGGCAAGGGCGGCCGGGTCGTCATAGGCGGCTGTTATCTGCCGGTTGGCGACCTGTGCGGCCGGGCAATCCGCTTGCGGCTCCAGCACCACGGTGCGGTAGCCGAGGCGGGCGGCAGCAACAGCCAGCATGCGGCCGAGCTGGCCGCCGCCAATGATGCCGATGGTCGATCCGGCGGGCAGGCTCACGGCGTATCCGTCGGTTCTGCCGCGACCTTGGCGGTCTGCGCGGCGCGCCAGGCGTCCAGTCGGACGGCAAGGCTGTCATCGTTCAGGGCCAGCACGGCAGCGGCCAGAAGGGCTGCGTTGGCAGCGCCGGCCTTGCCGATGGCCAGCGTGCCCACGGGAATGCCGGCCGGCATCTGGACAATGGACAGCAGCGAATCCTGCCCGGAAAGCGCTTTCGATTCCACCGGCACACCGAACACCGGCAGCGGCGTCATCGCCGCCGTCATGCCGGGCAGGTGCGCCGCACCGCCGGCCCCGGCGATGATCACCTGATAACCGGCTGCCTTGGCGCCCTTGGCGAAATCATAGAGCCGGTCCGGGGTGCGATGCGCGGAGATGATCAGCCGCTTGTGCGGGATGCCGAGTGCTTCCAGCGTTTCGGCGGCATGGCGCATCGTCGCCCAGTCGGACTGGCTGCCCATGATGATGGCGACGTCGGCGCGTTGATCGTCCAAGTCCGTGTTCCCCGGCGACAAAGGCGCGCCTTAGCGGAATTCGCGCGGGGCCGCAAGGATAGGCGGCCGCTGCTGCGGTCTGGCAAGACGGAAACCAGCCGATCAGATGCCGTCGCGCTCGGCCTCTGGCGTCGAGACCAGCAAGGCCGAAGCCGCGTTGGCGGCGGTGATGGCCGCCCGCATGGTCTGCCCACGGGCAAGTCCCGCGGCCAGCGCGCCAACGAATTCATCGCCGGCGCCATGCGTGCTGGCGACCTTGACGGGGATGGCGGACAGAGCAAAGGCCTCACCGGTCTGGTTGCAGCAGGCGACGCCCTCGCCGCCCGCCGTGACAATCGCCACCGGATAAAGATCGGCCAGCAGCCGTGCGGCTTGCGCGGCCCCGTCCAGCGTCTCGAACACTGCTGTGCCAGCCAGGAATTCAGCCTCGATGGCGTTGACCACCAATATGTCGACCAGCGCGATCAACTCGTCGGAGAGTTCGCGCGCGGGGGCCGCGTTGAGCACGACGCGGCCGCCCCGTGCTTTGACGGCGCGTGCGGCGGCAATGTTGCCGGCTTCCGGCACTTCGTTCTGCAACAAAAGCACTGCCGTTTGGACCATCACATCGGAAGCAGAGGCAATGTCGGCATGGCCCAGTGTCAGATTGCTGCCCGAGACGATCACCGCGCCATAGTCGCCGCCCGCGTCGAAGATCGCCACGCTCATGCCGGAGCCGGCGCCAGCGGCCACCCGCACGAAGCGGTGGTCGACCACTGCGCGATTGAGATTGGCCAGCAACGCCCGCCCGAAATCATCGTCGCCGACGGCGCCGATCATCGCCGCGCGCACGCCGGCCCGCGCCGCCGAGACAGCCTGATTGCCGCCCTTGCCGCCGCATTTCGGGTGCCAGGCATAGCCGGTCACCGTCTCGCCCTTGCGCGGGCGATCGGGCGCGTCGACCATGATGTCGTAATGCAGGCTGCCGAACACGGTGACCAGCGGCGATGTCGTCATGAGCCCCGGTCTTTTCGTTTCGATGTCACCGCCGACATGGTGCGGCCGAGGTTGCGCTCCGCCGCCTGGTAGTCGCGCTGGGCCACCGCCACGAACAGCGCGTCGAGGATGTTGAGCTGGGCAATGCGCGCCGCTGCGTTCTCGCCCATCAGCGGCGAGCCTTGCGCGGTCGAGCACAGCACGATGTCGGCGACCGCAGCCAGCGGCGAGTTGTCGTAGTTGGTGATGGCCAGCGTGCGGGCACCGTTCTTGCGGGCCAGCTGGATGGCGTCGATGACGGCCGACGTGTTGCCCGAATGCGAGAAGCCGACGGCGATGTCGTCGCCGCCGAGCAGCGAGGCCGACATCAGCATCATATGCGAATCGTCATAGACGGATGCGCGGATGCCGATGCGCAGAAACTTGTGCGAGACATCGCGGGCGATCTGCGCCGAGCCGCCGACGCCATAAAAATCCCGGTTCTTGGCACGGAAGAGCAGCTCGGCGGCGCGGTCGAAATCCTCGATGTCGAGGATCGCCAGCGTCTCCTCCAGCGCCTGGATGGAGGTGCGAAAGACTTTTTGCACGATCTCGGCCGAACTGTCGTCGGATGACAGTTCCTGGTGCATCTCGGCGGTCGGCAGGCGACTGTATTCATAGACGGCGGTGCGGAAGTCGCGATAGCCGGAAAAGCCCAGCTTCTTGGCGATCTTGACCACCATCGCCTCCGACACGCCGGACTCTTCGGCGATCTGTTTCAGCGGAATGCTCTCGTCGAAGCCGCGCCGGCCGAAGACGGTTTCCACCACCTTCGCCTCCAACGGAGTGAGATGCGGCATCATCATGCGGATGCGCGGTCCTACCGCTTTCAGGTCCAGCCCGCTCAAGGTCATCCACGCCCCCTCGTCACGCGATCGATAAGCATCGCGGCGAGGATTATAAGACCAGTTGCCAGAAGCTGATAGAAGGACTGGACGTTCATCAGCGTCAAACCGTTGCGCATGGCGCCGAGGATGACGGCGCCCAGGACGGTGCCGACGATGCTGCCCTTGCCGCCCATCAGCGAGGCGCCGCCGATGGCGGCAGCCGCGATAGCGTCGAGTTCCCAGAGATTGCCGAGGATGGGCTCGGCGGCGCCGAGCCGGCCGATCAGGATCTGCGCGGCAAGCGCCGCCAGCAGGCCCGAGATCATGTAGGCGGCGATCTTGGTGCGGGCAATCGGCACGCCGGCGATGTAGGCCGCCTCCTCGTTGCCGCCGACGGCAAGCAGATATTCGCCGAAGGGCGTCTTCTTCAAAACGACCCAGGCGACGACAGCCACGCAGGCGACGATGATGACCGCCAGAGGCAGTCCAAACAGCGATCCGTTGAAGATGGCGCGAAAGCTTGGCGGAAGGCCGAGCACCGGATTGCCCCCGGTGTAGATCAGCGCCAGCGCCCGATAGGTGCTGAGCGTTCCCAACGTGACGATGAAGGGCTGCAGCCTGACATAGGCGACGAGCACGCCGTTGACGAGGCCGCAGGCAAGACCAATGGCGAAGCCGGCGGCGATGGCCAGCGGAAACGGCACGCCGGCGACCATCATAGAGGCCGAGATGACGGCCGAGAGTGCCGCCGTCGGCCCGACCGACAGGTCGATGCCGCCGGAGATGATGACCAGCGTCATGCCGAGTGCGAGACAGGCATTGATGCTCGACTGCTGCAGGATGTTGATCAGGTTACGCTCGGCGAAGAAGCCGGGCACCAGCGCGCCGAATACGGCCAGGATCACGACAAGGCCGATCAGCGTGCCGGCGTCGCGCATGGAAACGCCGCGCAGGAATTCGGCGCGTGGCCGCACCAGAGTGGTATCCGACATATCCGTCACCTCTGCCTTGCCTGTTACGCGGACGGCGTTTGCGTTTGCGGGATGGCGTGCGCCGCGATCGCCTGTTCGCTGATATCGTCTCTGTGGAGTTCGGCCGCGATAGTGCCGTCGCGCATGACCAGCACGCGGTCGGCAAGCCGGATCACTTCGGGAAGCTCGGAGGAGACGACGATCACGGCATGGCCCTCGGCGGCGAGTTCCTCGATCAGATGATAGATCTGCGCCTTGGCGCCGACATCGATGCCGCGCGTCGGTTCGTCGAACAAGAGGATGCGGGTTCCCGCGGCCAGCCAGCGGCCGATGATCGCCTTCTGCTGGTTGCCGCCGCTGAACAGGCGGATCGGCCGGTCGAGCAGGAACGGGCGCAGATTGACGCGGCTCATCCTGTCGACGGCCACCTGTTTCAGCCTGGTGTGATCGATGACGCCGCGCGGCGCGAATACGTTCATCGAGGCCAGCGCCATGTTGCTGGTGATCGAGCGCAGCGGCACGATGCCTTCGCGCTTGCGCTCCTCCGGCACCAGGCCGATGCCGGCGGCAATCGCATCGCGCGGGCCGGCGAAGCGCGCCGCCTTGCCGTCGATTGCAATGGTGCCGGCCGTGGCGCGATCGGCGCCGGCCAGGAGCCGCAAAAGTTCAGTTCGGCCGGAACCGACCAGGCCGGCAATCCCCAGCACCTCGCCGCGATGCAGATCGAACGACACGTTGCGCACCTTCGTCGCCGAGGAGAGGCCACGCGCGCTCAGCATGACCTTGTTCGTGGCATGGGAATTATGGTGTTCCTGCGCCAGTTCGCGGCCGACCATCATCGCCACGACCGCTTTCTCCGACAGGTCTTTCAGATCGACGGAATCGACGACGACGCCGTCGCGCATGATGGTGGCGCGCCGGCAGATGCCGAACACCTCATCCAGCTTGTGCGAGACATAGACGACGGCGACGCCATCGCGCGCCAAACCTGTAATGACTTGCGCGAGCCGTTCGAATTCGCTCGGCGTCAGGCTCGATGTCGGCTCGTCCATGGCGACGATGCGGGCGCGATCGAGCAATGCCCTGGCAATCTCGACAATCTGCCGCTGCGCCACCTTCAGGGTGCCGAGCGGGGCGGCTGGATCGATGCAAGGGTCGATGGCTGCAAGAGCCTCGGCGGCGCGGCGCTCCTGCTCTCTGCTGGCGACGAAGATGCCGCCGCGCGTCAGCGGATGGCCGAGGAACATGTTCTGGGCGACGCTGAGGCGCGGCACCTGCTGCAATTCCTGATGGATCATGGCGACGCCCGCAGCGCGCGCGGCAACCGGGTTGGCGAGTGTAACCGGCTTGCCGTCAATGAGGACGCTTCCCGCTGTCGGCCTGTAGACGCCAGACAGGATGCGCAGCAGCGTCGACTTGCCGGCGCCGTTTTCGCCGAGCAGGCCGTGGATTTCACCGGCCCCCACCGAGAGTGACACCTCGTGGAGCGCCCGTACGGCCGGAAACAGCTTGGAAATGCCCTTGAATTGCAGCCGGGGTGACATCGAGTTCTATCTCCGGGCCATGGTGCCGGACAGAAGCGACTTGCCCTGACCGGCACTGTTGGTTGGCCTTACCGGCCCGCAGCCGCGTCCTCGAGCAGCGCCTTGCGCGCGTCGGCGCCGGAATAGCGGTCGGCATTGTCCTTGGTGATCAGCGCCTGGGGCGTGGCGACGACGCGCGGCAGCTTCTGTCCCGCGACGAGACGCAGAGCTGTTTCCAACGCCACTTCGCCGGTCAGAACCGGGAAACTGTCGACCGTGCCGGTCAGTTCGCCGGCCCGTATGGAGGCATAGGCATCGGAAATGCCGTCGGTGCCGAAGACCGCAACCTTGTCCTGCAGGCCGGCGGCCTTGACAGCCTCGACGATGCCGAGCGCCATGCCGTCATTGTTGGCATAGAAGCCGATCAGGTCGGGGTGCTGCTGCAGGATGTTGGTGGCCGCGTCATAGGAGGTCTGGCGGTCCCAGTTGCCGGGAACGCTGGCGACAACCTCGAACTTGCCTCCCTCGATAATGGTCGACTTGAAGCCATCGGTGCGCTGCACGGCGGCATAGACGCCAGCCTGGCCTTCGACGATGGCGACCTTGCCGCCATTCGGACGATTCTTGATGAACCATTTGGCGACGCGCACGCCATTGTCGCGTTGGACATTGCCGACATAATGCTCCGCCTGCGGGATGACGGCGTCATTGACATTGACCACCGGCACGTTGGCGGCCTTGGCCTGCTCCATGATCGGCTGCAGATTGGCATCCGTCTGCGGCGAGACGAGCAGCACGTTGTAGCCCTGCGTCACCAGGCCTTCGGCGATGGTGAGCTGGCCGAGTTGGTCGCCCTCGCTCTGCGCTGCCTGATAGACGACGGGAACGCCGACCTTGGCGCCGAATGCCGTGTAGCCCTCGCCCAGCGAGCGCCAGTATTCATTGGTCAGCGTCTTGGAGACCGCGCCTGCCTTGGTGCCTTCGGGCAGCTTGGGGAACGCGCCGAACTTGGCCTCGACCTGCGACCAGTCGATGCGGTCCTTTTCCGTGTCGGAATTGAGCGGCGCGAGGTCGGCGGAAAAGGCAGAGCCGATCGAGAGCGCCATCAGTGCGGCGGTAGCGGTGGCAAGCAGAAGTTTCATTGTATTCCTCCCTGGTTGAAAAACGGCGATGGCGCGGATGCCTCAGCTATCCGGCCCGAGCATGATTTCCTGGATGATGGCCTGCGACGTAACGGCATCCTGGCTGTCCATGGCGGCGGACAGGCGATTGTCCTGCTCCAGCCGGTCGACGACGCGCAGCATGCGCTTGACGGTGGCGATGTTGACTTCGCACTCGCGCACCGGATCGAGCCCGGTCATGTCAGGGAACGTGTCGAAATAGATGGCGCCGGCGTAACCGTCGCGGCGAATCTGCCTGAGCAGCTCGATGGTCTGCAGCGTGTGCACCGCGCCGACCATCAGGCCGTCGTCGCGCTTGGCGTAGCCGTCGTTCAGGTGCACGCCGAGCAGCTTGCTGTGACGCGCCACCAGGGCCGCGGCAAAGGCCGGCTGTTCGTCGGCGTAGAGCACATGAGCGAAATCGAGCGTGACGCCGAGATTAGGCAGGCCGACATCGCGGATCGCCAGCAAGGTCGTCGCCGCATCCGGCATCAGGCTGTAGGAGCGGGGTTCGTTCGGTTTGTATTCAAGGCTGATCTGACAGTCGGGATCATGTGCCGTAACTTCACGAATCCCATCAATTTCGTGTTGCCAAAGCGTCGAATAGTCGGCTTGGAAGGCGTAGTCGAAGCCATCCTGGCCGAGCCACAGCGTCATCAGGCTGGCGCCGGCCTCACGCACGGCATCGATGCCGGCCTTGGTCAGGTCGATGGCCTCGCGGCGCACCGCCGGATCCGGATTGGTGAAAGCGCCGAGCTTGAAGGCGGGGTTGGAGTAGTAGCGCATGGCAAAGCCATTGATGGAGAGCCCAAGGTCGCCCAGTTTCAGGGCGATTTCCGTGGGCTTTTCACCGACGTGGTCAGGAAAGTTGAGATCGAGATCGGTAAGCCCCTCGACCTTGGCGGCGCGCGCCGCCATCTGCAGCAGCGACGGCTTGCCGGTAAGATCGGGCCACTCGGCCTGCGGCCGCGAGGCAAAGGAATTCAGGCGCGTGGCGAAACGAGTGGCTGTCATGATCGATCCTTCAATCGTCATGACTTCACATAAATAAAGATATTTGTAAAGTTATTGTTTTGAGAGGCTACGAAGCGGCCACCAGGCTGGACCCGCCAAGGCGCGCAAAGGGAGCCGGCAGTTTCCCGGCCGGTGCCCTGGAGAGCCCGTCAGGCCAATAGGCGCATGCTGGCGCGTGCTGGTTACGGTCGGCGCATTTCAGCAAGCGATTCGCCGGGTGTTCAATCTGGCCAGCGTAAGACGCCGGACGAATCCTTGCGGGCGAGTTTCATCGCATCGGCCGGGCGGTCCTTGGCGGTCAATATGGCGCGCAGCCGTTCGGCGACGATCTCGGCCTCGCCGGGATGAAGATTGCAGGGGTCGAGGAAGAAATGGCCGCGCTCCACCTCATGGTTGCGCACGATGATCGGTGGCGAGCCCGCCGCCAATGCCGAGGTGAGGCCGGCCGCCGTGAACCGGCTTTCGGGCAGTACAAAAATCTGAAGCCGATCGAGAGGGTTGGCGGTCGGATCGGGAATGATCTGCGCGACAATGCCCGGCAGCCCCTGCAACGTCTCCTTCCACAGGTTGAGCGCGGCGTCCTCGCGGCGGCGGATGCCGGCATGGTCGCGCTTTTCCCAGGCTTCCAGTGCGGCCATGGTGCCGGCGATGCTCTCCTTGCCGACCTTCATGGCGCGGGCGACGCCGCGGTGCTGGAGATAGGCGGTGCGAACCAGATCCTTGCGCCCGGTGACGATGCCGCTGGTCGGCCCACTCAGGAATTTGTGGCCGCTGTAGATGACAATGTCGGCGCCGCGCGCGAGGAAGCCGCGCAGATCATACTCTGAAGCCGCATCCACGATCACAGGGACGCCCCTGGCGTGGCAGATCTCGCAGAATTCCTCCAGGGACAGCATGCCATACTGCACGGTGTGGTGCGCAACGACGTAGAGGCCCGCCGCCGTGCGGTCGTTGATCGCGTCGCGCACATGATAGTCCTGCGTCACGCTGACCGTGCCGGCCGGCACGACCCTGGCGCCCGCCAGCCGGACCGACTGGTCGATCGGCGCACCATAGTTGACGATGTGCCCGAGCTGGACGATGACCTCCGACTTGAGGCCCTCCGTGTTATCAGGCAGCCGCTCGATGGCGAGCAGATTGGTCCCCGTCATAGCACCTGCGATCGCCATGGTGATGCCGCTGGCGCAGCAGGCAGTGATGAAACCGGCCTCGCCGCCGGTCAGGCGCGCGACAATCGTGCTTGCGGCACGTTGCAGGTCATCCAGTTCCACCCATTGCGAGGCCATTTCCGCCATGGCGCTGATCGCTTCGGGGACGATGATCGACGCGCCGAGCGCGGTCATCGTGCCGGAGACATTGATGATCGGGCGAAGGCCGAGCCGTTCACGGATGGTGGTGTTGGAGCCGTCGGTGGAAGTGGTTTTCATCTCTCGGATTCCATTCTTCTAAAGGTCAGGCGGCGATCTCGACAACCGCCTCGATTTCAACGGTGATGTTTCCAGGCAAGGAGCCGACGCCGATCGCCGAGCGGGCATGGCCGCCGATATTGTCGAACACATCGGCAAACAGGTCGGAACAGCCATTGACCACTTTCGGGTGGTCGCTGAAGGTCGGTATGGCGTTGACGAAGCCGAGCAGCTTGACGACGCGCACGATCCGGCCAAGGTCGCCGGTGGCTGCGTGCATGACGGCGAGCAGATTGAGGCCGGTGAGGCGGGCATGGCCATAAGCCTGCTCGACGGTGACATCCTCCCCCACCTTGCCGGTACACAGCGTGCCGTCGGTGCGCAGCGGACCCTGGCCGGACAGGAAGATCAGCCGGCCGCTCTCGGCATGGGTGACGAAGTTGGCGATCGGTGTCGGCGGCTCGGGCAGCGTCAGGCCCAACGCGGCGAGCCGGATATAAGGCGTCATGAAAGAAGGCTCCTTGCGACAGCGTTCGCTGTCCCGTTCTAGAAATGCGAGGCGCGGAAGCGTGCCAGGAAGGTGCGCAGGCGCTCATTGTCGGTGTCTGCCGCCAGGATTTCGGCGGGTGGACCCGCCGCGCTGACGCCGCCATCGGCCATGAAGATGATGCGGCTCGAGGCATCGCGGGCAAAGGCCATTTCGTGCGTGACCATCACCATCGTCATGCCGTCCTCGGCCAGACTACGCACGACCTCGAGCACCTCGCCGACCAGTTCCGGGTCGAGCGCGGAGGTTATCTCGTCGAGAAGCAGGATCTTCGGCCCCATGGCCACGGCGCGGGCAATGCCGACGCGCTGCTGCTGGCCGCCGGACAGTTCGGCGGGCAGGCTGTCAGCCTTGTGGGCGAGGCCGACCCGGCCGAGCCAGTGTTCGGCCATGGTGCGCGCTTCGGCGTTGCTCTTGCCGCGCACCTTGGTGAGGCCAAGCATGATGTTGCCGGCGGCTGTCAGGTGCGGAAAGAGGTTGAAGCTCTGGAACACCATGCCGGTCTCGGCGCGCATCGCCGCGAGATCGCGTTCGCTGCGACGCTGGCGGGTTCCGGCTTCGCGAAAGCCGACCTCCTTGCCGTCGATGCGGATCGAACCACTGTCATAGCTTTCGAGAAAGTTGACGCAACGCAGCAGCGTGGTTTTGCCGCTGCCGGAGGGGCCGATGACCGTCACCACCTCCCCCTTCGCCACCTGCAGGCTAACCGAACGCAGGACCTGGACGGTCCCAAAGGCTTTGGAAACGTCCTGGACGTCGAGAAGGGCCGGCGTGTTTTTCGGACTTGTGGACATTGCTATTCCCGGATGAAGGAGAAACGCCGCTCGAGCCGCCGGCTGGCGAGCGAAAGGGCATAGTTGACCGCGAAGTAGATGAGCGCGCCGAGAATATAGAGCGGCATGGCCTCATAGGTGCGGCCGATGACCTGGTTGATGGCCTGCATCAGATCGGTGATGCCGAGCAGCGATACCAGCGCGCTGCCCTTGACCGCATCGGTGACGCCGTTGATCCAGGGCGGCAGGAAGCGCCTGAACGCCTGTGGGAAAATGACGTAGGCAAGCCGCTGGCGAAAGGTCAGCCCGATCGCCATCGCCGCCTCGGACTGCCCTTTCGGAATGGAGCCGACAGCGCCTCTGAAATATTCTACGACCTGGGCTGTCTTGAACAGGGTCAGCGCCAGCACGGCGGCCCAGAACGACGGCAGATGAAGCCCGATGGCCGGCAGTCCGTAATAGACAAAGAAGATGAGCACCAGGATCGGTATGCCGCGAATGGTGTCGCTGAAGATGCGCACGGCCCATTGTAACGGCACCGGGCCATAGACCAGACCGACGCCCATGATCACGCCGGCGATCAACGAAAACACCACGACCAGCAGGGATACCCACAGTGTCAGCGCAAAGCCCTGGGCGAGGAAAGGTAAGGCATAGGCGATCTGGGTGAGCATATCAGCGCGCCGCCCTGAACCGGCGCTCGACAAGCCGAAGCGCAAAAAGCAAGATGTAGCCGGTCACCAGATACATCGCCGTGACCACGAGATAGACCTCGACGATGCGGAAGGTGTTGAAGTTGATCCACTGAGCGCCATAGGTCAGCTCCGGCACCGAAATGACCGAGGCGACGGAGGTGTCCTTGAACAGCGATATGAAGGTGTTGGACAATGCCGGCAAGGTGATGCGCAGCATGGTCGGCAGGCGCACGTTGAGCAGCCTTTGCCAGGGTGTCAGGCCGATTGCCTTGCCGGCGTCCAGCTGTCCGCGCGGAACCGCTTCGAGCCCGGAGCGAAACACCTCGACCAAATAGGCGCCGCTATAGAGCGACAGCGTGACGACGAACGAGGTCGGCGCGCTGTAGGCGATGTCGACCACTGTCGGCAAGCCGTAGAAGACGAGGTAGACGAGCAGGATCAGCGGCACGTTGCGGATGAATTCGACGTAGGCGGCGATGATGGTGCGCACGGTGCGTCCAGCGGACACGTACCAGACCGCCAGGACCAGGCCGATGACGATGCCGATGGCGATCGATATGACGGCGAGTTCGAGACTGAGCAGCAGTCCGCCCCACAGCTTGTCGAAGTGTCGCCAGATCAGGTTGAAATTGAGGGCATAGCCCATGCGTCCGCCTCAGTGCCGCAGGCTTAGAGCGGTTCACCGTTTCACGAAACGGCGACCCGCTCTAACTCTTTGTTTTGACGCAATTCCGGACGGAAAACCGTTTCACACTTTTCCTGGAATTGCTCTAGGGAGGCGGAAGGGCGCTGGATAAGCCCTCCCGCCCGATGCAGATCAGATGGCCGGGAAGCCGGGATGGCGCGCCGGGGGCTCCTGTCCGAAATAGTCCTTGAAGGCGGCATCGTAGAGTGCGTTTTCGTGGCCGAACATGGCGATGGTGAAGGTCGCGTTGACGAAGGTCAGCCAGTCAAGGTCGCCTTGCCGGAGTGCCGCGCCATAAAGCATGCTCAGCCAGCTCTTGCCGGCGTCGAAATATCTGTCCGGATTGCGCGAGGCGAGCCAGCGCACCGTGGACAGATCGACGGCAGCGGCGTCGACGCGTTTCGATTCCAGTGCCTGCAGCACGTTGGCCTGGGTATCGATCTGCATAACCTGGCACTCGGGCAGCACCGAATGCACCTGCGCCTCGGCATCGACATTCTGCAGGATGGAGACGCGTGTCGCCGAGCCGCCGGCAAGCAGCTTGTCGAAGGTCTTGTTCTCGGCGGTCGGAAGGCTCAGCAGGGCGACGCCCTCGACATAGTAAGGCCGGGAAAAATTGACCAGCTGCGAGCGCTGGGCGCTCATCGTCATGAACTGAATGGTGATGTCGACCTTGTTGGTGGTGACGTTGGGGATGCGCTGTGCCGGATCCTGCATCACGACCTCGACCTTGGTCGGATCGTCGAAAAGGCCCTTGGCAAGAATGCGCCCCATGGTGATGTCCATGCCGACGAGTTCGCCGGCATCGTTCTCGAAGTGCCACGGCGCATTGGTGCTGCCGGTGCCGACGATCAGCTTGCCGCGATCGAGCACGGTGCGCAGCACGCTGTCGGGTGCTGCCTGAGCAGCGGCCTTCTGGGCATCGACGGCTACCGCCGCACCCACGACGCCGGCCGTGGCCAGTCCCGCCATTCCCAATTTTAGAAAATCACGTCTTCCGGATGTGTCGTTCACGGCGACCTCCTTTCGTTTGTGTTCCCCTTGCACAGGCAATACACGCGTCAGTGACCTCGAAGCGATTGTCTCTTACAAGAGACGCGTGTATCCTGTACAGGACAGATACTAACACCGGGAATCAACAATGCAAGATGGCAATGCCTCGGCACTTTCAGCCGGCGTGAAGATTTCGGGCTCCCGAGAAAAGGGGCTCAACCGGGTGCTCGAGATTCTGGAGTTTCTTCACACCACCCAGCGCGCGATCGGCATTGGCGACCTTGCCAAGGGCGTGAACGCGCCCCGCTCGACGACCTATACGCTGGTGCGGTCGCTGGTCGATGCGGGACTGCTGGAAATGGAAGGCGACGGCAATCGCGTCTATTTCGGCAAGAAGCTCTATCTCTACGGAATGGACTATGTGCGGGGCAACGACCTGTTGAGGCGGGGGCGCCAGGAGGTCGACAATCTGTCGCGCGAGACCGGCGAGACTTCCGAACTGTGCATGCTGCAGAGCGGCCGCTATACGATCGTCCATGCGAGTCCCGGCACCAGGCCGTTCCGCATCAGTTCCGCCACCGGCTTGCAGATACCGCTGCCCTGGACGGCCTCGGGGCGGCTGCTTCTGGCGGGGCTGGAGAAGGCTGAGATCGAAGGCATGGTGTCGGACGACGATCTCGTGCTGCCCGACGGGCGCAAACTGCGGCTCGACGATTTCGTCGCGGACATCGCAAAAGCGCAGGTCACCGGCTATTGCGTCACTTCGGGCCTTGTCGATGCCTATACGAAGTGCCTTGCCGCACCGGTGTTTTCAGCGCCGGGAAAGGTCGAGGCGACGATGTGCCTGGTGGTCCCCATCGATACGTCCGAGGGGCGGACCGGCGAACTTATCGGCCTGCTGCGTGATCGTGCCGCGAGGCTTTCGATCGCCGGGTAGCGCGAGCGAGCGAACGCCAACTCACGCAATGATGTCGGGAATGATCTTGTCTTCCAGCGCCATCAGCCGGTCCTTCAGGAACAGCTTCTTCTTCTTCATGCGCTGGATCTGCAGCGGATCGCAGGCCATGGCGATCATCGCGTTGATGGCCGCATCGAAATCGGCGTGTTCCTGCTTCAGGCGGGAAAATTCTAGGCGAATATCGGCCTGTTCCTGATCGGACATTCTCTACCGTCTGCACGTCTGCGGCGCCCAAAACTGGGCCTGATTGGGCGGGACCGGGTGTTTTGTCACCGGCGTGCAGCCCATATCACATTTCAAGGTGTCGTGGAATGCTACCACGGATCATTCGACATCGCGGCCGGATGGTGGCACAGTGTCATTGTGCCGTCACAGAAGCGAACCTGCGGTGGACGCGCCGTGACGGTTGCAATCGAGGAAAACCATGAAAGGGAGAACCAATCATGTCTCTTGCATCCCATCTTGATGAGTTGCAGCGGAAACACGGCGACATCGAACGTGAAATCGATGACGCGATGAATCATCCATCGGTAGACGACCTCGAAATCGTGAATCTCAAGCGACGCAAGCTGGCACTCAAGGACGAGATTGAAAAACTAAGAGGCAAACCGACCACGCATTGATGCCCTCCTGACATAGCCGCCCAATATCCGCGGCCTCTTTTCCCGGCGGCGCCCCGCCGCCGGCTTGGAGGGTTTTGATTTTCCAGCACCGGTCTGTCAGCCGAAGCTGGACTTGCACCCGGCTCAATCTCCGCTTCGGCCGTCTCCCGTTTCGCCAGATCATCGATTGTTTCTGGTCGCCGGCGGCGGGCGATTCCGGCCAGTGGCGACCTGTCGCCATTGACAAGCCATCTTTGCTCCTCCACCTCATGCCCGGACCTCAGCGCATCGGCCCGGGGCGTCGTTGTGCGTCCATGCAGGACACAAGATGCTCCAGAGACAAAAGGCTGCCGGCATGACCGGATATTTTTCCTCTCCTTTCCCCCGCCGCACGTCGGTGGGCGTCGATGTCGGCGGCGTGGTCGTCGGCGGCGGTGCGCCCGTTGTCGTCCAATCGATGACCAACACCGACACGGCCGATATCGACCAGACGGTTGCGCAGGTCGCAGCACTGCACCGGGCCGGCTCGGAAATCGTGCGCATCACTGTCGATCGCGACGAGAGTGCCGCCGCCGTGCCGCGCATTCATGAGCGGCTTCAGCGGCTTGGTATCAACGTGCCGCTGGTCGGCGATTTCCACTATATCGGCCACAAGCTTTTGGCCGATCATCCGGCCTGCGCCGAGGCGCTGGCCAAATACCGCATCAATCCGGGCAATGTCGGCTTCAAGGACAAGAAGGACCGCCAGTTCGCCGATATCGTCGAGATGGCGATCAGGCATGACAAGCCGGTGCGCATCGGTGTCAACTGGGGCTCGCTCGACCAGGAGCTTTTGACCCGGCTGATGGACGACAACCAGGACAAGGGTTTTCCGCTGACCGCGCAGGAGGTGATGCGCGAGGCGATCGTGCAGTCGGCGATCCTGTCGGCCGAGATGGCGGAAGAGATCGGCCTTGGCCGCGAGAAAATCATCCTGTCGGCCAAGGTCAGCGGCGTGCAGGACCTGATCGCCGTCTATACCGAGCTCGCCACTCGCTCCAACCACGCGCTGCATCTCGGCCTGACCGAAGCCGGCATGGGCTCGAAGGGCATCGTCGCTTCGTCGGCCGCCATGGGCATCCTGCTCCAGCAAGGCATCGGCGACACCATCCGCATCTCGCTGACACCGGAGCCGAACGGCGACCGCACGCGCGAGGTGCAGGTGTCGCAGGAATTGCTGCAGACCATGGGGTTCAGGCAGTTCGTGCCGATTGTTGCCGCTTGCCCCGGTTGCGGCCGCACCACCTCCACCGTGTTCCAGGAACTCGCCCAGAACATCCAGGCCGATCTCAGGAAGAACATGCCCGTGTGGCGCGACAAATACCCCGGCGTCGAGAACCTCAAGGTCGCGGTGATGGGTTGCATCGTCAACGGCCCTGGCGAGTCCAAGCATGCCGATATCGGCATTTCGCTGCCCGGCACGGGCGAAATGCCGACGGCGCCTGTCTTCGTCGACGGCAAAAAGGCGGCGACGCTGCGCGGGCCGTCGATCGCCGCGGATTTCGAGAAAATGGTCGCCGACTATATCGAGCAACGGTTCGGTCGCGGCAAGGCCGCGGCCGAGTAGAACCGATGCAGCGTTTCCTTTGGGCAGCGCTGATCCTGCTGTACGGGCTGACCTGGTCGACCCTTGTGCAGGCCGATCCGCCGCAATCCGCCAAGCAACGGCTGATCGACAAAGTCTGCAATCTGATCCAGGCGCATGCCGACCAGAACGGCCTGTCCAGGGATTTCTTCGCTCGGCTGATCTGGAAGGAAAGCCGTTTCGATCCCAACGCCGTCAGTCCGGTCGGTGCCGAAGGCATTGCCCAGTTCATGCCGGGCACCGCCAAGATGCGCGGGCTCGCCAATTCCTTCGACATCAACCAGGCGATCCCGGCTTCGGCCAGATATCTCGCCGAAATGAAAACCGGCTACGGCAATCTCGGCCTGGCCGCCGCCGCCTACAATGCCGGCGAGAGCCGGGTGTCGCGCTGGCTCAGCTCCGGCGGTTTCCTGCCGATGGAAACCGAAAGCTATGTCTTAGACATCATGGGCGAACCAGCCGACAAGTTCACCGACCGGGCCTATGCCGGAAGGGTCGAGCCGCTCGACGCAAAGACGGATTTCGCCGTCGCTTGCCGAAAACTGCCGGTGATCATGTCGCGGACGGTGGCCATGGCTTCGATCAACATAAAGCCATGGGGCATCCAGGTGGCCGGCAATTTTCGCCGCAGTGCCGCGATCACCCAGTGGCTCAGGGTAAGGAGCCGGTTCCCGGCCCTGCTCAACGGGCATGATCCGGTGGTCAGCCGGGTGCGCACACCGATCGGCCGGCGCGGCATCTACGCGGTCAGGATCGGTGTCGACCGCCGCGCCGATGCCAACGTTATTTGCCAGAAATTGCAAACTGTCGGTGGGGCCTGCGTGGTGGTGCGTAACCGGTAAATTGGCCGCTGCCGGCATGGTGTTTGTCCGAGAGAGGCATTTAAAAGCGATAGCCGTGACGTCGCATCCAGCAAAGATTTCAGCTATAGCGGCCGCCATCTTTACTGGGCGGCGGCCCTGTCTTTGACGAGCAGCATGGGCCTCAACATGTTTGATGGATACATTATCTGCGGCACGCCGAGGACCGGAAGCACGCTACTGTGCAAGCTTCTGGCATCCACGAAGACGACTGGCGATCCGCACTCATTCTATCGGCGGCAGGATGTGCTGGAGTGGGCTGAAGAGTGGAAGCTGCCCGATCGCGACACGATGAGTGAGCTCGACTTCAATGTCGCCTATCTCAACGCGGCGATCGCTGCGGGCAAGGGTGGGACCGGCCTCTTCGGCCTTCGCTTGATGCGCGAAAATCTGGATGAGCTTTCGGCAACCCTCGACCGGATTTTTCCAAAACTGCCGTCCGACAGAGCGCGTCTTGAAAAGGCCTTTGGCCGCGTCCTCTACATACACCTCTCGAGGGAGGACAAGCTCGCGCAGGCTGTCTCCCTGATCAAGGCGGAGCAGACCGGTCTTTGGCATATCGCTCCCGACGGCACCGAGATCGAAAGGGTCGCACCGCCGAAAGAGCCCCAATATGATTTCGAGCGTATCAAACGAGAGGTCACGGAACTCGAGACCTATGACGCGGCCTGGAACATTTGGTTCGCAGAGCAAGGCATATCCCCGCTGCGCGTCGGCTATGAGCGCCTTTCAGGCAATCCGGCCGCGACATTGCTAGGCATCTGCGAAGCCCTGGGAGTCCCAGCACCTGACGAGGAGGATGTAAGCCCCGGCGTTGCAAAGCTTGCTGACGCGACAAGCCTCGACTGGATGCGCCGCTATCGTCTGGAGGCTGCCGCCGTCTGACGCATCCTCATGGATGCAGTCAGGCGGTCTTGGCCACAACGGTCTCGCTGAGCCAGGTGCCGATCTTGGTGCCGAGGCGGTCGGGCGAAACGGGCTTCGGCAGATAGTCGTCCATGCCAGATTCGATGCACTTGTCGCGATCGCCCTTCAGCGCGTGTGCGGTGACGCCGATGATCGGGATGTGGGCGCCCGTCGAGACCTCCATCGCCCGGATGGCGCGGGTCGCCTCGTAGCCGTTCATTTCGGGCATCGAAACGTCCATCAGGATCAGCTTGGGGCGCAGCGCCCGATACATTTCGACCGCCGTGCGGCCATTGCCGGCGATACGGTAGCTCAAGCCCAACCCATTGAGGATCTGGCCGAAGACCAACTGGTTCACGTCATTGTCCTCGGCAATGAGGATGTCGATCGGTCCGTTCGGCGCGGTTGTCGATTCCGGCGCTGCCGCGACCGGCGTTGCCGGGCCGCGGATGACGGTGAAGGCGGGCGGCGCTGCCAGGGGAGCCTGCACGATCGGTTCGCGGACGAACCGCGCCTTGCCGACCTGCGAACGGGCCTTCTGAATCACCGAGATGACGGTGCCGAGCAGCACCGCGGAGCGCGCCGGTTTGGTCAGATGCGCGGCAATGCCGAAGTCGATGATCATCTTACCGAAATCGACCTGGTCGACCGAGGTCAGGATAACGATCGGGATGGCCGACAGGCGGCTGTCGGAAGCAATGGCTCTGGCGACGTCGGCGCCGTTCATGCCCGGCATCTGGTAGTCGAGGATGATGCAGTCGACAGCGGCGCCCAACTGAAAGGCGCGGTCGAGGAAGGCCAGGCCGACGGCGCCGCTTTCGGCGGCGGCACAGTCGAAGCTCCAGCTTCTGAGCTGCTCGAGCAGGATTTCGCGGTTGACCGGATTGTCGTCGATGACCAGCACGCGCGCGCCGGTGACGTCGACCGGCACGATCTCGTCGCGCGCCGCGGCCTGATGCGCGGGCAGCGGCACAGCGAACCAGAACACGGAGCCACGGCCGATCTCGCTTTCGACGCCGATCTTGCCTGCCATCAGGTCGACGAGGCGGGCGGCGATGGCCAAGCCCAGCCCCGTGCCCTCATGGCGGCGGGTGGACGAGCCGTCCACTTGCGCGAATTTCTCGAACACGTTCTGCAGTTTCTCGGCCGGTATGCCGATGCCGGTGTCTTCGACGCGGACCTTGAGCTGGACCACGTCGTTGACGATTTCGCCGCCGACATCGATCAGCACATGACCCTTCTCGGTGAACTTCACGGCATTGCCGAGCAGGTTGGTGATGATCTGCCGGAACCGGCCGGCGTCGCCGACGACATGGGCCGGCAGGCGCGGGTCGACACGCACGATCAGTTCGAGGTTCTTTTCGGCGACGCGCGCCGAGACCAGCGTCGCCACATCCTCGACCGCCTCGGAAAGGCGGAAGGGAGCAGGGTCGAGAGTGAGTTGCCCGGCATTGATCTTGGAGAAATCGAGGATGTCGTTGATGATGGTGAGCAGCGCGTTGCCGGATTTGACGATGACGTCGGTGAAGGTCTTCTGGCGCGGGGTCAGATCGGTCTTGGCCAGAAGTTCGGCCATGCCGAGCACACCGTTCATCGGCGTGCGTATTTCGTGGCTCATATTGGCCAGGAATTCCGATTTGGCGCGGTCGGCGGCCTCGGCCTTGAACAGGGATTCGGCGGATTCGGCAAAGGCGCGGCGGATTGCCACTTCCATCGGGCGGAAGATCCAGAAGGCGACGATGGCAAGTGCTGCGAACAGGATGCCGCTCGCCCACAGCAGCAGCCTGTCGCTTGAGGCATCGGCCAGGTGGCGCTCATCATCCATGGCGGTACGGACGCGGACCAGCATCGGCTGGGCGAACAGGTCGTTCTGGTTGCGGATTTCGCGATAGCTCCACTCGTCGACCTTTTGCGCCATCGACATCAGGTTGAAATTGCGCACCATGTCGCGCGGCGACCAGAACAGATCGCCGTTGACGGAAGCGGACTGGAGTTCGTTGACGGTCTTGATCGACAGCCGTGGCTTGATCGCCGCAAGCTGGGCGGTCAGCGTCTCGATCTCGCCGGTCAGGCGCTCCGAATGGCCGCGCGCCGATGTGGTCAGGGCATCGCGTGTCTCCGCCCGCCAGGCGGTGCCGGTGGTCTCGGCGAAGCTGGTCGCGTTGCGCAGGTCGCGGGTGAAGATGACGAGGTTGCTGCTCAGCGCATCGATGTCGCGGCGAAAGGAATTGACGCGGTCAAGCGCAATCACGATACCGGCGGAAGCCAGCGCGAAGATCAGCAACCCTGAAATATAGCGGATCCGGACCGACCGGATGAAGGACGAATATTCAGGCATGCGCAACCCCAACACATACGCACCATTTTAATGGCCGGGATTACGCTTCATTTACATTAAAATTTCGTTCGTGCGGGCAGGCAGGCCATGCGAACCGCCGGATGGACAGCACGCCTAGGCCGCTTCCACGACGAGGGCGCGGATGCGGCCACTCACCGGACCTTCCCCGAACCGTTTCCCAAGGGCATTCGCCACGTATCGCGTCGCCTCCTCCAGCGAGCCGCCGCGCGCCTCGATCTCAGCCCGCAGGGGTGTGCCCTGGCAATAGGCCGTGGCCGCCTCATATGGCGACGAAGCGGCGCTGACGGCATCCAGCGGCTCTACGGTGATGTTACCGAAGCCGGCGGCATGTAGGTCGGCGCGGATGACGTCCGCATCGTGATAGCCATGCGGCGTCCTCGCCATGAAGCGAGGCGGATCGGCCGGGAAAAAATGGCCGAGCGCCCGCGTCACTTCCTCGGCGAACTCGTTGTCTTCGATGGCACTCCAGACGTTGAACAGGAAGTGCCCGCCCGGCCGCATCACCCGCCGCGCTTGGCCGTAGGCGCCCACCCGATCGGGGAAGAACATCGCGCCAAACTGGCAAACCACGGCGTCGAACTCTGCGTCCTCGAAGGGCAGAGCCTGGGCATCGGCCTGCCGCCAGGTGATGCGAGGATCGTCCGCCATCCGCGTGCGTGCGTGGTCGAGCATGGGCTGGTTGAGGTCGGTGACCACGATGCGGGCTTGCGCCGGCAGCTTTGCTGCCATCGCACGTGTCACCACACCGGTGCCCGCCGCCACTTCGAGCACCGATTGCGGCCCGAGCTTCGACACCCGCTCTGCCAGATCCCGTGCATACGGCTCGAAGATCAGCGGCACCATCGCCCGGTCGTAGACCTCGGCAATGGAACCGCTGAACAGCTTGTCGGTGGTCGACATGGCACCCCTCCAACTCTACCCGCACCGCGTGCGTGCCGTGCGGATGGCAAAGCGATGTCGATCCTCTGCCTCGGCAGGCTTCCGCTCAAGTTCTATTTCTGAATTGGCCGGCGGAGGATGAGCGAACTTTAGTCAGCTCGATATCTCGGCTGGCGCCAACCTCAACTGGTGCGAGTCGCCACGAACGTTGCCGCTTCTTTCAGCAACTGGGCGTCGTCGCCATAAGGATCAAGCAGTGCATGCGCCTGCTCGACGAGGCCGTGCAACTGGCTGCGAGCCCAATTCGCACCATGCAAGGCCACCAGCGTCGCCTTGCCGGCGGCGGCGTCCTTGCCGGTTGCCTTGCCCATCTGGCTGGCATCGGCGGTCAAATCGAGCAGGTCGTCGGCAAGCTGGAAGGCAAGACCGATCGCCGAGCCGAATTCGGCCAGCCGCTCGCGGTCATCGGCCGGGGCGCCGGCGATGAGGGCACCTGCCTCGCAGGCGAAACGGATCAGAGCGCCAGTCTTCATCGCCTGCAGCCGGATGATGCCGGCCTCGTCCGGCGGCGTCTGTTCGGCTTCGAGGTCGAGCTTCTGGCCGCCGACCATGCCGCCGGGTCCGGCGGCGCGGGCCAGCGCCAGCACCAGGGCCGCCCGCCGCTCCGCGGGCAGGGCGGTCGCCTCGCCGGCGATGATGTCGAAGGCCAGCGTCAGCAAGGCATCGCCAGCCAGGATGGCGGTCGCCTCGTCGAAGGCTCTGTGCACGGTCGGCTGGCCACGACGCAGGTCATCGTCGTCCATGGCGGGCAGGTCGTCGTGTATCAGCGAATAGCAATGCACGCATTCAAGTGCGGCGGCGACACGCAGTGTCGCCTCGCCATCGGCGGAAAAAAGGGCGGCACTTTCCATGACCAGGAAGGGCCGCAGGCGCTTGCCGCCGTTCAGAACGCCGTGCCGCATGGCTGCCATCAACCGCTCAGGCCGGGCGATCTCGCCCGAAAGCGCGCGGTCGTCGAGCAGCCGCCGCAGCAGCACCTCGACGGCGGCAGCGCGTCGGATGAGCGCCATTTCGAACGCCATTTGGTCGTCATTCGCCATGGCCGGGACCGGTAGCCGACACTCAGACGTTGCGCAAGAAGGCAAGCGCCATTATGCCGGAGCAGTATGAGCCCGTTTGGAAACTCTGCTCCTGCGGTCATCTGAGGGCGTTTTCTGCGCTTCCGGTGCTTGCGTACTCTAATGTACGCTCCGCTCCGGTTCTCGAAAACACCGTCACATGGCTCACAGGAGCGCGTTCCAAAAAGAGCTCTCTGGCACGGGTTGGGCGGCTTGGCGGAACCGATCGTCGATCATGAAACCGAAAAGCTGGACATGGCGACGAGATCGCGAGGCGTAAATCGCCGCGGTCTCAAACGCTGGGTCCGGCGCAGCATCGTCGTGACCGCGGTGCTGGCTTTGATTCCGGTCGTGCTGACGTTTCTGTACCTGCCGTTCTTCGTGCATCCTGTCTCGACGCTGATGTTGAAGGACCTGGCGACGTTCTCCGGTTACGACCGCCGCTGGGTGTCGATCGACGACGTGTCGCCGGTGCTGGCCAATTCCGTCATCATGTCGGAGGATGGGCAGTTCTGCTTTCATCGTGGCGTCGATCTCGGCGAGCTGAGAGGCGTCGTCGACGACGCGCTGGCCGGCGAAGCGACGCGCGGCGCCTCGACCATCACCATGCAGACGGTCAAGAACCTGTTTCTCTGGTCGCGGCCGCTGGGCTCGGTGCGCAAGGTGGTCGAACTGCCGCTGGCCGTCTATTTCGATGCGGTGATGTCGAAACGGCGCATCATGGAAATCTATCTCAACATCGCCGAGTGGGGCCCGGGCATCTACGGCATCGAGGCCGCGGCACAACACCATTTCGGCGTTTCGGCAAAACAGCTGTCGCGACGGCAAGCCGCCCTGCTTGCGGTCTCCTTGCCAAATCCGATCGCCCGTAATCCGGCCAAGCCCGGGCCTGGCCTGAGGCGGCTTGCCAATCTGATCGAGCGGCGAGCCGGCCGCTCAGGCGCCTATGTCGGTTGTCTCCGCTAGACGATCCAAAAAAATTCGCGCCAGTGCTGGCCAAAACGGCACAGGGCGTGTATAGGCACCCGACTTTCTCAGATTTAGGCCCCGACATGGCCCTTTCACGAGGGCGGGCGGGGCTTTTGACCATGTAGTGGAGCATATCCATGGCCGTTCCGAAACGTAAAACCTCTCCGTCCAAGCGCGGCATGCGCCGCTCGGCCGACGCCCTCAAGGCCCCGACCTATGTCGAGGACAAGAATTCCGGCGAAATGCGCCGTCCGCATCATATCGACCTGAAGACCGGCATGTATCGCGGTCGTCAGGTGTTGACGCCCAAGGAAAGCTGAGACCAGCTTTTTCAAAGGTTTGAATTTCCATAAGGACCGGCCGGTGGCTGGTCCTTTTGCGTTTGGGCCGGACGGCAGCGCATTTCGAGGCGTGCACCGCCGGCGTTGCAAATCCTTCGGCCGGCAACCGGCTGACATGGTTGTTGCGTGCGGTCTTCGACCGTGTTCAGCGCTGATGGCGAAACATCTTGACGACGTGGCCATGGCGCATTCTACAAAGGATCGCCCCCACATGGAGACGCCAGATGTTCGGTGCCATTCCGCTGCTGATCGTGCCTTTCGTGCTCTACAACCTCGGACTGCTGGGAATTTTCGGCAGCGGTGACGATCCGTGGGCGAGCGAGGTCTTCTCCTTCAGTATGATGTCGGGCGGCGTGTTCTCGATGACGTTGGGCGACCTGATGATACTGATCGGGCTGATCTTCCTGTTCCTCGAAATGGCGAAGTCGGTGCGCACGACCAACGCCTCGATCATGGACCATCTTCTGTCGACGCTGGTGTTCGTGGCCTTCCTGGTCGAGTTCCTGCTGGTGAAGGGCGCCGCCCATTCCGTCTTCTTCACGCTGATGGTCATCGCGCTGTTCGATGTGCTGGCCGGATTCGCGGTGTCGATGCGATCGGCCAGCCGGGACATCAATCTGAACTAGGTCCGCAGCGCGGAAGGCGGAAGTTTGACGGGCGCTTGCGCTGACAGTTGTCGGAAACGCCCATAACGTCGTCATCCTGGGCGTAGCAAGGAGCGTAGCGACGCGGCGCAGACCCCAGGATCCCTGCTGCGACACGTGAGCGTTTCAGCGGTCCAGAATTCTGCTCCGCTGCACTCTACGGCTGATGTTACGGAATGGATCCTCGGGTCTCCGCGACGGAGCTTCGCTCCTGCTCCGCCGTGGATGACGAAGTTCCCCGACGCTCAGCCCGGATCGGCGGTGAAGCCGGCGGCCTCGATGCCGGCGATGGCCGCGGCTTCGTCATTGTCCGACGTGTCGCCTGAAATGCCGACGGCGCCGATGATGGCTCCGGCCTTGTCGCGGATCAGCACGCCGCCGACCACCGGCAATACGCGTCCGCCAGAGACGTCCGAGATGCCGGCGACGAGGTGCGGGCGCTCCTTGGCGAAAGCCTCGACTTTGCGCGAGCCCATGCCGATGGCGAGCGCACCATAGGCCTTGCCGGCCGACATTTGCGGGCGCAGGAACGAGGCGCCGTCCTGGCGCTGGAAGGCGACCAGATGCCCGCCGGCGTCGAGCACCGAGACGCCAAGCGGCTTAAGCTTGAGATCGGAGCCCTTGGCAAAGGCGGCATCGATGATTTGCCTGGCTTTTTCGAGCGGCAGTGCGGTCATGGCGGTCTCCTGTCTGAAAGGCGTCGATCATCGACCGTCGACGGGCGAGATAACATCCCGGTTTCGGTTGAAATTGCTTCGCGTGAAGAGGTGGGAAGGAAGCGACCGTCACAGCCTCCGGATAGGAGTTGGTGCCTGTGCGGCTTCAGGTCATTTTTTCTTGGCGCGGGCCGGCTTCTTGGCAGGTTCCGCTGGCGCGTTGGCGAGGTCTTCGGCTTCCTTGGCGAGACGCAGCGCCCGCAGCTTGTTGGTCTTGGCCTGGCGGGCGTCGCTCTCGGCGACGTATTCGGCCATCGCCTTCTGGCGGACGGTTGCCGCCTCTTCCTGCTTCTTGAAGCGCAGGTCGGCGCGTGCGCGGGCAGCATCCCGAGAGTTCTCAACCAAGACCTTATCCAATCCCGTGAATTGTGATTTTCCGCTTCTTCTAGCAGAGCCGGCTCCCAAACGGGAAAATAAGTTGGTCAAGCGGCAGAGTCGGCGGCGAGAGCCTTGCTGGCAACCAGGGCTTGATAGGCGGCCTGCAAGGTCGCGCGGACAGAAGGACCCGACGCGGTATCGAGCGGCTTGCCGAGATGTTCATGGCGCAACTCGTCCATGAATTTGTCCCACATCGGCTGTCCGCTCTTTTCCAGAAGTTCGGCGCGGATCGAGAGTTCTTCGCTGACCGGCAGCCAGACGCGGCCCCAGGCGCCGAGATGGGCCAGGATCGGCACCAGCGTGATCGCCATTTCGGTCAGGCTGTAGATCGCCTTCTGCTTGTGCGAGGGGTCGTCGGCTTTGGTCAGCATGCCCAGTTCCATCAGCCGCTTCAGCCGGTCGGCGAGGATGTTGGAGGCGATGCCTTCCATCGATCCGTTGAGCAGCTCGCGAAAATGACGCCTGCCGCCGAAGATCATGTCGCGAAGGATGATCAGGCTCCAGCGATCGCCGAACACTTCCAGCGACAGATTGATCGGGCACCCGGACCGGCGATCCATGCTCATGAGATTTTTCTCCAAAGCCGGTTGCATTATCGTATCGGTTTTATTATCGTGCAACCGATTGCAAAATGCAATCGGTATTGCAGGAGAGGAGGCCGCACCGTGACGACGACCGAACGCCCCGAAATCATAACCGAAACCTTTGGCGATCCGGCGAACCCGCCGCTGTTGCTGATCATGGGAGCGATGGCCTCGATGCTTTGGTGGCCGGAGGCGTTTTGCCGGAAACTGGCCGGCGCCGGCCTGTTCGTGATCCGCTACGACAATCGCGATACCGGCCGTTCGACCAAATACAAGCCAGGAGAGCCGCCCTACACGTTCGATGATATGGCCGACGATGCAATGCGCGTTCTCGACGACCACGGTATCGGCAAGGCGAATGTCGTCGGCATGTCGATGGGCGGCATGATCGCGCAGTTTGTGGCGTTGGAACACCCGTCCCGTGTCGTTTCTCTGACCGTGATCAGCAGTTCGCCGGTGGGAATCGACACATCCGGCCTTCCCGGGACGACCGAAGCCTACATGGAACACTCGGCCGAGGGCGTCAAAGTCGATTGGTCGGACCGTGGCCAGGTGGTCGATTTCATCGTCAGGGACGCGCGGGCGATCGCCAGCATCGCACATCCATTCGACGAGGCCCGGATGCGTGCCTTTGTCGAGCAGGATCACGACCGCTCCGGCGGCTTCCTGAGCGCCACCAACCATTTCATGCTCAGGGGCGGCGACGCGTGGAAAGGCCGCTTGCATGAAATGACGGCGCCGCTGCTGGTCATCCACGGCACGGCCGATCCTGTCTTTCCGGTCGAACATGGCGAGGCGCTGGGGAAGGCGGTCACCGGCGCGAAAATCATCCGGATCGAAGGTGGCGGCCACGAGCTGCATCCAAACGACTGGGATATGATTGTTGCCGGCATCGTCGCCCACGCCGCTTGAAGCGGCCAAAGCAGGTCTTGGCGGACAATGCTTGCCGCAGTGTTTAACCTATGACGAGCGTGCCCGGCGCCGGCCACCGATAAACCAGGAAACAGGCGAGCAAAAAATGTCCCTGACGCTTCATTTCCATCCGCTGGCCTCCTTCTGCTGGAAGCCGCTGATCGCGCTGTACGAGAACGCCACGCCGTTCACGCCTGTCATCGTCGACCTTGGCGATGCTCAGTCGCGCGCGGCCTTCCTGAAGATTTCGCCGGCCGGCAAGATGCCGGCGCTGCGCGACGATGCGCGCGACCGCACGGTGCTGGAATCGACCATCGTTGTCGAATATCTGGCCGCGCATTATCCGGGGCCGGTTGACCTCGTTCCCGCCGACATCGACCTGGCGCTGGCCGTCCGCCAGACCGATCGCTTCTATGATTTCTATGTGCAGGAGCCAATGCAGAAGATCGTCGGCGACCGGTTGCGGCCACAGGACAAGACCGACCCGTTCGGCGTCGAGCAGGCCCGCGCCCAGCTTCGAAATTCCTATGCCATCATCGAACAAGACATGCAGTCGAAGATCTGGGCGATGGGCGACACCTTCACCATGGCCGATTGCGCAGCGTCCCCGGCGCTGTTCTATGCCAACAAGGTCGAGCCGTTCGGCGACAAGTATCCGACCGTGAAACGCTACCATGACCGGCTGCTGCAGCGCCCCGCCTTCGCTCGGGTGATCGAGGAGGCGAAGCCCTACTTCAAGTTCTTCCCCTACAACAACGGTTGATCGGGGTTAGGCTTCCCAGAACTGATCGAGCCAGATGTTGAGTTTGAGGAAGCCAGTGCCGCTTACCGTATAGACGCGCCTTGTTCCTTCCGGCTTGGCGTGGACCAGGCCGGCATCGAGCAGCACTTTCAGATGTTGCGACACAGCCGGGCGCGAGACCGGCAAGCCGGCGGCCAGTTCGGTGACGGTTTTCGGGCCGCGGCGAAGTTCTTCCAGAAGATGGCGCCGATTGGGATCGGCAATCGCCATGAAGGCGTCGGAAAACATCATGCCTGTATTAGTGAGGCAAAGCCTTTCGAATCTCAACCGTCTGCTTCTGCTTTTCTTCTGGGATCGAGCCGCAATGCTTCCGGGGTGACCGAACGGTCGGCCGGCTGCGTCTTGAAGGCATCACGATCGCCGATCGGCACCGGCGCGCGGCGGCTGATGCGCAGCAGCGTGTAGCCCGCCAGGCAGAGATGCGCCAAGGCGGTCGCCAGGAACAGACCTTCCGGGCGCATCCAGCCCATCAAAGCGGCGGCGAGCAAGGGTCCAATCATCGTGCCGAAGCCGTAGAGCAGCAACAGCCCGCCAGATACCTTGACGAAATCCTCCGAGCGCGCGTGGTCGTTGGCATGCGCCACGGCAATCGAATAGAGCGTGTAGGCGAAGGCGCCATAGGCGGCAGTGAAGACGATGACGAAGACGCCGGAGCGCGGCTCGAACAGAAAGATCAAGAGCGCGAACAAAGCCCCGCCGAAAGCCGCTCCCGCCAGCACGAAACGCCGGTCGGTCTTGTCGGAGAGACGCCCGGCCGGAAGCTGCATCGCGGCACCGGCAACGACCACAAGGCTCATCATCAGGGCGATCTCGGCCGTGGAAATGCCGATGCGGGCGCCATAGACGGCGCCAAGCGTGCCCCAGGCGCCGTTGGCGATGCCGATCAACACGCAAGCGACCGCCGACACCGGCGAATTGGCATAAAGGCCTCTGACATCAAGTGAGACATCCTGCAGCGGCTTGGGGTGAGAGGCGGTCGAGACCGCCGTCGGAATGAGCGATAGGCAAAACAGGATGCCGGTGATCATGAACAGCGATGCGGACTTCACGTCGCCGCCGGCGACGATCATCTGCCCGCCCATGATCGAGGCATAAGTGACCATCATGTAGAGGCCGAAGACGGTGCCGCGGTTCTCGTTGGTGGCCTTCTCGTTCAGCCAGCTTTCGATGACCATGAAGGCACCGGCCATGGTGAAGCCGGTGAAGGCGCGCAGCAGGATCCAGACATATTCGTCGATGATCAGCCCGGTCAGTAGCGCCACGATGGCGCCGGATGCGGCAAAGGCGCCAAAGGCGCGAACGTGGCCTGCGCGGCGCACGATGCGCGGTGCGAAGAAGCAGCCGGTGACGAAGCCGCCGGCCCATGCCGTGCCCATCAGGCCGAGCGATGCGGTCGAGAAACCTTCCAGTTGACCGCGCAGGGGCAAGAGCAGTCCATGCAATCCAGATGCCGCGAGCAGGAAAGCGGTGCCGCGAAGCAGCGAGAGGATCGGTCGGTAGGTTGCGAACATTGTTTGATCCGGCTCAGGTTTGGCGGGGACGCTGGGTCTGAAGACAGCCGCATTCGGGCTTTTCGGCGGCGGGCTTTGCGCCAGCGCGCCTATCCGCGGCGGAACAGTGCTTCGGCCGCGGATTTGGTGGTGTCCTTGGCCTTGAGTTCGGCTTCCAGGCGGGCGATTTCGTCGCGCAGGATACCGATCCGCTCGGTCAAGTCGCTGACGGAAAGCAGTGACAGGTCCTGCCCGATCTCGTGCGGGCGTGCCTTCTTCTTGGGTTCGTCGTCGAAGATCGCCATCGTCGCTCCTCCTCCGCCAAGACCAGATTGGCCATTTGCCTGATTTGGCAATCAGCATACATAGGGCAGGGGCGTCGATGCAAACAGCCGATCGGACAACGGCGAGGAAAGACGGGAAATCTCATGGCGAGCGGACAGAAAATTCCGGCAAGGATGACGGCCATCGCGATCTCGGAGCCGGGTGGCCCTCGGGTCCTGAAGCCGGAAACACGCGACGTGCCGCAGCCCGGCCCCGGCGAGATCCTGATCAAGGTGCATGCCGCCGGCGTCAACCGGCCCGATATCCAGCAGCGCAAGGGCGCCTATCCGCCGCCGCCCGGCGCGTCGGACCTGCCGGGCCTCGAGGCGTCGGGCGAAGTGGCGGCCCTTGGCGACGACATATCGCGCTGGCGCATCGGCGACCGCGTCTGCGCGCTGACGCCCGGCGGCGGCTATGCCGAATATGTCAAGGTGCATGCCGGGAGCGTGCTGCCGTTGCCCGCCGGCTTCACCCATACCGAAGCCGCGGCGGTGCCGGAAAACTACTTCACCGTCTGGCACAATGTGTTCGAGCGTGGCGGCCTCAAGAAAGGCGAGACGCTGCTCGTCCATGGCGGCTCGTCCGGCATCGGCACGACGGCGATCCAGCTTGCCTCGGCCTTCGGCGCCTATGTCATCACCACCGCCGGCAGCAAGGAGAAATGCGACGCCTGCCTGAAGCTCGGCGCAGATCGGGCTATCAACTATCGCGAGGCGGATTTCGTCGCCGCGGTCAAGGAGGCAACGGACGGCAAGGGCGCCAACGTCATCCTCGACATGGTCGGCGGCGACTATGTGGCGCGCAACTATGAGGCCGCTGCGGTCGAGGGGCGGATCGTCCAGATCGCCGTGCAGGCCGGCGCTGTCGCAAGCGCGGATTTTTCGAAAATCATGGTCAAGCGGCTTACCCACACCGGGTCGACGCTGAGGCCGCGCACCGTCGAGTTCAAGGCGGCGATCGCGGCGGCGCTGGAAGCGCAGGTGTGGCCGTTGCTCGGCACGCGCAAGGTTGCTCCTGTCATGGACATGATCTTCCCGCTCAGCGAAGCCTGGCGGGCGCATGAGCGGATGGAGGACGGCGAACACATCGGCAAGATCGTGCTCGACGTCGGCTGACAGCGAGCGAGGTCAGCGCCTCGCTGCCTACAAGATGAACAGAAGCTTAATGTTGCAATGCAGCATTTGCATCATTGCTATGCAAAATCAGCCATTCAAGTCCTCATCGATGACGCCTATTTGAGCACCATCGAAACGAACATCAATTTGGAGGACTACCATGAACCCGATCCGCGCTTTCCGTAACTGGCGTATGTACACCGAGACCGTCCGCGAACTGAACCGTCTCAACGCACGTCAGCTCAGCGATCTCGGCATCAACCGCGCCGACATCGAAAAGATCGCCCGCAGGGCTATCTAAAGCCACGTCTGGTCCGCTCCGGCGGACCAAGCCGTGGAAGCCAGAGCCGCATCAGACGGATTTCCGTCGCGGTTCCGAGCCCGCTGGACCCAGTCCGGCGGGTTTTGTCGTTTTGGGGCCGGCAACTGCATGCGGCTCGACAGCAATCTGAGGTTGACCTCAGCTTTCAGCATGGCATTTTGATCCTGCGGGTATCGGTTGGCGTGTGGGAGCGCGTTGACGATCCGAGCCGGCAAGACGCTGACTCTGAAAGGGCTGTGCGCTCTCATGTTCGATGATCTTACGGACAGGATCTACGAGGCCGCGTTCGTGCCGGATTTGTGGGCGGGTGCGCTCGAAGCGGCCAGCGAGCTTTCGAGTTCGGCTGACGGCGCGATCTTCCTGTTCAGCGACGGCTCCCCTGTTCGCGGCCGGTTGAGTGACGAGTCTCCCGGGCATGGCAATTCCCTTGAAACCGTCCGCTCCCTGTTCGATGAATTCATCGCCGGCGACAGCTGGAAATTCTCCGATGCGATTCAGCGCATGTGCAGCCTGCAACCGGCGAGTTTCGTGCAGGTCGAAGATTTTCTGACTGCCGACGAGCTTGAGCATGATCCGGTACGGATACAATTGAGGGCGGCAGGTATCGGCGCTCACATCTGTTCGGCTGTTGCCATGCCGAGCGGCGAACTGGTTACATTTGTCTTTCAACGCTGGACGCGGGACGGCACCTACGATCAGACGTCGATCGACAGGCTCGACCAGCTTCGCCCGCACTTTTCGCGTGCCGGCCTGGTATCGGCGCGGCTGGGCATGGAGCAGGCCAAAGCGAGCGTCTCGGCGCTCGAGGCCCTTGGTCTGCCGGCGGCGGTAATGACCGCATCGGGACGCGTGCTGACGGCCAATGTGCTGCTGGAAAACATGCCATCCGTTTTCATCGCCGCCGCACATGGCGGCATGGCACTTGCCGACGTATCCGCCAATGAGCTTTTCCGGCAAGCCATTACGCACAATTTGCAAGATCGGGTCGTGCGTTCCATCCCCATTCCTGCCAGGGAAGGCCAACCGGCGCTGGTCATTCATCTCCTGCCGCTGCGCCGTGCCGCGCACGAGATCTTTTCCGGTGCCGACATTCTGGTTGCGGCGACGGCGATGAGCGCCAGCGCCACCGTGCCGTCGCCAAGCCTGCTTGCCGGCCTGTTCGACCTGACGCCCGCAGAGGCGCGGCTGGCGGCCGCCCTCGCGCAAGGGCGGCCGTTGAAGGAAGCAGCGGCAAGCTCCAACGTCACCGTCAAAACCGGCCGCACCTATCTCGAACGGATATTTGCCAAGACCGGGACGCGGCAACAAAGCCAGCTTGTCGCTTTGTTGAAGAGCGCGGAACTGCCCAGTCGCGGATGAGAAAGGGCCGCTACAGCTGCCGCTCAATGTCCAAATGCGGAGAAGCCGAGCGCCACCAGGGTTCCTCCCAGCGCGATGTCCGCATGCTTTCGAAAACGACTGTAAAATCGCTGCGCAACCGGTTGGGAGATACAAAGGCCGAGCAGCCCAAACCAGGCAATGGCGATGGCAAAGACCAGCACAGCCAGGGGTAGGTGCGTTGCGCCGCGCGCATTCAGATTCAGCGTGGAGGACGCGAAGAACAATGCGGTTGCAGGATTTGCCACTGCCGTGAAAAAGCCCAGCCGAAAATACCTCGTGATTGGAACGGGCTTGGGCACGTCGAAGCCAACCTTGAGGGACAGCGCCCGCCTCATCGAATTCCAACCGATGAAGACCAGCATCGTGCCGTAGAGGCTTGCGGCTATCTGGTGTGCGGCGTCCCCCCAGGGCAACGCTCCGGCGCCGGTCGCGACGACGGTCGCCAGCGAACTCGCGCCCAAGGCAACACCGGCGGCGGCAGACAGAGCCGTGGCGCGCGAAGCGGTTAGCGCGGCTTGCGTGACGACGGCGAAGTTGGCGCCGGGCAGCATTGCCACCAGCGCATAGGAAATGGCGAATGGAAGCAACCCCGCCACCACGGCGTGTCCGGTTTCGAACATCTACTTTCCCCGCATCGGCAACGGCCCGCCTCCTCAGGGCGGGCCGCTGCAATCGAGGGCGGAACTTGCACGGAATGCTTTGCCTCCGACAGTCGGCATATGCCGACTGTCGGGTTCCAAAATCAGGTTGCTACCTGCGCCCGGTGAGCGGTTCGGTGCTCTTGAGCAGCGCCACCAGTTCACTCTGCTGGCGGGTTTCGGTCTTGGCGAAGATGCGTTCGAGATAGGTGCGGCCGGTCTTTACTGTGATGTTGGACGCTGCCGCGACCTCCTTCAGCGAGCGTCCCGATGCCAGTTCCGTCGCCAGGCGGGCTTCGGCCGGCGTCAGGTCGAATAGCTCGCGGACATGCAACTCGAAGCCATCGGGAATACGGCGGGCGACCTCCGTCACCATGACCACCGCACAACGCTCGGACGCCAAGCCATAGGCGCGGGCATCGACGAACGGCGCCACCGACAGCACCAGTCGCGCCAGGCCGGATTGCCGGCGATCGGACGGCACCAACAGTGTACCGCCGACGCCCGGTATAACCCCGTCATGCAGCGAGCAGGCGTCGGCAACGAGCCGCTCCAGCTCCTGCGTATCCTCGACACTGGCGGCCGCGATTGTGCCATCCCTCAATCGCAACGGACTGTCGGGCCGCGACAGCATCGCTTCGGCGGCCTCGTTCATCTGTGCGATCTGCTGATGGCGGTTGATCAGAAACACGCCGAATGGCAGATGCGAAAATGCCGACGCCAGGGCCGACGTTTTCTCCAGCTGCTGGCCGATCTGTCCGGCGCGCCGCATGTGCGGCACGATCTTGCGCAACAGGTCGATGTCGTCGGCGCCGAAGGTTTCCTGGCCTGGGCCGCGATCGATGCTAAGCATCCAGTGCGAGTCGTTCGACGAGAGCAGGTTGGAGACAAGGCCGTGATACATGTCGCGCGGCCGCAGCCAGTCCTGCCAGAGTTCGCGGCGGCGGAACGCCGCCACCTCCTGCGTCAGGGGCCAGCGACTGACCACGCCGAGGGGCAAGGCGGCCGATGCCGCCGCCAGCGGATCGCGCAACAGGGCTTCGATGCCCTTTTGCGAGGTGAACTCCGGATCGAAATCGGATGCAACCGCATCGAATGTGTGTGGGCTGATGCGCACGATGCAGGAGCGCGAGCCGCCAAACAGATCGCGCAGGCCAGTTACCGCATCGAACCAGCGCTCCTGATCGTAAGCGGCCTCATAGACCTTGCCGACCACCGCGGAGACCGCTTCGATGCTGACGTCAGCCATTGACCCTTCCGGCGTTCAAGGATTGTCGTTGGGGAGAAAGCCTAAACATGCGGATCATCTCGCGCAAGTTGTGACGCTGTGCAGCCAAGTTGTGATGGGTCCAGGTCAAGCCCGGGAAACATTAGAAGAGACTAATCTGTGGTTTTGGAGTCACAGCCTCGTTCAGCAAGGTCGTAACGACCCGACAAAGCGACGAACAGTCGTCATATGACGACTGTTCGGGATGCCTCGCCATTGTCAGGTTCGGATTATCGCTTGTTGGATCTCTTCCAACGTTGAGCCGAACAATCGTTGTGGGGTGGCTGGAGGCATCAAGTCTGGTGCAAGGCAACCCTGCGGCGTCATTCTCGGGGGTGGAATGTTGGTTTTCTCTTTGAAAATTCGCCTGTCGCTTGTGCTTGCCGGGACGATGCTGCTGCTGACGACCGGCAGCGGCTTTGCGCAGTATCGCTGTCTGATTGACGACGGCACCGATGGTGGTGCGACCTCTTCCGGACCGAACAGCTTAGCGTGTGGCTCCCAGGCCAGCGCCAATCCGCCTGATCCGGCGAGCCCCACCTTTGGCTTTGCAACGGCTGTCGGAACCTTGGCTGAGGCTGAGGGGGACATATCGACCGCAGTGGGGGCTTTCGCAACGGCCAATGGGCTGGGTGCCAGCGCGTTCGGTGCGAGTTCCAAGGCGACAGGCCGACTTTCAACGGCGACAGGCGCTTATGCGGAAGCAACGAGTTCGCAGTCCACCGCTACGGGCTACCATGCAATAGCGTCGGGCCCTGATGCCACCGCTACGGGACAGAGCGCCCAGGCCACGTCGCTCTATGCGACTGCGACCGGTTCGGCGAGCAGGGCCTTGGGCTACGGTTCAACGGCTACAGGCTACGACAGTCAGGCGAAGGGATCCACCGGCGAGGGAGGGGCAACGGCTACCGGAATGAGCAGCAAGGCACTGGGCGATTACTCGGTCTCGAATGGCTATTCCGCGTCGGCTTACGGAGACAACAACACCGCTGTTGGCGCGCAAGCCGTTACCGGTGGAACCTCATCGAATGGCTTTCAGAACAGGGCAAACACCGCGCTGGGCAGCGGCGCCTCGGCGGGCATCTCCGCCGATGGGCAAGTGAATTCGACGGCGGTCGGAGCTGGCGCCGCGGCCAATGCCTCGAACGCCCTGGCGTTGGGCAGCGGTGCGAAGGCCAATCTCGACAATTCCATTGCCATCGGCCAGGGCATTGTGACCGACCGCACGAACCAGGTTAAGCTCGGCAGTGCCACGAACACCTATACGCTATCGGGTGTTGCCTCGGATGCCAGCAGGGCGGAGCAGGTTGGCGTCACGCATCTGGTGACCACGGACGGTGCCGGCAATCTGGCGACATCCACCTTTGACATCGCAGCGTTGAACGACCTGCCAGACAACATCGTGGCTCTCGACGGGCGCGTCGGCGCGTTGGAGTCCGGCTTCCAGAACCTTGGTGGGGAGATCAGCGAAACCCGCACGGAAGCGCGTGCCGGCACCGCGTTGGCGTTGGCGACAGCGGGACTGCGCTACGACGACAGGCCCGGCAAACTGTCGCTGGCTGGCGGCTTCGGTCATTTCAAAGGGCAATCGGGGCTGGCGCTGGGCCTGGGCTACAACACCAGCGAGGAGTTCCGCATGAACGCCGCCGTATCGGCAACCACCGGCCGTGGCGATGTCGGCGTCAGCGTCGGAGCCTCATGGACACTGAACTGACACGGCCGGGATGATGCGGGGTTTGGGGTTTCAGCATTCCGTGCCGTTGCAGTGGCGGGCGCCCGGTTGGCGGACTTCGGGCGCCCGCGGTTTTTTCGCCGCATTGGCCATCGCGCTGATGGCCGTCGCGGTGCCTGCGCAGCCCGCGCATGCGCAAGCCAAGGAAAAACGGGTGGGGCAAAAGACGGCGCGGCCTGCCGGCATCGACCGCAATGGCGTGCTGATCCTGATCCGCGGTGCGCTTTTGGCGCTCGACCAGGCCAACAAAACCGGCAACTACACCGTTTTGCGCGATCTCGGCTCGCCGAATTTCCAGGCCAACAGTGCGGCAGGGCTCGGCGACATCTTCGCCAACCAGCGCAAGCAGGCACTCGACTTCGGCGCCGTCGCGGTGCTCGAGCCGCAGCTAACCTTGCTGCCTCAGATCGAGCCGAACGGTATGCTGCATATGGCGGGCTTCTTCCCGTCGGTACCCTTGCAGGTCAATTTCGAGCTTTTGTTCGAGCCGGCTGACCGGCAGTGGAAGATCTACGGCGTGTCGGTCAACCTGACATCGGGTGGCCCGCAAGCGCCTGACACGCCGGTGGCCGAACAGCCGAACCCAGCCGATGCCGGCCCGCCGCCGGAGGGGCCGTCGACGGCCGTACAGCCGAAGAAAGAGACCAAACCGGTCAAGCCGTAGCGTGTGGAGCGTTCATGCGCTGGTCCTGCCAAGTCCTGTGCTTAGCCTCGTTGTCGGGAGCACCTGAGTTGACCGATGAAAAAAGGCTCCAGAGGTACATTTGCATACTCGACCCGACCAATGCATGGACGGTCTGGGATTGCGAGATGGAGATGCCGGCTTCACTGGGAGGCCAGCTTCTGACCGGGCGGCCGAAGGAGCGAGCCGAGGCTGCCCGCGCAATTCTGGAGCGTATCCACAAAAGCAAGATGGATGGTGGCAAACCAAATCGGCTCCTCGATTAATCGTGCCTTCTGCGCTTCGTGGCGAGACCGCTGTCATGGTCGGCTCGGCCAGTTGGCGCGGGCTAGAGGCGGACCGTCGGCGCCGACAAGCTGATCCTTCGGATCAAGCTCGAAAGCCGGCTCTTTGCTGCTGCCGGCCATGTTGTGCAAGGGGCAACATGGCTGGCTATGCAAGGTAGCTCGGGCCGACGGTTTTAGTGCGGCTTGTCGCCCCACTCGCCGGTAAATTAGTCGAATGGAATGTGTATCGTCGATGTAACAGTCCGGCCCCCGCAAGAGGTCATTGGCGGCACAAAGCGGCGGACCCTCGTCATTTGACGACTAGGAAAGCCGGCGGCATTCGATCAGCCATTGGCAGGAAACACTGACGATCGCTTCGGCTCCCGCCGAGGGCGATCTGTCGGGATCGGGCTGGGGCACTACATGAATCTCAACAATCGCAATCGTCGCTATCGCAACCGCTTGCTGGTCAGCACGGCGATGGCCGGGGCGACGCTGCTCGGCTTGGGCCAAAATGCCGACGCCGCCTGCACGCCGGCGGCGCCACCCAACTATGTCTGCTCCGGCGTCAACACGACCGGCCAAATCGTGCCGTCCGGAATCGGCCTGCCGCTCGACGCAGGCGATCTGCTGACCCTTCTGCTGGCGCCCGCCAATCCGGCTGTTACCACTGACCCTGGGTTCAGTGTCTCCACCAGTGATCCCTTCGCGCTCGGCATACTGGGCAAAGGTGCGGTCAGTTATACCGATGCCAATTCTTCGGCGCTAAGCTCGACGACGGGCATAGGCCTTGGCGTCGTGTCGCTGGTTCCGCAGGTGGCGCCTCCCTATTACGGACCGAGCCCGGGTGGCGCAGTGACCATCGATACCAATGGTGCCTTGACCGGCGCCCTGATCGGCCTCGCCGCCATCAATACCGGCGACGGCGCCACCGCCGTCAACGCCACCGGCGATATCACGGCGACCGGCGCCAATGGCTATGGCGTCCTCGTCTATTCGCTAGGCTCGGATGCCGACGTCACCACCGGAAAAGTGAGCGGCACCAATGTCGGCATTTCCGCGATCAACCAGGGGGCGACCGCAGCCCTGAGCATCACCGCCAATGGCGACGTGACTGGCGGCACCGGCGACGGCATCCATGCCGTCAATGGCGGACAACAACTCGATGTCGTCAATACGATTCTGAATGGTACCGTGACCTTTTCAGGCCCGACCGTCCCTGCTGGCAGCGATCTGAATGTCACCGCCTACGGCAAGGTGACCGGCGGCCGGTACGGCATCTTTGCCTCGAACGATGGCAGCGGCGCCACCAGCATCATAGCCACGACGGCTGCCGTAGCCGGGTCAAGCGAAGACGGTATTTATGCCACCAACGGCACCACGGCGACCGACCTGACGGTGAGTGCCGCGGCGGTTAGCGGCAAGGGCGGCATCGCCGTCACCAACAACGGCACAGGCTTCACCAGCGTTACGGCGACGGGCTTGGTGACTGGGGCAAGCAACAACGGCATCGATGCCTACACAGACGGGGCCGGACTGACGGTGAGTGCGGCGGCAGTCAATGGTGACTTCGCCGGCATCTATGCCCAGAACAACGGGACCGGTGCCACCAGCGTGACCGCGACGGGTACGGTGACCGGAACCGCCGACAACGGCATCGATGCCTATACCACGGGTACGGGCCTGACAGTGAACGCCGTGGCAGTCACCGGCGGGACCAATGGTATCCGCGCCTACAACAGCGGCAACGGAGCCACCGGCGTGACGGCGACCGGCATGGTGACCGGAATAGGCACCGACGGCATATACGCCTTCAACGCCGCCACCGCGACGGGCGGCCTGACGATCGACGTCACGGCAGTCAACGGCCACGAAAACGGTATCAATGCCGATAACAGGGGAACCGGTGCCACCACCATCACGGCGACAGGCACGGTCGAAGGCGGCAACGCCGCGATCAAAGCAATATCGTCCGCGGCCCAGGCGATTTCCATCACCACCAGCGGTCTGGTGCGCAACAACGCGCAAACCTCCGCGGCATTGGCAATCGATGCATCGGGCGGCCCGGTGACCTTGAACAACAATGGGACCCTGATCGGCACGGTCAAGCTGGGCGCAGCAGTGGGCAATGTCGTCACCAACGGTGGCAATTGGGCCACCGCCGGGGGCAGCAACGCGTTCAGCGGCGGCACGCTGGTCAACAATATCGGCAACAACATTTATGCCGCCAACCTCGGCGCAACCGTCGCCGTGACGACGACGTTCAACGGCCTGGCCAGTTTCACCAACAAGGGCCAGTTGAGCATGATGAATAACGTGGCCGGCGATGTCGCCCAGCAGACCGGTGGCAACGCGACCTTCGCCGCCGGCTCGGTGCTGGCCGTCGACGTCAGCGGTGCCAGCGCGGATAAATTCACAACCACGGGAACTGCCGATATCACGGATGCGATTCTAGGGGTGCGTGTCGGCGGCCTTGCCATCGGCACCTACACAGTGCTGACGGCGAATGGCGGGCTGACCGGTACGTTCAATAGTGTGACCGGCGCCACCAGCACTCCATTCCTGTCTGTGACCGACACCTATGATGCCAACAACGCCTATCTCGACGTGACCAAGGTGCGCGACTTCGCCGATGCCGGGCTGACGCCGAACCAGATTGCCACCGGTGAAGGGCTGGACAGCCTGACCGGTGGGGCTGTGTTCAATGCCGTTGCCGGTCTAGCCACCGACGCCGAAGCCCAGGCAGCCTTCGACCAGCTTTCGGGGGAAATCCACGCCTCGGCCAACGGCATGCTGGTCGAGGACAGCCGCTTCGTCCGCGACGCAGCGACCAGCCGCATCCGCGCCGCTTTCGGCGATGTTGGCGCGGCCGCATTGCCGGTCATGGCCTATGGCGAAGGCGGCCCCGAAATGGTCGCCGCCGACACCGACCGTTTTGCCGTCTGGGGCCAGGCTTTTGGTTCCTGGGGCAGCACGGACTCCGACGGCAATGCCGCCGCCTTCGATCGTTCCACCGGTGGCCTGTTGGCCGGCGCCGACACGCTGGTGGGCGGCTGGCGTGTAGGTGTTCTCGGCGGCTACAGCCATTCGAGCTTCGACGCCGACGATCGCAACTCTTCGGGCAAGAGCGACAGCTATCACCTCGGCCTCTATGGCGGCACCAACTGGGGCGCCATCGCTTTCCGCACCGGCGCTGCCTACTCCTGGAGCAGTCTTTCGACCAAACGCTCGGTTGCTTTCAACGGCTTCACGGATGGATTGTCGGCCGACTACGATGCCGGCACCGCGCAGGTCTTTGGCGAACTCGCCTACAAGGCCGATGCCGGACAATTCAGGTTCGAACCGTTCGCCAACCTGGCCTATGTCAGCGTCCATACCGACGGCTTCACCGAAGACGGTGGCGATGCGGCACTGACCAGCGCCGGCTCGAACACCACCTTCACCACGCTGGGCCTGCGCGGTTCCTCGGACTTCGCGTTTGGCGGCATGAACGCCACGGTGCGCGGCATGCTCGGCTGGCGTCATGCCTTCGGCGATGTCACGCCAACCTCCAGCTTCGCCTTCGCCGGCGGCGATCACTTCACCATCGCCGGCGTGCCGATCGCCAGGGACAGCGCGGTCGTCGAGGTTGGGCTCGACTTCAACATGTCGGCCAACGCGACGCTGGGCCTGTCCTATACCGGCCAATTCGGCGGCGGCACGGTCGACCAGGGCGCCAAGGTCGATCTCGCCGTGAAGTTCTGACGGCAACAGGTGGCGAGCAGCAAGAAGCGCACCGTCACCACGGTAATGGCAAGAAACTGCTGGAGGTTGCATGGTCAAGTCAAAGGTCGATTTCCACACGAAGCATGAAAGCGGTTTTGCCCCAACACAGGGATGTAAACTGCCATTCGACACGGACCTTCTGGAAGGCGAGGCCAAGGCGCGAGAGAAATTGCTTGGCAAGCAGAACGCTTTCCTTTCCAAGACAAGACGCTCCGCCAAAGACGTCGACCATCTGATCGAAGAGATGGTCGCGTTCGAAAAGATCCGGTCTGGACACTATTGGCGAGACTATCGGGCGGACCTGATTGCGCGGAACGTGCGATCGGCGGTTGGCAAAACAGGATCCTTGCTCGATCTAGGCAGATTGTCGCAACGACCAGCGACCAGCACGGTTATGATACCACGCCTCGATATACCGGACCTGGGGCCCGTTCCTTTTGGTCCGGTCGAACGGGGGGAATTGCAGAGGATCGACCTGAACACGGTCGATCGAGGAACCTACTTCGACAAGTGGTTCAACTATAATGGACGGTGGACGCTCACCCAACTCTACGATCATGCCGTGACCGATCCGGTACCGCTCTCGATGGATTTCGTCAGTGCCAACAATCTGGACCCATACGATTCGGATGGCCTGCGCGCCACGAGCGAGACCGGCATCTGGTTCACCTATGTGCCGGACATGGACGGCTACGTGACGGTTTTCTGGCTATCGGACCGCGTGACCTATCGCCTGTTCAGACAATACTATCCTCGCGATGCCGACGGCTGGGCGAATGGTTGGCTCTCGGTGGAAGGAGTTGTCGGCATCTGGACGAACAATTCATTCGCGGGTCGCGACTACGTCGAAATTTCGAGCAGCAACGGCAATGCGCACGACACGCTACAAGCGAGCGGGGTCCTTTTCATCCACAACAGTACATACCCCGTCCAGGCGGGGAAACCGGTCCATGTGCTGATCGGAACGCGGTCGAAAGTCTTTAGTGTCTGCGACGGAACGGGCATCAATTTGGGGGCGGGCGTTGTCGCGCGAATTGATCACCCCATTTCCATCTTCACGCGAGCGGGACTGGAGCCATATTCGCCGTTCTACTGAACCTGGATGACAACTGGCCGCTACCGTTTCGAGGCATTCGACCTGGGGTAGGTGGAGCTGTCGGGCCGATAACCGGCAGGCCGGAAAGCCGACGCGCGATTTTTTGCGCCGTCCGTCGAACAAGGGGCGGTCGCGCTCCGGGCGATCCGGCGGTCTCGAGCGCGCAGCGCACGCGGTGCGGTCTTTGGCTCCAAAAACGTTGCGAAACGACCCGAGAGCGGTTATACAGACCGCGAATTTCCCATTTTGGTGGCTCTAAACCACCGCCCGCGCGGGAACGCGGGCGAACGAGAAGGATTTGTAAAATGGCCAATACGCTGCTGATGCCCAAGGCGACCGCTGTCTGGCTGGTCGACAATACCGCACTTTCCTTCGAGCAGATCGCGCAGTTCTGCGGGCTGCACCCGCTCGAGGTCAAGGCAATCGCCGACGGTGAATCGGCGCAAGGCATCAAGGGCATGGACCCGATCATGACCGGACAGCTGACCCGCGACGAGATCGCCCGTGCCGAGAAGGATCCGAACCAGCGCTTGAAGCTTTCGGATCCCAAGGTGCGGGTGCCTGAATCCAAGCGCAAGGGTCCGCGCTACACGCCGCTGTCGAAGCGCCAGGACCGGCCGAACGCGATTCTGTGGCTGGTGCGCAACCATCCCGAGCTCAAGGACGCGCAGATCTCGCGCCTCGTCGGCACCACCAAGTCAACGATCGAGCAGATCCGTGAGCGCAAGCATTGGAATTCGGCCAATCTACAGCCGATGGACCCGGTGACGCTGGGCCTCGCCTCGCAGATCGACCTCGACATGGAAGTCAATCGCGCCTCGCGCGGCCGCGAACAGGCGCAGCCGGTCGGCGACACGCTGCTGCCGGCGGCTCTGACCGAGCGGCTGGTGCCGGCTCCCGAAAAGCCGAAAGACGAGGATGCCGAACTCGACGCCAATGCCGTGTTCGCCAAGCTCTCGGCCTTGAAGTCGAAGAACACGGGCAATGACGACGACGAGTGAGGTTGTCTGACATTCCAAAAAAAAGCCCGCTTCGAGCGGGCTTTTTTATGGGGTCAACAACTCAGCTTCGCGCCGCGCGGTCCGGCGCCATGCCGTAATCCTCGCTGCGCTCCACCGCGCGGTAGAAGTCGGCGAGCTGCTTACCGCGTTCCGGCTTGAAGATGCGGCCGGCGATGACCACGGAGGCAATGCGATCGATGCGGAAGGCGCGGAAATCGTCGCGCATCTCGCACCAGGCGACCAGGGTCCACACCTTGCCCCAAAACCACAGGCCGAGCGGGCGGATATCGCGGGCGGTGCCGCGGCCGGCCTCGTCGGAATAGTCGATGGTCAGCACCTGGCGCTTTTCGACCGCGCGCTCGATCAGGTCGATGGCCTCGCGGGCAGCGTCGCTGACCACCCACATCGGCGTGTGGATCTCAGTGCGGGCGATGCGGTCTTTCTCGGCATCGGGCAATACGGCGCCGATCTTGACCAGCGCCTCGTCGGCGGCCCTCGCCATGGCGGCACCGCCAAAGGCGCGCACCATGCGGGCGCCGGCGACCAGCGCGACGATTTCGTCACGCGTGAACATCAGCGGCGGAAGGTCGAACCCCTCCCTCATCATGTAGCCAACGCCGGCCTCGCCGTCGATCGGCACTCCGGTCGACTGCAGATCGGCAATGTCGCGATAGATGGTTCGCTCGGAAACCTCGAGCCACGTGCCGAGCTTCTGGGCGGTGACCAGTCGGCCACCGCGCAGATGCTGCACGATCTGGAAGAGCCTGTCGGCGCGGCGCATCGTATGGTCCCTCGGCGTTGTCTCTATGCATGTCGCCCAAAACTGATGTCCACTTTTGGACGGCACGGCATCGTGTTTTCGCGCATGCCGTTATCCCAAAACCGCAGAACACTTTTGGGCGGCGTGCCTCATGGTTTCAGCCCTTCGCGCTTGCGCTGCGCGGCGACGAACTCCGCGCCAAAGGACAGTTTCTTCGTCGTCGGCGTTTTCGCATCGAGCACACGCCAGAACGGTGCCACGTCACTCAGCGTCATGCCGCGCTGGAGGTCCTCGTTGGCGGCTTCGGCAACAGTGCGCAAATGATAGCCTATGGTGACCGGGCATGTCACTTCGGCGCCATGCTCGAGGGCAAGTGCTGTCCGCAGCGCACGCACATCCATCTCGACGCCTTCGGGAATCGAGCGGATGAAATCATCGATCTGGCGCGCTGTCGGCACCAACATCGGCTGGCCCTCGACGACATCGGCCATCGTGCGCGGCGTCGGCTTGACGCCGTTGATGCCTGGCGTGTTCAGTCTGTCGTTCCAACTCTTCATCGATCGTCCTTTCGACCGCCGATGCACGGGTGTCTGAGGTTCGCACCATTGCACGCGCCTCCTGACAGCATACTGTCAGGAGGCTTCAGCATACTCCTTGGCGAACAGCGTTCGCATCTGCACGAGGTCGCTGCCTCTTTCGGGGTAGAGCGTCTTCAGAAAGGCGAGTGCGAAGGTGCCTGGTGCCGAACCGGGCGAGGAAACAATTTTGCCGTCGGCCACGGCATGCGGCACATCCTGATAGAGGCTGTCGCCGGCATAGCCGGCCTCATGACCATTGATCCATTCGCGGCCATTGCTGGTATGCTTGGCCTTCTCGAACAGGCCGGCGCGGGCCAGCGCCAGCGTTCCCGCGCAGATACCGCCGACCACGCCGCCGCGCGATGCAACAGCATTGAGCAGATCGGCAACATCCGGCGGTGCCTTGCCGGCCCACTCATCGGAGCCGATGACGGCGATGGCGTCGAGATCATCATTCTCATCCGCCCCGGCCGATCGATCGGGCGTCAGCCGAAAGCCGCTGATCCCGGTCACTGGGTTGCCATCAGGCGTCAGCGACACGGCACGGGCGCCGAACCATTCGACCGCCGAGGCCGCCAGCAGCCCATACTCCCAGTCGGCAAAACCTTCGATGAAAAGGAAACCGATCGTCTTCTGTTCGGGCATAAGCTCGCTCCCATCCTCACGCACCGGACCTGTTATCTGGGCGTTGACGCGCCCACATCCAATCGCCGGGTCGAAAAATTGGCTTTAATTGCCGCGAGGGCCACGGTCCGCATACATGTCCGGCCAGCCGATATCCTTGCGAATGTCCGCCGGCAGCGAGTTCATGAACCGCTGGGTGCGGATCTCGTTGCGTATCGTGCGGATCTTGCCGACATAGTGCTGCATGCCGCGCAGAATGGTGTAACCGTTCATGGCTAAGTCTCCTCTCTCTGTGTAGAGGCACTATCGCATACCCCTCCTGACAGCAGTCTGTCAGGAGGATCTCAGGGCGCGAGACAAAGGTGGCCCCGCAGGCAAGGCATCGCTTTCGCCGCATCGACCGGTGCCTCAAGGCAGGTTTGCGACTTCCGGTTGTTCATGGCGACGGCGTTGTTTTCGGCGCCGCTGTTCAGCTTCCGGCGACTGACTGTCGGAATACGAGGCCTTCAGCGAGGTGACCGCAGGTCTGATATGAAGGGAGAAAATTCTTCCCCAACAGCAGGGAGACGACGATGAGCTTGCAACTGACAGGTATCCACCATCTGACCGCCATCACCGCCAATGCACCTGGCAATCTTCATTTTTATACGAAGGTGCTGGGTCTGCGGCTGGTCAAGAAGACCGTAAACCAGGACGACACCTCGGCCTACCACCTCTTTTATGCCGACGGCGAAGCGACACCGGGCACCGACCTTACCTTCTTCGACTGGCCGGTCGGCCGCGAGCGGCGGGGCACGCACAGCATCGTGCGGACCAGCCTCAGGGTCGGCAGCCAGGAGAGCCTTGCCTGGTGGAAGCAACACTTGACCGACGAAGGCCTGGTAACAGGAGAGATCGCCGACATCGGCGGTTATGCGTCACTGGACTTCGAAGATCCCGAGGGCCAGCGTCTGCGCCTGGTCAGCGATGGCGGCAAGGGCAGCAGCCATCCCTGGGCGCAAAGCCCGGTACCGGTCGAGCACCAGATACGCGGGCTCGGGCCGATCGTCATCAGCGTTCCCGACATCACCAACACCGAGGCGGTGGTGACCAAGGTGATGAACATGCGCAAGGCGCGCGACTATGTGTCGCCGGAGGGGCAGGTTCACGTCTTCGAAATGGGAGAGGGCGGGCCGGCGGCGGAGCTGCATGTCCTGGTACAGCCGGGAATGGCGCCGGCACGGCAAGGCGCGGGTGCGGTTCACCATGTCGCCTTCAGGGCGCCGGACCAGGAGACGCTGCATCAATGGACGGCGCGGCTGGCCGAGTTCCGGCTGCCGTCGAGCGGCGAGGTCGAGCGCTATTATTTCCGTTCGCTCTATTTCCGCGAGCCGAACGGCATCCTATTCGAGATCGCCACCGATGGACCGGGGTTCACCGCCGACGAGCCGCTGGAAACGTTGGGTGAAAGCCTCGCCTTGCCGCCATTCCTCGAACCGAAGCGCGCTTCGATCGAGGCTGGCCTCAAGCCGCTGAAGTAGATCGTTTGCCACCCGCAGGCGGGCGCCGCGTTCCGACCTAGGATCGCGGCGTCCGTTCTTTCTCAGGCAGCGAACGACGTGCTTTGACAGCCGGGCGCGTTGCTGGTCAAAGGCGGCATGACGAAATTCCTCGCCCTTGTCATCGTCGGTTTCATGGTCATTCAACTGATCAAGCCGCTTGGCTGGCCAGGCCTCAAGCGCCGCGGTGATTTCTGGAAGCTGGCACTGCTCGCCATGGCTGCGATTTCACTGGCGGCCGTGCTCGGGCATTTGACGTAGGACGGCACTTGTCGTCGGTGCTCAATTGCCAAGCACCGGGCCAACCAGATGCTCGGCCCAGGCCCGGTAGCCTGCTTCCGAGGCGTGAAAGCCGTCCGACGCAAAGCCGGCTTCCGGATTGGTGATCGGCAGGCGCGGCGCCGGCACCGCGCCGCGCTCCAGGCAAAGGCGTTCGCCCATCCGGTTCATTTCGGTGGCGCGAATCTCGAGGATCTTTCCGAGCAGCGGCGGCATGGCCGGCGCCCGCGTGAACTCGAGCACCGGCGACCACACCACGCGCGCTTCCGGCCATTTGGCGCGCAGGCCGTAGAGCAGGCCACCGAACTCCTTCTTGAAGCGCGGCACGGAGTGAAAATTCTTGGTGTCGTTGGTGCCGATGGCCAGCACGATATGCGTCCACGGATCGGCCGACAGATTGGGCAGGACATGGTCGCGTATCTGGCCCGACGTTGCCGAATTGAAGCCGGCCGCCCGCCAGCGCACGGCGCGGCCGGTGCTTTGTGAAATCAGCACCGCGAGCTGCGCGGCGAGCCCATCTTCCGAATTGCCGATGCCGACCGAAGCGGCGGAGGAATCGCCCAACACCAGAAGCGAGATATCAGGCGCCTTGCCTGATATTTCGTGCATGACCGGCCCTTGCGCCGGCAGCATGCGCGTGGAGCGGCGTCGCACGCCGAGGCCTTGCCAGATATAGACCGGGAAGGCGAGCCAGGTGAGTAGGGCCAGGAAGCGCATGACAGTACCGTTAAACGATCAGCGGCAGCCTTAGCGCATGTTTTGGCTGACGGGAACGATCTTCAATCGCAGCAACTCGCCTGCCCTGATTGGTTGCCCTGATATTCATCGTGCAGCCGCACCCAATCCATCAGTCCGTGATAGGGGCCGTTTTCGTTGCGGCCCTTCGGCGTCATGTCGAGATAGTCGTAGGCGCCGATCTGCGCCTCGCCGCCGCGGGCGCGCGACATGAAGGTGAGGAAGATGTCGCTGTTCTCGTCCCGGTAGAAAACGCTGGTGCCGGGAAGCTCCTTCGATGTCCGTGGACGGGTCTCGAAATTGTAGGTGGTGTCGCCGGCGGCGATCTGCTTGTCGGTGAAGGAGACCTGCATGTCGAAGTTGAAATCCGAGGCATAGGACGACACCCAGTCGAACTTCCAGCCCATGCGCTGCTTGTAAGGCAGAAGTTCCGCCAGTGGAGCGCGCGAAACCACGACCAGCGACACGTCGTGATGCCGCAGATGCTGATTGGCGCCGTCGATATGATCTGCAAGGAATGAGCAGCCCTCGCAATGATTGACGCAGCCCGGCCCGAACATGAAGTGATAGACGATCAGCTGGCTGTTGCCGGCAAACAGGTCGGCCAGTCTCTTCGGCCCTTGCCCGGTTTCGAAGACATAGTCCTTCCGGATCTTCAGCCAGGGCAATTCACGTCGCTCAGCCGCTATCCGCTCGCGGAGCCGCGTCAGTTCCTTCTCGCGCGCCAGATGCGCCTTGTGCGCCTGGAACCAGTCTTCGCGCGAAACGATCTTGTTGCGATGCATGAACCTCTCCCTGAAGTGTCATTCCAAGCACGTTCGGGATGAGCACAACCCGACATCGCCCGAGAGGAAATAAGGACGGAGAGGCTCCGCCCCAAGCCCGGCAAGTCACAAACAAAAAACCCGGGCGCATCGGCCCGGGTTCGAAGGAGGAAGAAAGGACTGTGATCAGGCGGCCTGTTCCAGGCTCGCCTTCCATTTTCCGAGTGCTGCCAGATGGTTCATGTGGGCGCGATGGGTGAAGGCGGCCTGACCGGCGGCAACGTTCGAGGCCTTGCCGCTCCAGGCTTTCTGTGGCGCGGCCTGCAGTGCGCGGCCATAGGAAAAGGTCAGCTTCCACGGGTGCGGCCCGATGGCGTTGATGGCGTTGAGGTTGGCGGTCGCCTCCTCGTCCTCCTGGCCGCCGGAGAGGAAGGCAATGCCCGGCACCGCTGCCGGCACGGTTTCGCGGAACAGTTTTATGGTCTTTTCGGCGACTTCTTCGGGGCTGCTCACCTTGCCCGACTTCCTGCCGGCCAGCACCATGTTCGGTTTCAGGACAGTGCCTTCCAGCACGACGCGTGCCGCGTAGAGTTCGTTATAGAGCTTGAGCAAAACCACCTTGCTGATCTCGTAGCAGGTGTCGATGTCGTGTGCGCCGTCCATCAGCACCTCCGGTTCGACGATTGGCACGATGCCGGCTTCCTGGCAAAGGGCGGCATAGCGGGCGAGCGCATGGGCATTGGAGCCGATCGAGGTCCCCGAAGGCACGCCTTTGGCGACATCGATATCGATCACCGCGCGCCATTTGGCGAAGCGGGCGCCGAGCTTGTAGTAATCGGCAAGGCGCTCGCGCAGGCCATCGAGGCCTTCGGTGATGGTCTCGCCGGGAAACCCGGCCAGCGGCTTGGCGCCGGCGTCGACCTTGATGCCGGGGATGGCGCCGGCCGCCTTGATGATGTCGACCAGCGGCGTGCCGTCGGCGGCCTTCTGGCGGATCGTCTCGTCATAGAGGATGACGCCGGAGATGTAACGGGTCATCGCCTCCCTGGTGCGGAACATCATCTCGCGGTAGTCACGCCGGCTGTCGGCGGTCGATTCGACGCCAATGACGTCGAAGCGCTTCTTGATGGTGCCTGAACTTTCGTCGGCGGCCAGCAGGCCCTTGCCATCGGCGACGATCGCGGCGGCAATGTCTTCGAGACGTTCGCTCATTGTTGCTTCTCCTGAAACGGTTGTTCCGCGCTTAACGGAAGTCTACCGCCAAAGGAATGGCATCGGAAAGCTCGAATCGATTGAAAGCCTCGGGCAGCCTTGTTTGCTCTCCGAGTGTTGATCGCCGCGGAGCCTCAGCGCTTCAGCACATCGACACCGGGCAGCGGCTTGCCTTCCATCCATTCCAGGAAAGCGCCGCCGGCGGTCGAGACATAGGTGAAGTCGTCGGCGACGCCGGCATGGTTGAGCGCCGCGACCGTATCGCCACCGCCTGCGACCGAGACCAGCCTGCCTTCCTTGGTGCGCGACGCCGCGTGCCTGGCAGCCGCTACCGTCGCATGATCGAAGGGCGCGATCTCGAAGGCGCCGAGCGGGCCGTTCCAGACCAGTGTCGCGGCGCGGTCGATCCATTCGCCGATGGCCGTCACGGTTTTGGCGCCGACATCGAGGATCATGCCGTCGGCCGGCACGTCCGATATGGCGACGGTCTCGCATTCCGCGCCCGCCTTGAACTCCTTGGCGACGACGCCGTCGACCGGCAGGATGATGGCGCAGCCGGCCTCGGCCGCCTCGATCATGATCTGCTTGGCGGTCGCGGCGAGATCATGCTCGCACAGCGATTTGCCGACATTGGTGCCACGCGCGGCAAGAAAGGTGTTGGCCATCCCGCCACCGATGACGAGGGCATCGACCTTCTTCACCAGGTTCATCAACAGATCGATCTTGGTCGAGACTTTGGCGCCGCCGACAATGGCGACGACCGGACGAACGGGTTTTCCCAGGCCCTTCTCCAGCGCCTCAAGCTCGGCTTGCATGGTGCGGCCGGCAAAAGCCGGCAACAGATGCGCCAGCCCCTCCGTCGAAGAATGCGCGCGGTGCGCGGCCGAGAAGGCGTCGTTGACGAAGATATCGCCATTGGCGGCGAGTTTTTCCGTGAAGGCCGGATCGTTCTTCTCCTCGGCCTTGTAGAAGCGGGTGTTTTCGAGCAGCAGCACGTCGCCCTTGTTCATGGCGGCGACAGCGCTTCCGGCCGTGTCGCCGACGCAATCCGAGGCGAAACCGACGGGGCGGCCGAGCACGTCGGCTGTCGCCTTGGCGATCGGTTCCAGCGAGAATTCGGGCGAGGGGCCATCCTTGGGTCGGCCGAAATGGGCGAGCAGGATGACCTTGGCACCCTTGCCTGACAGCTCGGCGATGGTCGGCGCGATGCGTTCGATGCGGGTGGTGTCGGTGACTTTGCCCTCAGTGACAGGCACGTTGAGGTCGACGCGCACCAGCACACGCTTGCCGCTGATGTTGCCGATATCGTCGAGTGTCTTGAAGGCGGCCATGCGGGGTTCCTTTCGCGAAAAACCGGGGGACCATACCCCGCATCGGTGTCGATGCAAGGCTTAGGGCGCGCTCGAACCGAAATTTTGAAGTGGGCACGATCTTGCACCGGCGGGGCGGATGAATGGCAGCGCTCAATAGCGGGTTTGTCAGCTTTCGGTTGCTGCCTTTTCCGGCGCTGGCTCCGGGGCCTGCTTTTCGTCCGCCCGCGCCTCGGCCTCCTGCGTCTCGGTCGGCTTGCGCCAGTTGCGGATGAAGGCGGAAAGACGATCTCCGATTTC
>NZ_RZTE01000003.1:317472-336521 GCF_003997415.1 Mesorhizobium sp. M7A.F.Ca.MR.245.00.0.0 | reverse complement strand
TCTCCCCGTCACTATACGGGGAGAAATGCCCGGCAGGGCAATGAGGGGCGGCGCCGACTCGGCAATTGGTGGTCTCCGCCACAAGTCGGAACCTCTCATTGGTTCTGGAGCGATTGCCCTGATAGGTCTCCCCGGTTGACAGCAGCGCCCTGCCCTTTCATACAAAGCCGTTAATGTTCTCAGGGCGGGGTGAAAGTCCCCACCGGCGGTAAAGGTTTCGACCCAAGCCCGCGAGCGCTTTCCGGTTTCGGAAAGGTCAGCAGATCCGGTGTGATTCCGGAGCCGACGGTTAGAGTCCGGATGGAAGAGAACGAAACGGAAGCCGGCCCGCTCTTCGCGGGCTTAATCCGTATCGTGCGTCCTGATTCTGGTTCGAAACGGAAGGATGGACCCATGAATCAGCATTCCCATAAAGACTACGAAAAGACTCGCATCGCCGTTATCCGCGCGCGCTGGCATGCCGACATCGTCGACCAGTGCGTGCAGGCCTTCGAAGCGGCACTGGCTGACATCGGAGGCGAGCGCTTCACCGTCGATGTCTTCGACGTGCCGGGAGCCTATGAGATCCCCCTGCATGCCAAGACCCTGGCCGGGACCGGCCGCTATGCCGCGATCCTCGGCACCGCCTTTGTCGTCAATGGCGGCATCTACCGGCATGAGTTCGTCGCAAGTGCTGTCATCGACGGCATGATGAACGTGCAGCTGTCGACTGGCGTGCCGGTGCTTTCGGCGGTTCTCACCCCGCACAACTACCACGACAGCGCCGAGCACCACCGCTTCTTCTTTGAGCACTTCACCATCAAGGGCAAGGAGGCGGCCAATGCCTGCGTGCAGATCCTGGCGGCGCGGGAATTGATCGCGGCTTAAGTCACCAAAACGGCCGGATTTCAGCCCTGCAACAAGAATTGCGATCGAGAAGAGCTCTGAAGGTTGCGGTTCCGTTGAAATCCCGCCAGAAGCATCAAGGGCCGACCGGCAACCGGCCGGCCCGCGACGTTGCGCTTGAAACCAGATACGGGAGACTATTGGGTGGCTCGCATAACACTGAGACAATTGCTCGACCACGCCGCCGAATACGGCTACGGCGTGCCCGCTTTCAACATGAACAATATGGAACAGGGCCTCGCCATCATGGAGGCCGCCGAGGAGACCAAGTCGCCGGTCATCCTGCAGGCCAGCCGCGGCGCGCGCGCCTATGCCAATGACGTGGTGCTGGCCAAGCTGATCGACGCGCTGGTCGAAATCCATCCCGACATTCCGGTCTGCATGCATCTCGACCATGGCAACAACGAAGCCACCTGCGTCACCGCGATCCAGTACGGCTTCACCTCGGTCATGATGGACGGGTCGCTGAAGGAAGACGGCAAGACGCCGGCCGACTACGGCTACAATTCCGGCATCACCAAGCGCGTCGTCGACATGGCGCATTGGGGCGGCGTGTCCGTCGAAGGCGAGATCGGCGTGCTCGGCTCGCTGGAGAGCGGCGGCGGCGAGCAGGAAGACGGCCACGGCGTCGAAGGCGCCATCAGCCACGACCAGCTTTTGACCGATCCGGAACAGGCGGTGGAATTCGTCAAGGACACCCATGTCGATGCGCTGGCGGTTGCCATGGGCACCAGCCATGGCGCCTACAAATTCTCGCGCAAGCCCGACGGCGCGGTGCTGGCCATGAACGTCATCGAGGAGATCCACCGCCGCCTGCCGAACATGCATCTGGTCATGCACGGCTCGTCCTCGGTGCCCGAGGACCTGCAGGAGATCATCAACAAATATGGCGGCCAGATGAAGCCGACCTGGGGCGTGCCGGTCGAGGAAATCCAGCGCGGCATCAAGCACGGCGTGCGCAAGATCAACATCGACACCGACAACCGCATGGCGCTGACCGGCGCGATCCGCAAGGTGCTGACCGAGAACCCGAGCGAGTTCGATCCGCGCAAATATTTGACACCGGCCATGGCCGCCATGCGCAAGCTCTGCAAGGAGCGCTTCGAACAGTTCGGCACCGCCGGCAACGCGCAGAAGATCAAGCCGCTGCCGGTCGCCGAAATGGCCAAGCGCTATAAGTCGGGCAGCCTCGACCCGAAGTTCGGCTGAGCTCCAGCCATTTATCCCAGAGCTGCCAGAAGCATCCTGGCAGCTCTGGCCACGGCTGTTTTACTCCGGAGTCTCGGCCTCGGCACGAACCAGCTTGATATCGGCGCCAGCCGCCCATGCGCCGATATCTTCCCGACGCAATGCCGCCGCCATCATGTCTGGAAACAGATCCGGCGTGCAGGCAAAGACCGGAATGCCGAGGGCGGCCACCGAGCCTGCCATCTTCGGGTCATAACCCGGCCTGCCCTGGTCGGTCAGCGCCAGGAGCACCACGACGTTGACGCCGGAGCGAACGAGTGCAGCAAGCCGCTGCAGCAATTCCTGCCCGTTGCCGCCCTCATAAAGGTCGGTGATCAGCACCATATGCGACTTGGTCGGCCGTTCGATGCGGTCCGCGCAATAGGCCACGGCCTGGTTGATGTCGGTGCCGCCGCCCAGTTGCACGCCGAACAGGACTTCAACCGGATCGCTGAGCTCCTCGGTCAGATCGACGATCGCCGTGTCGAAGCAGACAAGCTTGGTCCGCACGACCGGCAGGGAAGCCATCACCGCGGCGAAGATGGAGGCGTAGATCACCGAGCTTGCCATCGAGCCCGACTGGTCGACGCACAGCACCACCTCATCCAGGTCGACCAGCCTTCGCTGTTTGCGCATGAAGCCGACCAGCTTCTCCGGCACGATGGTTTTGTGCTCGGGCTGATAATGGCGAAGGTTGGCTGAGATCGTACGCGGCCAGTCGATGTCGCGCTGACGTGGGCGGTTGGTGCGCTGCGACCGGTCGACCGCGCCGCGGATCGCCTCGGCTGTCTTCTGCTCCAGCCGCTGCATCAGCTTGGCGACGATATCGGCGATGATCGTGCGCGCAATGTCCTTGGTCTTGGCCGGCATGACCGAGCGGAGCGAAATCAGGTCGGCGACGAGATTGACGTCGGCCTCGATCGCCTTGAGGAATTCCGGCTCCATCAGCATCTGCTTCAGGTTGAGCCGTTCGAAGGCATCCTTCTGGACGATCTGGACGACCTGTGCGGGAAAGAACGATCTGATATCGCCCATCCACTGTGCCACCCTTGGCGCCGAGCGGCCGAGGCCGCCGCGCCGCTTGCGCGGATCGGCAGCCGCATCGCCGGCACCATCGCCGTAAAGCGCATCGAGCGCCGCGGAAAGCCGCTTGTCGGTGTCGGACAGCGATGACGAGGTTTCATCATCGGCACCGATCGCCAGGCGCCAGCGGCGCTCCCGTCCGTTGCCGGCCTGGATTGGTTCGCTCATTTCGGCCTCGTCATCCATTGCCGCTCCCGCCCGTCAGCAAGGGTCCGAGCCGTTCAAGATGGCGGCGCCACGCTTCGCCGCCATCCGGAGTCGGCGTCAGTCCGGCCGGCAGGCGTGCGGCGCGACCGAGCACCGCTTCGATCAACCGCCGCCGCTCCATCGAGTCCAGATGCGAAAAGACCCGGCGCAGCAACGGCAGATGGGCAATGAAGGCGTCTTCGTCGAGGGATGCGAGCCAGGCATCCACCGCACCGCGCAGGCCCTCGTCGTAGATCAGCCGTTGGCCGGCAGTGCTGAAGAAACCCTCGAAGAACCCTGCAGCCTCGGTGACCGGCGTTCCTGGAGACAGACGTCGTGCGATCAGACCGGTTGCCGCGTCGGCTGACAAATGGCCGGCTTCGTAGAGCAGATGCGCGGCACAGCCTGCCACCAGCGCCGTCGAGCGCGATCCATCGAGCACCGCAGCCAGCCCATTGCGCCAGGCGTCCAGCACGTCCTGTTCAGGCTCGACCAGACTGATCGCTTCGTCGGCCTTGCGCATGGCGCCGACCAGCGTCGTGGATGCCTGGGCATCGAGGTCGCGGGCGGCATAGGCGAGCGCGATCCCGCCTTCGACGATCAGCCGCTCCAGCAGACCGGACAGACGGGCGGTTTCCGTCTTGCGAGCCTCGCCATAGCGGATGATGTCGGCGAGCGGCGGCACCGATGTCAGGATTTCCAGGCATTCGCTGCTGCGGGCTGCCCGGTCCTCCAAGGCCGCGAGACCGGCGATCGACGCTTCCGACAGGTTTGCCGTGATGGCGCCCTGGACCAGTGCGGCCATCGCATCAAGAGACGTTGCCGCGCCGATCATCTGGATCAGCCGGCCATTGGCCGCCTTTTCGATGGTTGGTCCGTAGACCAGGTTCTCCACCAGTCGAACGGCATATTCAGGTTCCCACGACAGCGTCCAACGCTCGCGAAAGGTGCCGCGGCTGCGGCCGCTGTCGGTGAGTTTGCCCCAATGCACGCCAAGCACGGACAGCCGGTGCAGCAAGGTCGACCGAAACAGCCCGCTCTCGCTGCGCAGATCGACCGATAATTCGCGCTCCAGCGCCTCGGGCTTCAGCCGCGCTGCTTTCTGGTTGCGTTGCAGGTCCTCGATTAGCGGGGCCAGCGGCGTGTCTGGCGGAATTTCACCGACATCGGCGCCCAGCAGCAATTCGGCTTCGACCAGCGCCCACAGCAGCGCTTCCCCGTTGAACAGGGCGGCGATCGCGGCGTCACGCAATTCCTCGAAACCGGGCTTTGGCCGCTCACGGATCACAGCCAGCGTGCGGGCCAGCCGTTCGGCTTCGATCAGCGAGGCGGTCGAGACCATGTGCCCCTTCGCCCTCAGAACCGCCGCGATCTTCGCCAGCCACAGGACCGAGGCGTCGCCTTGCCCGCGCGTCTGCCACAGATGCTTGCACCAGCCGGGCGCGACAACGCCGGCGCCATAACCGAAGCCCAGCGCCAGACGCGGCCCCGTCCACGGCGCCCAGGTCATCATGCTCTTGCGGCGGGCGAGCCCTTTGAGTAGCGCCTGGTCTTCCTTCAGCGGTCGCGTCGCCTGCAGTGCCGGCACATGGAAAGCACCGCAAACGATGGCGATCGGCCCATCGAATTCCTTTCGCGCGGCGGCGATCTCAAGCCGCATATGCGCTTCGCGTTTCGCCTCAAACGCCGCAAGCGGACCTTCGCCGTCCCGCAGCGTCGTCATCGCGTCGGCTATTGCCGCGAAGATGGGACCCGGCTGCGGGTTCTGCTCGATGATATCAGACCACCAGCTTTCGCCATCCTCATAGCCGGCAGCTTGTGCCAGCGTTCCGATCGGGTCCCGCAGATGCGGCGCCAAGTCAGCCTCGACGTTGGCTTCCGTTCCATCGCTCTCGGTTTCCCCCACGGCCTCAATCGGCGCAGTGCGGGCTGACGACGGCAAATCGATGAAGCGCACTGCCGCATTGTTGGTGACGGCCCAGAGCGTCGCCTGATACTCCGGCGAGAATTCGGCGAAGGGCCAGAAGCTTGTCGAGGCCGGATCGTCTTCGGGATAGCAGAGCAGCGCCACCGGCGGCTGCATTTCGGGGCGGGCGAGCAACGGCAACAGCGGGCTGGCGTCGGCCGGTCCTTCGATCAGCACGGCGACCGGTTTCAACTCCTGCAACGCCTGCACCAGGCTGTCGGCGGAGCCGGGCCCGTGATGGCGTATGCCGAAATAGGAAACGTCGCTGAGCGCCATGGCGTCAGATTGCCGCGTTCAAGGCCGCGTAGTAGCCGGCATAGTCTGGCCGCTTCTTGAGCACGGTTTCCAGATATTCTTCCAGCACCAATTTGTCCTGCACGGGATCCTTGACGATCGCGCCGACGAGGCTGGCGGCAAGGCCTTCGGCGCCGAGCTTGCCGCAGTCGAACCAGGCCGCCTGGCTGAGGCCGCCGACCATGGTGGCAATGGCTTCGGCCGTGGACAGCGAACCGGACGGCGTCTTCAACGTCACCTTGCCGTCGGCTGTAGCACCGGAGCGCAACTCGCGAAAAATGGTCAGCACTCGCGCGATCTCCTCACCGACATTCTTCGGCACCGGAAGGTCAAGACCGCCGGCCATCTCGCCGACCCGCTTGGAGACGATCGCCACTTCCTCCGCCATGTCTTCGGGCAAAGGCAGCACAACGACATTGAAGCGACGCTTCAACGCCGACGACAATTCGTTGACGCCCTTGTCGCGGTTGTTGGCGGTGGCGATGATGTTGAAGCCGCGCTGCGCGTAGATCGATGTGTTGAGTTCGGGGATCGGCATCATCTTTTCGGACAGCACGGTGATCAGCGTGTCCTGCACATCGGAGCCCATGCGCGTCAGCTCCTCGAGGCGGCAAAGCTTGCCGTCCTGCATGGCGCGGTAGAGCGGCGTCGGTACCAAAGCGTCCTGACTAGGGCCTTTGGCCAGAAGCTGCGCATAGTTCCAGCCATAGCGGATCTGGTTCTCGTCGGTGCCGGCCGTGCATTGCACGATCAATGTCGAGTCACCCATGATGGCAGCGGCAAGATGTTCCGACACCCAGGATTTGGCCGTGCCGGGAACACCCAGCAGCAACAGCGCGCGATCGGTGGCGAGCGTCGCCACCGCGGTTTCCATCAGCCGGCGCCGGCCGACATATTTGGGCGTTATCACTGTCCCGTCGTCAGCCTTTCCGCCGAGCAGGTAGGTAAGGACCGCCTTTGGCGAAAGGCTCCATCCGGCAGGCCTTTGCCGGTCGTCATTGCGCGAGAGCGCCTGCAATTCGCCGGCATAGGCCTGCTCGACCGGAAGACGGATGGCTGCGTTCATTTGCTGTTCTCCGGATTGATCATATGTTGGTTCGATGCTCGGCCAGTGACGCGTTGAGCCGCAGAAGACCCAGAGACGGCCCCGCCGGCGCCATACCGGCCGCAACCACGTCTCCGATCAATTTCTCCGCCGTCGCCGCCGTGGCGAGAAAGCCCATAGTTTCCAGGATCTGGTCGACGCCTCGCTTCACAGCGTCATCGTTTCCTGCAACAGCGGAGCGAAGCGCCGCGAGCGTCTGGCCGTTTGTCAGGTCGGCCCATTCCAGCCAGCTTGCTTCGAGGCCCTCGGCCAGATTGAGCGCGCCAAGATGTTGCGTGTCCTTCAGGATCGACCTGACCAGGACACGCTTCCTGCGGCTGTCCAGACGCGCCATGAGGTGGAGGACGAAGAGTGCGGGCTTGTCACGTTCGGCGACAAGCATATCCGCCATGTGCGTCACCGCGGCGTCGCTGCCCGACGCGGCGACCATTCGGGCAACAAGGATATCGGCATTGCTCTCGGCGCCGAATTGCCACGCCCCGATAAACTCGGATTCGGTGGTGCCGAAGCGCGTGGCGAGGTCGACCAGGTTACAGGTCTCGAACAGTTCGGCGCGACGTCTTTCCTGCGCCGGCGATTTGAGTTTTGCCGGCGTGTAGGTGGTGCGGCGGCGGATGAAGCCGGATTTGCCTTCAGCGATGAAGGCAGCGAGTTCGGCCGTCGGATCTTCCGGCCCGCCACCGCCTGGCGAGCCGTGCTCTCCCAATCTTGCCAGCAACCGGCCAGCGAGTTCGCGCAGCTTCCCGGAACGATCGGCGGAGAGGCTCTTCAGGAATGGCACGTCATCGGCGCCCAGGCCGAAGCGCAACAGGTCGACGAGTGCAATCCTGATCTCCGCCGGCTCTCCGGAGGCCTTGGTTTCGATCAGTTGCCGAGCCGAAGCCGGTGCGGTGCGGCGCATATCGGCGAGCGCGGTGCGGCGTGCGGCGGGATAGAAGTCATCCCAGTTTTCCACCGTCAGATGCTCCTGGCTTGCAGGTTTTTCGCCGTCCGCGCCTGCCTGCCAGTCGATCCAGGGTGCATAAACGTCCGGACTGCTCTGATCCGACGCGGCTGGCATCCAGTCCATCGGATGCAGCACGAAGCCGCGGCTGGCGACGAGCGTGACCACACGCGACTTGCTTCTTGTGTCGGCGGCATGCTTGAGCGCGGCTCGCAATAGCGGCCGCAGCCGTTCCGGCAGCATCGGCAAGGCGAGTTCGGGCAATTGCGGGCGGCGTTTCAGCATCTTTGGCGCGGCTGGCCGCAAGGCGGTGTCGAGAGCTTGTGCGGCGATCGCCAGCAGCCGGCGTTCGCGCTCGTCGGGGCTGGCACCGCCGGCGATCTCCTTCCACGCGCCCGGAGCCAGGTCGAAGGTGGTCCCGCCGGTGATCCAGCAGTCGCGCATGGCCGCCAGGCCGGTCTGCTCGATCTCGTTCACGACAGGTCAAGCCTCCCGAAACCGCTTTGCGCCGCCAGCAGGTCAAGCCGGCTGCCATTCCAAAGTGCTGCCGTTGCCATAAGGTCCAGCCCAAGCAGCGTTGGATTGACGGTGTCGGCAATCGGCAAGGCGATACCATGCGGATCGCCGGCGGCTTGCCACCAGGCAGCGCCCCGATCGTCCAGCAGGATCGCGCCGGGCGGCAGCATGACAGGACAATCGGTGAGCCAAGGGGCTGTGTTCTGGTGAGCAGCATGCGCCGCGAGCGGATCGGCTGTGTGAAAGCCGAAATCGGGCCACTCACCTGTCGGGACGTCGCCCTTGCGGTCCGCCACCAAGGCCCGCAGCGGCTGGCGTGCCGGGTAAAAGACCAGCCTGGCATCGAACCGGTCGCCCGGTGTGAAGGCGTTCGACCGGCGACCGGCCGAGGCCGGAAAATAGTCGAGCAAGAGAGCAAATTGCGGGCTCGCGCTCTTCAGGTTGAGCAGCCAGGTCGAATGGCTGACGAGACCGTCACGGCGCGACTCGATCTTCTCGCCAAGCACCTCCCAAACGCTTTCGACCGGTTTGGCATCGGGATTGGCCAGAACCTGCTCACGGCTTTCGGACGTCGATACGAGCCGCCTCAGTTCGGCGTCGCCTGGTGTCGATCGCCAGGCCTTGGCCACCAGCACGAGCTTGCCGAGTTCGCGGATCGCCGCGTCCGGGCGCTCCTCGCTGCGCAGACCCATCAGCCGTGACGGAATCTCGTCGATGCGGCCGGCAAGCGCTGTCGCCTTCATGTCGACCAGCCGTGCCGCAATCCGGCGGCAACGGTCACTGCTGTTGTCGACAAAACCGGCCAGGCCAAGCCGCAACTGGTCAGCGATCCATTGATCCAGCTCATCCAACGCCGCCGACACCGCGGATTGCGTATCCAGCGTCCGCTTGCGCTGCGCTGCCTCGCGGCGCTCGACCGCAGCGGCGTCCTCGACATCAGCGCTTTCGTCGTCGCGCGAGGCCTCGCCAATGCTCTTGCCTCCCGCACCGGGCGCTGGCGCCGCCGGCTGCGGCGAGGCCTTCCTTCGGCGACCGAGCCAATCATTCACCCATTCCGGGGTCGAGCCTGCGGCGGTAAAACTGGCCGGCGTGGTGGCTGCAATCCACATCAGCGCCAAAGTGTGCTTGCAGGGAAATTTCCGCGACGGACAGGTGCATTTGTAGCCATGGTCGCCGGTGTCGACGACCACACGGTAGGGATTGGAGCCGGAACCCTGGCATTCCCCCCAGAGGAGCCCCAGTTGATCGCTCTTTTCGAGCCGTGGCCAGTTCGATTGCCTGGTCAACCTGGACGCGGCGCTCAACGACGCCTGATCGGGCGCAAGCGCTTCGATGGTTTTCAAGTCGAATTCCACGCCGCGCCTCTCGTCGCTCGAACGATACGGGTAGCCAGTATAGATGGCCGTCTATGACGGATTTTTGTAGCAGCAGCGGCACCGAGATCGATACAGCTGAACACAATAGTTGCGCCAGTCAATCTGATCCGTCGGCAATGCAATTGCTATTCAGCGATGTCTCCCTCGAGAAATTATCTCCTGGCGAGAACAAACGCGCGATACGACCTATTGAAGCGTGCGTGCCGGCTGACCGGCGTGGTCGCGGACGATGCCGGCTTCGGCATCCTCCACCCCAAACGCACGGTCGAGACCCGTCGCCACCACCGAGACCCTGAAGCGGCCTTCCATGCCCTTGTCGAAGATGGCGCCAACGATGATGTCGGCATCCTCGTCGACTTCTTCGCGGATGCGGGTGGCGGCCTCGTCGACCTCGAACAGGGTCATGTCCCTGCCGCCCGATATCGAAACCAGCACGCCCTTGGCGCCTTTCATCGACACTTCGTCGAGCAGCGGGTTGGCGATCGCGGCTTCGGCCGCCTTCATTGCCCGACCCTCGCCGGAGGCCTCACCGGTGCCCATCATGGCGCGGCCCATGTCGCGCATCACCGATTTGACATCGGCGAAGTCGAGATTGATCAAGCCTTCCTTGACGATGAGATCGGTGATGCAGCTGACGCCGGCATAGAGCACCCGGTCGGCAATGACGAACGCATCGGCGAAGGTGGTCTTGGCATCGGCGATCCGAAACAAGTTCTGGTTCGGGATGACGATGACCGTGTCGGCGCTCTCGCGCAGCCGCTCGATGCCCTCTTCGGCCATCTGCATTCGGCGCCTGCCCTCGAAGGCGAAAGGCTTGGTGACGACGCCCACCGTCAGGATGCCGGCCTTGCGCGCCGCCTGGGCGATGATTGGAGCCGCACCGGTTCCCGTGCCGCCGCCCATGCCGGCGGTGACGAAACACATATGCGTGCCGGCCAGATGGTCCATGATCTCGTCGAGCGATTCCTCGGCCGCGGCTCGGCCGATCTCGGGAAGCGATCCGGCGCCCAATCCTTCGGTGACGTGGGCGCCAAGCTGGATCAGCCGCGTCGCCTTCGACATGGTCAGCGCCTGGGCGTCGGTGTTGGCGGCGATGAATTCAGTGCCCTGAAGCTGCTCGGCGATCATGTTGTTGACGGCATTGCCACCGCCGCCGCCAACGCCGATCACGGTGATCTTGGGTCTCATCTCGGAGATTTCGGGCTTCTTGAACTCGGCCATGCCTGTGTCTCCTTCGCCAATTGCGCGCGCTTCACGACCCACCCGCAGACTGCCTTGAAACCTTGCAATCGAGTGGCATGATGCGAATCACTCCGTTGCGATGGGTAGCCCAAAAAGCCAGACAGCGGCCAGAGGTGCAAGTGCATGCGAGGTCAAGATTTGTGATGACCGTTTTGCACAGCGTGGCAGAGACGCCGTGTGCCTGACAATCAAGCCGTGAGCCTTGGCGCGACGCGTCGCTTGCCGCGCAACGATCGAAGCGTCTATCATGTGCTTGATAAGTCGCTGACTTCGGCGTTCTCGCCGGGGTCGGCCACGCAGAATCCCCAGCGGCGAAACCAGCCGGCCGCACAGATTTCTGAACCGATGAAGCAGCGCCCCGCCGATGGCCGACAAAACACAATTCGGGTTGACCGCCGTCGACACCGTTCCCTTGCATGAAAAAGTCTATCTCGAGCTTGTGCGGGCACTGATGTCCGGCCAGTTCACGCCGGGCCAGAAGCTGACATCGCGAAAACTCGCAAGGGAACTCGGCACCAGCGACATGCCGGTGCGCAGCGCCTTCATGCGGCTGCAAGCGCTGCGGGCGCTCAGCCCAATGCCGAACGGCAGCGTCGAAGTGCCGGCAATATCGGCCGACCGGTTTTCGCAATTGACCGCGGTGCGGACTATCCTCGAAGGTTCGGCGACGGAGCTGGCGACAACACGCATCAACGGCAACAATCTGCGCACGATCCGACGCCACGCCACCGAACTGACATTGGCGGCCCGCAAGGGCGATATCGACGATTATCTGCGCAAGAACCACGACTTCAAATTCTCGATCTATCGCCATTGCGGCAACGAGCAGATGATCTTCCTGATCGAGACCGTATGGATGCAGGTCGGCCCGTTTCTCAGGAACCTCGCCACGGGGTTCGAGGATGACCTCGCCTCCATTCTCGACATTGACTTTCACGAGGAAGTCGTCGCGGCGATCGAGGCTCAGGATGGCGAGCGCGCCCGCGCCGCCATCGTGCGCGACATCGACGAAGGCGCCTCGCACATCCTGCAGCAGGCGAGATTTCCGCAGGCGAGAAACTGATGTGTGTCGCGTTTGTGCGGATTCGGGCGACGCCCCTTTGCTTTCCGGCCCCTTGCCTCTATGTTGCGATCGCAGATCGCGCAATTGGTTTTGAAATGCCTCCCGACATCCCAGCTAGTGACTTGAAAAAATAAGGAAAAGCGCTTGGCGACAGCCAAGTTGGTTTTCCTAAAACTCACAAGCTATTTTTATCAGGGACAGTGCAGCCGGTCAGGTTGCGGCACCTTCGAAAACCAGAGGTCATAAATTGAGCGATGCAATTGCGGACGTTTTGAACTGGCTTGATAGCAGGACCGACATCCAGAGCCTGAGAGCCGCGGTGTGCGACCTCAACGGCATCATGCGCGGCAAGCGCATTCCCGTCGAGCAGGCAAGAAAGGCGCTGGAAGGCAAGCTGCGCATGCCTTTTTCGCTGATCGGGCTCGATGTGTGGGGCGAGGACATCGAAGGCAACACACTGGTATTCTCGACCGGCGATGCCGACGGACTGTGCCAGTGGACGGGGCGCGGCATTCTGCCGGTGGCCTGGACGGCGCATCCGACGGCGCTTGTCCCGCTCTGGCTGGCCGACGAAAGCGGCGCGCCCTATCTCGGCGACCCGCGACGGGCGCTGGCCCGCATCCTCGATCGCTACAAGGCCTTGGGCCTGACCCCGGTCGCGGCAACGGAACTCGAATTCTACCTCGTCGATCCGCAATCGCAACGGCCGGTCGGACCGGTCTCGCCGGTGACCGGACGCCGTCTCGATTCCGACGCGGCGCTGTCGATCGACGAGATCGACGATTTCGAATCCTTCATCCATGACGTCTACGAGGCCTGCCGGACGCAAGGCATTCCGGTCGACACGGCCATCGCCGAAAACGGTGTCGGTCAGTTCGAGATCAATCTGAACCATGTCGCGGACGCCTTGCGGGCTGCCGACGATGCGGTGCTGTTCAAGCGCACGGTGAAGGGCATTGCCCGCAAGCACGGCTTTGCCGCCTGCTTCATGGCCAAGCCCTATGGCGACCGCGCAGGCAACGGCTTTCACGTTCATTTCAGCCTGATCGACGGCGAAGGGCGCAACGTCTTCGATGACGGCACCGACCAGGGTTCTGAGACCATGCGCCATGCGGTCGGCGGCCTGCTTGCGGCAATGGCCGAAAGCACGCTGGTGTTCGCGCCGCACTTCAACTCCTACCGCAGGCTGCGCCCGAGATCCTATGCGCCGACCGCAGTCGCCTGGGGTTATGAGAACCGTATGGTGGCGATCCGCATTCCCGGCGGGCCAACCGGTGCGCGCCGCATCGAGCATCGCGTTTCGGGAGCCGACGCCAATCCCTATCTGGTGCTAGCGGCCATATTGGGCGCCGCACTGACGGGCATTGAAAGACAAATATCGCCAGGCGATCCGATCGGCACCGACGGCCAGGGACTCCCGCCGGCAAAGCTGCCGCCGGACTGGGCATCCGCGATCGCCGCCTTCGAGAGCGGGACGCATGTGGCGGAGATTTTTCCAGCCATCCTGCGCGACTCCTTCGTTGCCTGCAAACGCCAGGAATTGAACACGTTCGCGCTCAATGTCAGCGATTTCGAAATCGAGACATACCTCGAAAGTGTTTGAGGCCTGACGGCCCCAGCGGTATTGGTTCCGGCCGATTTTCGAGCAGCCGCAAAGCACTTGCGGTGGGGTCGCCAACCGGGCATAAACATGATAGTTTTTATCATGTATTATGGCTGGAATCACAGGACTTGACCTTCGTTGCGCGCATGGAAAGCCGGATTGAGGGCTTTTCAGTCATTGGCGACCTGAAATGGCATGTCTGGGACGGCGTGGTCGCCGACCTCTGGGATGTGTCATGCGGTGACAAGGCCGAAGGCTATTACGTCTCTCCCGACCCCCGGCTGTTCGTCGCGCTCGATGTGGATGGCGATGGCGCCTTCTTCGTCGAAAGCGCCAAGGGCGAGTTGCGCCGCCACGACCAGGCTTTCTCCATGGCCTATATACCGGCCGGCGTGCCGATCCGCGGCCGGGTCGAGGGGCTGCGGCGGATCCGGCATCTCGACCTGCATTTCGACGCCGCAGCGCTGACGCGCCGCTTCGGCCGAAGCCTTGACCACGAGGCCTTGCGGATGTCGCGCTTCCAGTTTCGCGACGACCGGATCGCCATGCTTGCCGGCATGATTGCCGCCGAATGCGGCAACGACCGGCCTCTGCATGATCTCTATGGCGAGGGCTTGCTCAATGCCTTGTTCGCAAGCCTGTTCCAGATAGACCAGCCTGATACCGCCAGGCGACGGTCGCCGCTCTCGCGCCGCAAGCTGCGCCTCGTCACCGACTACATCGACGCGCATTGCCTGGACAGGATCCGGCTTGCCGATCTCGCCGCGCTGACCGGCCTGTCCGAAACCGCGATGAGCCATGCCTTCAAGGCGGCGACGGGCGTGCCGCCGCATCGCTGGCAAATGCAGGCGCGGGTCGACAGGGCCAAGGCGATGATGGCGCGCGACGCCGCTTCACTTGGCGACATCGCCGAGGCAACGGGGTTTTTCGACCAGGCTCATCTGACGCGTGTGTTCAAGTCGATTGTCGGATTGACGCCCGGCGCCTGGATGAGGAGCACCAGTCGCCAGTGACATTTCCGCAACATCACACCGTGATGTCCCTCGTTTGGACAAGAATGGACAAACTGCCCAATTCCGTCCAATGACCCACAGATAAGTTGAGATAAACGATCAAGTATCTCAATGTCGACAGGCGGGGACTTTCCTGATGAGCAGAACTTACCGGATGAAGGCGCTTCTGGCGGCCAGCGTCGCCGCAGCCGTGATGATCCCGCCAATGGCCGCGTTCGCGCAGTCGGTGCAAACCAGCACCCAGCTTGAACCGGTGGTGGTCGAGGGCGAGGCCGGCGACGGCGCGACCGGACCGGTTAAAGGCGTCGTCGCCAAAAAAAGCAGGACCGGCTCCAAGACGGCGACCGACATCAAGGACATCCCGCAATCCGTGTCGGTTGTCGGCCGTCAAGAAATCGACGACCAGGGCGCGCAGAAGGCTGATGAGGCCTTGCGCTATACGGCCGGCGTCTTCGCGCAGCCCTTCGGCCCCGACAGCGACACCAACTGGCTGTACATCCGTGGTTTCCAGGCGACGGCCACCGGCACCTACATGGATGGGCTGCAGCTGTTCAGCTACGGCTTCGGCGGCTTCTACGTAGACAGTTTCGGGCTTGAGCGCATTGAGGTGCTGAAGGGACCGGCCTCCGTACTCTACGGCGGCAGTAATCCCGGTGGCCTGGTCAACTATGTCAGCAAGCGGCCGGACTTCGAACGCACGCGCTATGTCGAGACCGGCGTCAACGACGCAGGCAATGTCTATCTCGGCTTCGACATTGGCGACGTGGCCAAGGACGGCGCGGTCAGCTACCGGATGACGGGCAAAATCGCCGGCGGCGATACCTACAGCGACCTGCAAAATGGCTGGCGCGGCTTCATCTCGCCAAGTATTACGTGGAAGCCGGACGAAGCAACCACGCTGACCATCCTGGCCAATTACAGCCACATCGACGAAAACCACAATGGCGGCAGCTTCCTGCCCTATAGCGGGACGGTGACGGACCACATTGTGGACGGCGTGAATTATGGCCGCATCGACCCGGATGCGAATTTCACCGAGCCGAGCGTCGATCTCTACAAGCGGGAACAGGGCTCGATAGGCTACGAGTTCGAACACACATTCGACAATGACTGGACGGTGCGCTCCAACACTCGATTTAGTGCCGCTTCCATCAACGAAGTCAGCGTCTATCCCAACGGCTGGTCCCGAGATACGAATCCTGCAGCGAGCCCCACTGCGCTGGATCGCATCAATTTCGACCATGACACCGACGCGATGACATTCCTGTCGGACCTGCAGATCGAGGGCAAGGTGGAGACCGGGCCAGTCGAACACACGCTGCTGGCCGGCATCGACTACAAATATTACAACATCGACCAGGTGCAGTCGTCGGCGGAATTTGGGCTTACTCCGCCAATCGACGCGTTCGACCCCGTCTACGGTTCGCCGCTGACGCCCCGCGTCAGCTATCTTAACCAGGACCTGACGCAGAAGCAGCTCGGTTTCTATGCGCAAGACCAATTGCGTTTCGGCGATGGCTGGCTGGTGACGCTGAATGGGCGATATGATCGCGGCTGGCTCGATGCCGACAATCGCCCGACCTATTACACGGAGAAATTCAATCTCCCGGTCATTGATTTGAGCCAGACCGTCGGCGACTTCTCCGGGCGAGCTGGGCTGGCCTATGAATTCGACAACGGCGTCACCCCCTATGTCAGTTTTGCCGCCTTCTTCAACCCAATCATCGGCACGACTGCGACCGGCGACTTGTTCAAGCCGGAGACAGGCCAGCAATACGAGGTTGGGGTCAAATATGTGCCGACCTTCATCGACGGCCTGTTCACCGTGTCGCTCTTCGACCTCACCCGTCAAAATGTGGCTTCGAACGTTGACGCATTCGCGCAGATCCAGACCGGCGAAGTACGCTCGCGGGGCATCGAACTCGAAGGCAAGGTAAATGTCACCGAGGAGTTCCGGGTGACGGGCGCATTCACTGCCTACGACATCAAGATCCTCAAGGACGTGGACGCATTCAAGGACGATACCGGTATCTCGGTGATCGGCAAAACGCCCTTCATCGCGCCCGAAGTCATGGCTTCCGCCTCGGTCGACTATACGTTCCGCGGCGACTGGTATGACGGCATCTCGATCGGCGGCGGCCTGCGTTATGTTGGCTCTTCGTGGGCCGACAATGAGAACACGGCCAAAGTGCCGGCGGTCACGCTGGCCGATCTGAAACTCGGCTACGAGAAGGAGAATTGGGGGATCGATCTCAACATCACCAACCTCTTCGACAAGACCTATGTGTCGAGCTGCCAGACGACGCTGACCTGTTCCTATGGCGAAGGCCGCTCGTTCAAGCTGAAGGCGCATACGACTTGGTAGTCGACTTGGTTACAGCTTGCCAAACAAGCCAGTGATGATCCATCTGCCCAACAGAAGGCAGGTGCTTGCGCTGGCGGCCGCGGCATTGCTGCCAGCGGTCGCCGCCAGGGCTGCTACACCACGCGTTGCAGCGATCGACTGGGGCATGCTGGAGACCTTGCTGGCGCTCGGCATCGAGCCGGTGGCGGCGACCGAACTGATCCAGTTCCGCAAGATCGCGGTCGAGCCGAGAGTGCCCCAATCGGTGACCGACCTCGGCCTGCGCGGCGCACCCAACTACGAACTGCTGCGCATCGTCGCGCCTGATGTCATCGTGATCTCCAATTTCTATGAATACCAGCGCCCGATGCTGGAGCGCATCGCACCGGTGTTTGCGCAAGCGGTGTACGAGGCCGGGGTACCGCCCTATATGCTCGCCGAGGCGGCGACGCTGGCGCTTGGCGAAAGGCTGGGACAGCAGGCCGAGGCGAAGCGCTATACCGACGAGACCGCCGATGAAATCGCACGATTGCGCGCCACCTTGCCGCGCGCTTCCGGGCATCCGGTCTTCGTCATCAGTCTCGGTGATAGCAGGCATTTTCGCGCCTTCGGTAGCGATTCCATGTTCGGCGATGTGCTGACGCGTCTCGGCCTGATCAATGCATGGACCGACGAGACGAGCTACAGCGCGGCGGCACCCGTCGGACTGGAGGCGCTGGCGCGCGTGCCCGAGGCGTCGATCCTGATCGTTTCGCCACTGCCGGCGGATGTCGGGCGTTCGCTTCCGACAAATGCCTTGTGGAACGCTCTGCCGGCGGTGCGCCAGAACCGCGTTGCCGTCCTGGAGCCGGTCAACCACTTTGGCTGCCTGCCGTCGGCGCGTCGCTTCGCGCGCCTGGCGACGGCAGCTGTTGCCGGGCAGGCCCATGGCTGAGCGCACTAAAAGCGATCGCGCCGCGACGATTGCCGCGCTGTTGCCAATCGCCCTGTGGGGCCTCCTCGCGGCTGTCGCAGCGCTCCTGTTCGCATGGCGGGTCAGCATGCAATGGCCGGCTCCACTGCCGGGCGGCATCGGTCTCGACCGCGTCATCCTGGTCTACAGCACGCTGCCGCGCGGCGCGGTGGCGGTGCTGGCGGGCGCCGTGCTCGGCCTGTCCGGCCTGCTGTTGCAGCATGTACTGCGCAACCCGCTGGCCGAACCGTCGACGCTTGGCATCTCGGCCGGCGCGCAACTGGCGATGACGATCGCCTCGCTTTACGCACCGCTGCTGATGGAGCGGTCGCAGGGCCTGGTCGCCTTCGCCGGTGGCATCGCCGCGGTGCTGCTGGTGCTGGCATTGACCTGGCGGCGCGGGCTGGAGCCGGTGTCGGTCATGCTCGCCGGGATGATGGTGGCGCTGACCGCCAGTTCCGTCAGCGCAGCACTGATCCTCGCCAATGGCGATTACCTGTTTTCGCTGTTCATCTGGGGCGGCGGATCGCTGGTCCAGCAGGACTGGGAGCCGACCATCGCGCTGACGGTCAGGCTGGTGGCCGGCGCGGTTGCCGCATTGATGCTGCTGCGGCCGCTGACCATTCTTGGTCTCGACGATGCCTCGGCACGCGGCCTGGGCGTCGCCCGTCACTCAAGCCGCTTTCTCATCATCGCGCTTGCCGTGTGGATGGCGACGTCAGTCGCGGCAGAGGTTGGCGTCATCGGGTTCATCGGTCTTGCAGCGCCGGCGCTGGCCACGCTTTCGGGCGCCCGCACACTGCGCCAAAAACTGATCGCCGCGCCGCTGATCGGCGCCGTGCTGCTGTGGCTGACGGACGGGCTGGTACAGCTGGCCGCCGGTTCCGGTGGCGAACGCATTCCGACCGGCGCCGGCACCGCCCTGCTCGGCGGTCCGCTGCTGCTGTGGCTGTTGCCGCGGCTGCGCCTTTTCGAATGGCCGCATCTCGGTTCGAATGGTACCGCACCGCGCAAGGCCAGCCGGCCCTGGCTGATCATCCTGCTTCTGTTTGCGCTGGCGCTTGTCGCTGCCATCGTGGCGCTTGTCGTCGGGCGTGGCCCGGACGGCTGGTCTATTGCTGGGGGAGACCTGTTAACCGATCTCGCCGCGTGGCGTGCGCCGCGGATCGGCGTGGCGGCCGCCGCCGGCGCCATGCTCGCGGCCGCCGGCGTCGTCATCCAGCGGGTTGCCGGTGACCCGCTGGATGACGA
>NZ_RZTE01000003.1:316434-317463 GCF_003997415.1 Mesorhizobium sp. M7A.F.Ca.MR.245.00.0.0 | reverse complement strand
CCCGGCAACCCGCTGGCAAGCCCCGAAGTGCTTGGCGTCGGCACCGGCGCCGGTGCCGGCCTGACAGCCGTGCTGATGGTCAGCGCCACGGCCGATCTTGGCTGGCAGCTCGCCGGCTCAGCCCTGGGCTCACTGGTGGCCTTGATTGCCATGCTGGCCATTGCCGCACGAGCAAAGTTCGGTGCCGAGCGGCTGCTGCTTGCCGGGATCGCCATGAGCGCGCTGTGCAGCGCTGCGATCACCGCGACGATCGCCATGGGCAACGCGCAGTCCTACATCCTGTTGCGCTGGCTGAGCGGCTCGACCGGCCAGGCGTCGGCGCTCGATGCAGGGCTAGCACTCGCCTGTCTGTTGCCGCTGACGTTGCCGCTGTTCCTTGCCGCCCGCTGGCTGGACATCCTGCCGCTCGGGTCCGACAGCGCACGCGGCCTGGGCGTGCCGGTTGCCGGCGGACGGCTGATGCTGATCATCGTTGCCGCGCTGCTGACCGCGCTGGCCGCCATGGTCGTCGGGCCATTGAGCTTCGTCGGCCTGATCGCGCCACACCTTGCCCGTCTGGTCGGCTTTTCCCGCGCCCGCGTCCATCTCGCCGGAGCGATGCTTCTGGGCGCCTTGCTGATGATCGTCTCGGACTGGCTGTCGCGCATGGCGGCCTTTCCCTACGAACTGCCCGCCGGCCTGTTCGCTTCGCTGCTTGGCGGGCCGTATCTCGTCTACCTGCTTGCCAAGGGCGTGCCGCGCCAGGGCTGACGGGTTCCGAAATGCTATGAGGTTTTATCCATAGGGCTAGGCCAGTGCGGCCAAGCTGGCGCGCATCGATCGGTCATGTTCCGGCAGCCGCGATACGGTCGGCAGGCCGCGGGCTTCCTGGGCACCGAAGCCCAGCCGTGTCAGACAGGCTCGCGCCAAGGCCGCATTGCTGTCGATGACGACCAATCCATTGATATCGTTGAGGCTGGCGGCCACCACCGACAGTTCGGTGCAGCCGAGGAGGGCTGCATCGGCGCCGGCCGCTTGCGCGATGTCGAG
>NZ_RZTE01000003.1:302093-316424 GCF_003997415.1 Mesorhizobium sp. M7A.F.Ca.MR.245.00.0.0 | reverse complement strand
GTTTCAACCGCCGCATTCGCGATCGAACCCGCCTTGACGAGGCTGATCGCGCTGTCGACGCAGGCCTGAAACTCGGTGTTCGCGGGAAGGCAGAGCTCAAATCCCGCTGCCGACATCCTGTCCTGATAGAAGCCGGAGACCAGCGTGCCTTGGGTGGCGAGAACAGCAACCCGGCCCTGATCCAGGCTGCGACGCGTCTCCGTCACCACAGCATCTCCGATATGGATGATTTCCGCGCGCGAATTCGCCGCCAGTTGGCTGTACCAATGGTGGGCGGTGTTGCACGGCATCGCGATGCGGGCGACGCCGAGCGCATTGAGCGTCGCGACCGCGGCTTTCAAAGGCGCCAGCGGCCCATCATGGCCGGCAAGGATCGCTTCGGTCCTGTCGGGCAGCTGTGGGACACTGAGGATCACGGCAGGCACATGTTCGTTGTCTCTGAGCGCCTGGGTCATCCGGGTCAGCTTGAAGTAGAAATCAGCCGAAGCAAGCGGCCCGAGACCGCCGATAATGCCGAGCTGGGGACGGATGCTGTCGTCGATCATCTGACAGGCTCGGCTTCGAGCTGGTCCGAGGCGGCGTCAGGCTGCGTCGTCTCCCTGTGGCTGGGAGCGATCATTGCCGTGCTCGCCGCGACGGTGCAGACGCTGGCCAGCGTCATGAACGTGTCGACGGCTGCATCCACCGCGACGAACAGGACGAACGCCGCCTCGAAGGGAAGCTTCAGGTAGCCGCAGACGATGGACATCTGGGACAGGATGAGCAGGCTGCCCATACCGCCGGTGGTGAGCGCGAGAAGCGCTGAGATGATGCCGACGAGCACGAGGTCCGAGACTGCAAGCTGGTGGCCGTAAAGCTGGGCGATGAACAGCGCACCCGAGGTGTAGAGCAGCGCTGGGCCTGTACGCAGCAATGCCGCCTGCAGCGGCACGAGCAGTTCGACCACCACCAGGCTGAACCGCAGGCGCTCGCTCAAAAGGTTGATGACCCAAGGCAGCGAGGCGACCGTAGAGCGTGTGGTGATGGCCACCATGAGAAGGGGCTGGCAGGTCTTGATCGTGGTCCAGTAGCTTCGTCGCGACCGGATGGCGATAATGGCAAAAGCCCCGGCAACGAATATGAGGCAGGAAAGGCCCATCACCAGCAGGTAACCGCCCATCAGCGTGAGCGGCTTGGTTCCGGTCGACGCGGTCTGGTCCGCGATCAGGATGAAGGTTGCAAAGGGCAACCCCCAGATGAACCAGTTGGTGAGCACCGTGCAGGCCCGGTAGACCGCGTTGAGCGCCTGGGTCAGGCTCATGGACGAGGGCTGGGGAATCTTCCCCATCGCGAGCCCGAAAAGCAGGCAGAACAGCAAAACCTGGATGGTCTGGCCCGAGGCCAGCGCGTTGAAGACGTTGTTCGGCACCAGGTCGAGCAGGATCGAGTGCCCGCCATTGGGATCGCCATTGGAGGGCGGCGGCTGGAATGGGAAGGCGAGATCGGTGGACACGCTGCCCTGGGAATTGATGAACTCGCCAAGCTCGATGCGCGACTGCGGATTCTCGATCTGGCCCGGCTGCAGGATCAACGACAATGTGCCGCTCACCAGCACGCTCAGGAACGATACGGCCAGCACGGCCATGCCCACCTTGCCGAGGTAGCGGACCGATTTCGGGTCCTGGACCATTGCCGTGATGGAGAAGATGACCGACGAGACCAAATAGGGCAGGACGACCATCTTGAGGAAATTCAGGTAGAGCTGTGCGACAGGGCTGATCGCATGGGCAAAGTCTGGATAGTAGAGGCCGCACAGTATCCCTGCAGCAATCATCACAATCGTCGTGACCGGAGATCGCAGGATACGCCTTGCTGCGAGGCGCCAGTCGAAAGGCAGGGGTCCGGCTACCTCGGAGATGGCCATGTCAGGCTTTGCTCCCCAGGCGATAGCGGGCGATGATCTCATCCGTGTTGAGAATCTGCTGACCCCGCGCGAGATCGAGATAGAGATCGACAAAGGCCGCGAGGTGCGGATTGTCGGGCCGCACGCCGACTGCGATCGTATCGACCTTGTCGGTCAGCGTGATCGAGCGCGCGACGACCGTCATCGACGGATCGTCGACCATCAGCTTCTTGATCTCGAAATCATCGCGATAGGCCATGTCGATCGTCCCGTTTCGGATCGCATCGATGATCAGATCCCAGCTTGCCAGGCGGTGGATTTGCGCATGCGGGAAGGTCGTGGCCGCATAGGTGGCGAATGAAGAGCCCTCGATCACGCCAAGATCGCCTGAGAAATCACGGACTATCTGTTCGGCCGGTTTGCCTTGCGCGATACGCGCCAGGTTGAGGCGGTTGGCGATCAGCCCTTGCCGCAGCATGGCGTAGGGGCGGGAATAGATGATCGACCGGCCGCGCTGAAGCGTCCGACTAAGCTTGCCAATCGCCATGTCGGCCTGTCCGGAACTTACCTGTTTGACAATATCGTCGAACGTTGCGGCGGATCGGTCGAACACCGGCTCGACGCCAAGCGCCGCGGCGATGCCGTGGGCCAACTCCATGTCTATGCCATCGTCCCCCGATCCGTCGGCCGGAAAGAACGGATTGGAAGCGAAGGCCGGCATTGCGATGCGCAATGCATCGCCGCTCGCGATAGGTTGAGGGGCGTTCTCCGCCTGCTGTCCCGGAGTGCTGGCTGCGCGGGCTTGTGAAATCAGCAACCCGCCGCTCCCGGCCGCAAGCAGTGTACGACGTGTAACCGACATGCGCGTTCTCAATTAACCCGGGAAAGCTGCAACATGCACAACCCGCGTTAAACAAACGTATATATTACACTGAGCCTTTTTATGTATTGGACAAGCAGCTTAGCGCCACAAAATATCAGCACTGCCTAATATATTAGGAAAAGCGGAAGGATCGCGTTGCTTCCCGCCGGGCGATCGTCTGGATTGTCAAAACGTCTCGACCCAAGGCCGTAACTCAAGCTCCGAGCTCCAGGCGCTGCGATGCTGGCGATGGGTTGTGAGATAGGCCTCGGCGATGGCATCCGGCGACAGGCGGCGGTCCTGTAGGTCGGGATCGGCTGCCTGTCCGGGCGGCGCGATCTGGCCGTCGATAATGAAATGGACGACGTGGATGTTCTGCGGGGCGAGTTCGCGGGCCATGGACTGCGCCAGGCCGCGCAGGCCGAATTTCGGCATGGCAAAGCCGGCCGAGCCGGGAAAGCCCTTCACACTGGCAGTGGCGCCGGTGAACAGGATCGAACCGGATCCCCGGACAAGCAGCCGGCGCGCCGCCTGCTGGCCGACCAGGAAGCCGCCATAGGCGCCGACCAGTAATGCCTGTTTGACCGCTTCCGCATCGAGCTCGGCGATCGGGCCGCGTGTGCGTGCGCTGGCGTTGAACACCACGAGCGCCAGCGGGCCGGCCTTGTCGGCGGTGTCGAACAGGCTGGCGACGGACGCAGCGTCGGCAACATCCGTCTCAACGGCCAGAGCACCGGTTTCGTCGATCAGAGCGCTGAGCTTCTCGACGTTGCGAGCGGCCAGAACCACGCGAATGCCTTCGCGGGTGAGAAGGCGCGCAAGCGAGGCGCTCAGACCAGCGCCCGCGCCTGCAATAACGGCCACATCGGATGAGGTCATGATTTTTCTCTCCTTGCGGATTTCGGCGGAAGCGTTTCGCCAGATCGGGCAAGGTCGCGCCTTCGCGGCCGGCAGGCAAGAGGTGACATCGCTGCGGTTGTTGAGCCAGACGGCCGCAAACCGGCGTTGCGCGGTCCAGTATCGCCAGTGGCGCTACGAGGATAGGTCTGCCTCGGTACCGCGACCCCCGCCTCCACAGGGGCAAGGCTTGAACCTTGCTCACCAACCGGATCCATCCGACACGTGATTTCGACAGAGGAACCGTTTTGCTTCGTAAAGCTGTCGGCGATCTCATCAATGGGACTGGAGCGTGGTCCCGAAAAGTGGGAAACGGTTTTCGGAAAAGATCATGCTCAACAAGGAAACGACTATGGAACCAATCTGGGCCGTCGGCCTGATGACCGGCACGGTGCTGGACGGCAACATCGACGTCGCGCTGATCAAGACCGACGGCGAACGTATCGAGGATTTCGGCACCTACCGGCTGATGCCCTATCCTCCGTCGATCCGCTCCCTGCTGGAAGAGACGCTGACGGAGGCGCGGGCGTGGAACTTTGTCGGGCCGGAGCCGGCGATCTTCCGCACCGCGGAGGAAGCCCTGACGCGTGCCCAGTCAGCAGCCGTCAAGGAGTTGGTCGAAGGCTATGGCGTGACGATGGCCGATATCGGCGTCGTCGGTTTTCACGGCCAGACCGTTCTGCATCGCGCGCCGCAGGCTGGACGGCTGGGCCAGACAAGGCAACTCGGCGACGGTGAGCTGATGCATGCCCTGTTGGGTACCAAGGTCGCTTACGATTTCCGCTCGGCCGACATGCGCGCCGGGGGGCAAGGCGCGCCGCTGGCCGCGGTCTATCACACGGCGTTGATGCGCGGCGCCGGCGCCAATGGCGAGGTGGCCGTACTCAATCTCGGCGGCGTCGCCAACATCACCTGGTGGGATGGCATCGACAATGTCGTTGCCTTCGACACCGGACCGGCCAACGCACCGCTGAACGATTTCATCAAGTCGAAGGGGCTCGGCGAGATGGACCGCGACGGCGCGCTCGGCGGTGCGGGCAAGGTGGACGAGGCGCGGCTGGCCAAGCTGCTGCAGCACCCCTATCTCACCAAGCCCTATCCCAAATCGCTGGACCGTTTCGACTTCGGCGCCGCCATGGCGGACGGGCTGGATGCGGAGGATGGCGCGGCACTGCTGACCGCCTTTACCGCTGGAGCCGTCGGCAAGGCACTCGACCTCTTACCAAGCCGTCCGAAAAAACTGGTGGTCAGCGGCGGCGGCCGCCACAACCCGACCATGATGGCGATGCTGACCAGCCGTGCCGGCGTCGAAGTGGTGCAGGCCGAGAGCCTCGGCTGGAGCGGCGACGCGGTCGAGGCGGAGTGTTTTGCCTTCCTCGCGGTGCGCGTGCTGCGCGGCCTGCCGATCAGCTTTCCGAGCACGACCGGCGCACCGCGGCCGATGCAGGGCGGAAAACTCGCCGGTTAGAGCCTCTTCCATCCGGAAGCGGATGGTCTCTATCTCAGTGTTTGAGGATGACCTTTCCCGCCGACTTTCACGCGATGCGGCTTTTTGTTCAGGTTTTGCAGTCGAAAGGTCTTCGGAATAGTCGAGAAGCCTTTCCGCCGGGACCCACTGTCATCCAACCGTTAAGAAGAATTAATACAAGAGAAGAGCGATCTTGTTTTCAGCTGACGCCTCATTTCGCAGGCGTATGGCCATTGATGCGCGCCTACATAGCGGCGGCAGTATAGTTGGGATTCAATTTATGTTGTCAGCAGGTTTAGCTTTATTGCGCGGTGCACGGCCAACGATTTCGGGGGCGGCAGCTGCGCTCGCCCTTGCAATCATCGGGGCCATGATCGGATCCGCTGCGCGGGCTGAGCCCATTCGCGGTGCGGGGTCGACACTGGCCGCGCCGATCATCGGCAAGTGGGCAACGACATACAAGGCTGCACGCGCCGACGGCGGCGACTTCTTCACGCTGGACTGGACCGTCGATTATGAACCGGTCGGATCCCTTGCCGGCCTGATGCGGCTTGCGCAGCCCGAACTGGATTTCGCCGCCACGGATGTTCCCGTGCCGGCTGATGATCTCGCCAGGAACGGCCAGCAGCAATTTCCGATCGTCATGGGCGGGATCGCGGTGGTCGCCAATCTCGATGGCCTGCCGGAGCAAGGTCTGCGCCTCTCCGGCCCGGTGATCGCCGACATCTATCTGGGCAAGATAAAGTCCTGGTCCGATCCTGCGATAGGGGTGCTCAATCCCGACATAGCCCTTCCCGATCTCGCCATCAGCGTCATCCACCGGCAGGACGGTTCGGGCTCAACCTATGTCTTCACCGAGTTTCTGTCATCGACAAGCGAAGACTGGAAGACGAAGCTTGGAGCCGACACTCTGATCGACTGGCCGCTCGGGACAGGCGCGGAAGGTACGCAAGCGCTTCTTCGTGCCGTGGCTGCGAGCAAGGGGGCGATTGCCTACGCCGAATACGGCCAGGTTCTTCGCGCCGGCCTTCCCTTCGCAGCGGTCCAGAACAAATCCGGCAAGTTCGTCAAACCGGACCCGCAGGGCGTGCAAGCAGCGGCCACCTCCGTCGCCTGGGGGGAAACGACCGACTTCTTCGCCTCCCTCACCAATCGCAGCGGAGATGGTGCGTACCCGATCAGCACGGCGGTGTTCGCCGTTGTCCAGGTCGCGGGGCGTTCGGAACATCGCTATCGCCGCGTGCATGATATTTTCCGGCTCGCCTTCGCGCAAGGTGCCGGCGACGCCACCGCACTCGGCTATGTGCCGCTGCCGAAAGCGCTCATTGGCCAGATCGAACAGTATTGGGCAAGGCAATTGCCGGTCGGAAACTGACCCGAACGAAGCTGCCTTGCGCAGCAACTGAACTTCATACCGCGTCGTCGTGGCGACTTGTTGGGGACTGCCTGAAATGGACATAGATATCTTCAAGGACATCCTCGTGCCGGTGATCGGCGGCTTGGGCATCTTCATGCTCGGTCTGGATTTCATGGCAAACGGCATCCAGGCGCTGTCGGTCAACCGGATGCGCGACTTTCTCGCCAAGGCAGCCGGTACGCCGGTCAAAGGCGTGCTGGCGGGAACGCTGATCACCGGCGTCATCCAGTCGTCGACGGCGATGAGCGTCATGGTCGTCGGGCTGGTCAATGCCGGTGTCATCGCCCTGCGGCCGGCGATCAGCGTGATCATGGGCGCCAACATCGGCACCACGCTCGGCAACGGGCTCATCGCCCTGCCGCTCGGTCCGCTCGGATTGATCCTGGCCGGCGTGTTCTCGCTGGTCTACTGCTTCGCCAAAAGCGAAAAGGTGAAGAACATAGCGCTCGCCTGCATGGGTTTCGCTCTGATCTTCTACGGCCTCAACCTGATGACCGGCGGCCTGCGTCCGCTTCGCAACCTGCCGGAAGTCATGGCGCTGCTGCAGACGCTGACGGCCGACTCCTACCTCAACCTTTTCAAATGCGTGTTCATCGCCGCCGGCGTGACCGCGATGATCCACTCGTCCTCGGCGACGATCGGCATCGTCATGGGCCTTGGCGCGGCGGGCATTCTCGACTGGACAACCGCCGTCGCCTTCTCGCTCGGTGCCGATCTCGGCACCACGATCACGTCGTGGATGGCTTCCCTCAATCTTTCGAAGAACGCCAAGCGGACCGCCTATGCGCACATCTCGTTCAATATCATCGGGGTGTGCATCACCATCCCTCTGTTCTTCGTCTCCATCCAGGTGCTGGAATGGGCCATGCAGTTCTTCGGCGGCGATCCGGCCGTTCCGGTGATTGTCGACGGCAAGGAGACCTTCCCCTTGGTGCCGGTCGCGGTCGGCCTCTACTCGACCTTCTTCAACGTCTTCAACACAGTGCTGCTGTTCCCGTTCATCGGCGTGTTCGAGCGGGTGCTATCGCGTGTCGGCCACACGGATGCCGACGACGCGGAGGATTTCTCGACGCCGAAATTCCTCGACCGCAAACTGGCCAGCGATTTTGCCAAGGCCATTCCCGCCGTGCAGCAAGAGACGGCCCGCCATCTGGAGGCCGGCGCCATGTTCCTCGACATCGCACGCTCTTCCAAGAAGGCGCCGTCGGATCCGGGCGAGCACTATCTGGCGACCGACATCCTCAGCCGCGATATCCGCGCCTACACCGCCGCGCTGATGAAGGAGGATCTGCCTTACGAACAGCTCGATCTGATCGCCAGCCTGATCGAGGAAGCCGACTTCACGGCCGCCCTGACGGAATCGATGCATCAGGTGGCGCGCCGCGTCAGGCGCGAGAAGTTCAGCAACCCGGCGCAAGCCATCGTCGACGTCGCGCTGAACAAGCTCGACACGTCGCTGCGCGAAATCTTGCCTACTTACGGAATTTCCAGCCCGCAGATGCCGGCCGGCCATGTAAATCTGCCCGGGGTCGAGGAACTGCGTGCCCGCACGCTGGCGCTCGGACCGAATGCCGGTGCCGCCGAACGCGGCACGATCCTGGCCCTGCTCGGGTCGATCGAGCGTGCGGAAATCCTGATCCATCGCATCGATGCCGAGCGCAGATCCGTAAACCGCCAAAGCGTGCTCGCCCGTGCGTCGGCACGCAAGGAAACCAGAGCAAGCCCGATGGGAGACCCAGGCCTGGTTCCGGCCGAGTAACGGTCCGCCGGACCATAACCACCTTCGTTCGGATTGCGGGTCAGGCAGGAAGACAGTCCATCCCGGTTCCGCCGGGATGGATCAGGCCAACGCCAGCCTCTTCTGTAGAAAGATGCGGCTGCGGCCGATAGGGAAATCGGCAAGCGTTCCAAAGGGCTCGTAACCCTGACGCTGGTAGACCTTGGCGGCGTTCGGATTGAAGGTGTCGATCCAGGCGTTTCGACAGCCGCGCGCCACCGCTTCGTGTTCGGCCGCATCCAGCATCTTGCCGGCCATGTGCTGGCCGCGCAGCCGCTCATCGACCCAGAGCCATTGCACGTAGAGCCAGCCCCAGGCGGTGTAACCGGAAATGCCGGCGACGACCGCGCCATCCTCGTCGCGCACAAACACGGCAAGCGCCTTCCTTTCGGAAGCGCCGACATCACCGTCGTTGAACGCCGTCAGCCGTTCACCGAGAAAGGCGAGTTCTTCCGGCAAGGGACTTGCCGTCGTTTCAAGCGTCGTGTTCATCGCTTTTCCGAGATGGTTGCGTGTCGGCGTCGCCGCCATTGCGAAACTCTGATGCGGCAATGCCGTAGCGCTTGAGCTTGTCATAAAAGGTCTTGCGCGGCACGCCCAGAGCATCAATGGCGCCGCGCACGTCGCCGCCATGATCGCGCAATGCGTCGCGGATGAGTTGTGCCTCGTATTGGCCGACCCGCTCGGGCAGTGTTGCCTCTGGCTCCGCCACGTGCGCGAAGACCGCCCTCACCTCATCCTCCGGACCGAGACCGAGCGCGACGCGATCGGCGAAATGCGCGAGCTCGCGGACATTGCCTGGCCAATCATGCGACTGGAGATGATCGCTGACAGCGGCATTCACCCTGGCGACGGGCCGGCCGAACCGTTCTGCCGCCTTGCCGAGGAAATGCCCAAACAGCATCGGGATATCGCCACGACGCTGGCGCAGCGGCGGGATGCGCAGCGTCACCACGTTAAGGCGAAAATACAGATCCTCGCGAAAATCACCGCGTTGGTCCGACCGCCCCAGATCGACCTTGGTCGCGGCGACGACCCTGAGATCGATGCGCCTGATGTCGTTCGAGCCAAGCGGAGTGAGGCTGCGCGTTTCGAGCACCCGCAGCAGCTTGACCTGGAGCGCCGGCGGCATGGATTCGATCTCGTCGAGAAACAGCGTGCCGCCGCTGGAATGCTCGATGCTGCCGATCCGCCGCCGCTGCGCGCCGGTGAACGCGCCCGCCTCATGGCCAAACAACTCGCTCTCGATGACCGTCTCCGGCAGCGCACCGCAATTCAGTGCCACGAAGGGTTTTGCGCGCCGTCGCCCCCATCTGTGCAGGAGGTCCGCCACCACTTCCTTGCCGGTTCCCGTTTCTCCCTCGACCAGCACATCGACGTTCATGTCGGCAATCTGGCGCAAGGTCTCGCGCAGTCGCTTGATGGCAGGAGCCTCGCCGATCAGCGGCAGGCCGTCAGTGGCGAGGGCAGCGGCTTCGCGCAGCCGCCGGTTCTCCATCACCAGCCGTCGCTTCTCACTCGCCCGTTTCAGCGCCTCGACAAGGCGGTCGCCGGCATAGGGTTTCGAGATGAAATCGTAGACACCGTCCTTGAGCGCGGCCACTGCGAGATCGACGTCGCCATGGCCGGTGACCAGGATCACGGGTATGTCCGGGTCGATCGCCTTGATGCGATCGAACAGCTGCAGCCCGTTCATGCCCGGCATGCGGATGTCGCTGACCACCACGCCTTCAAAGGTTCTGTCGACAACGGCAAGCGCTGCCTCGGCGGCGTCGCGCGCGACCACAGCGAAGCCGGCAAGCTCGAGCAATTGCGTTGTGGCGTGCAGCAGGTCTGCATCGTCGTCGACGAGCGCCACCAGCCCTGATCCCTCAATCATTCAATTCGCCTCAAATCGATGGTGAAGGATGCGCCGATGCCATTGCCGGGATCGAGCCGCAGCGTGCCGCCCAATTCCTGGGCGATCTCCTGCGAGATCACCAGCCCGAGGCCAAGCCCCTTCTCCTTGGTGGTCTGGAACGGCATGAACAGATTGCCGGCTGCTTCCGGGCCGAGACCTGGGCCGTTGTCGCGCACCGAAATCAGCACCCTGTCGTCGTGCTCGGCAAGTTGGATCTCTATGCGGGGATCGGGCTGGTCCTTCATGGCATCCAGCGCATTCTGCAACAGATTGACCAGGATCTGTTCCAGCCGGATGCGGCTGGCCATGACCACCGGCGAGGCATTGCCGCGCGGCTTGACGATGGTCACGCCGGAATCACGGATGCGGCCCGACAGCAGCGACAGCGCGCCATCAATTGCCTCGCGCACCGGCAGCGGCGAAGCGGCAACCCCGGGTCGACGGGCGAAAGTACGCAAGGTGCCGGTGATCGCGCCGATGCGCTCGGTCATCGACACGATCGACGTCAGATTGCCGCTGGCCGGTTCGGTTTTGCCGGTTTCGAGAAAGCGGCCCGCATTCTCGGCATAGGTGCGGATAGCGGCGACCGGCTGGTTGATCTCGTGCGCCACGCCGGCGGCGATTTGGCCGAGGATGGAAAGCCGGTTGGCCTGGGCGAGGTCGTCGCGCAGCCGGCGCACCTTGGCTTCAGCATTCTCGCGCTCGGCGATTTCACCGGCAAGTGCGGTGTTGGAGCGGGTCAACTCGGCCGTTCGCGTGCTGACTCGGCTCTCCAGTTCGGCATTCATCCGCGCCAGCGCCTCCTGCCTCAGCCGTCGTGCGCGCTGGCGGCGGGTAAGCACGAAGGCAAGCAAGCCCATCAGCAGAAGCCCAAGCAGCGTGGTCAGGCGCGCCGTGTTGGCGGCCGATGAAAGAGCAGCGTCGGCGGGAGTGAGCAGCCAGAGACGCCAGCCAGGAACAGCAGCGGGCAAATCCTGCACCACCTCGACGAACTGGCGCGGTTTTCCCGCGTTGTCGATCGTCGCCAGGCCGTCACCAGCGTCGCGCCGGATCGGCAGCGGCTCGAAGCCTGCATCGGCCAATTGGAGCTGCTCGTGGGCTGCGGCGGTGTCCTCGGCCGACAGTGGCGCCAGCGCACGGAACCGCCAGTCGGGCTGGCTGGTAGCCAGCACCACGCCGCGTTCATCAGTGATGAACACAAGGAAACCGCTGGAACGCCAATTGGCTTCGACGCCGTCGAGTTCGACCTTCAGCACCGCAACGCCAAGCGGCTTGCCGCCATCGTCGACGCGGCTGGCAAGGTACAGCCCCGGTCTGCCGCTGATTGTGCCGAGGCCATATTGGCTGGCAGCACCCTTGCTCATCGCTTCCTGGAAATAGTGCCGAAAATTGTAGTCGATGCCGACAAAGCTCGCCGGTTCGTCGGCATTGCTGGCTGATATGGCGATGCCTGCCGTATCGATGATGTAGATGGCGGATGCCGAGGCATCGCCGGCAATCGACTTGAGCTTGTCGTTGAGGGCCTTTTCTTTCATTTTTCCGGCCCGGCGCAGAGCGCCGCGCACCGCGTCGTCTCGGGCCAACACCAGTGGAACCAGGCGCTGCTTTTCGATTTCGCCGGTCAGGGTTCCCGCCGCCAGCGGCAGTGCGGCGAGTGCCGTCTCGCGCAGATTATCGGCCGCCTGGCCGGAGGCGATGCGCCCGGCAATGGCGATCGCGCCGGCCAGAAAGGCAAGAGCGACGACCACAGCAACCCAGCGGCCATCGCGCAGCCGCGCCACGGCCTCGCGCAGCAATCCACGGCCGGCAAATCCAGGGAATCCGCTATCGGTGCCTGCTTGCGGCGTCTGCCCTCTCCCCTTTGCTCGCGGCCTTTCGGCCAGTGTAATGCGAAAATCCGCCCAAGCAAACACTGCCTGTGCGGAAATCCGCACAGGCTTTGGCCGCATGACGTCAGACAAAGGCGGAAATCCCGTGGTTCCGGCCTTTCCGCGAACTGGCACAGCGCTTGCAAAACTCCCTGGCAGCGGCGTGCGACCGGAGCGCCGCGATGGGAGAAGTCACGCAGGGCGCTCCGCCCCATCCGGCCAGGGAGAGTTCGATGCACATCGCAGACCAATCAGGCGCGCTTGCCGCGCAGCGCAAGCCTTTCTATGCCCAACTCTACGTGCAGGTGCTCGTCGCGATCACCGTCGGCATCCTGCTCGGCCATTTCTATCCGTCGGTCGGCGAGAGCATGAAGCCGCTCGGCGACGCCTTTATCAAGCTGGTCAAGATGATCATCGCCCCGGTCATTTTCCTGACTGTGACGACGGGCATTGCCGGCATGAGCGACCTGCAGAAGGTCGGGCGTGTCGCCGGCAAGGCGATGCTCTACTTCCTCACGTTCTCGACGCTGGCGCTGATCATCGGCCTTGTGGTCGCCAATGTCGTGCAGCCGGGCGCCGGCTTCAACATCGACCCGGCGACGCTCGACGCCTCGACCATCAGCAATTACGCCGCCAAGGCGCACGACCAGTCGGTCACCGGCTTCCTGATGAACATCATCCCGTCGACCATCGTCGGCGCCTTCGCCGACGGCGACATCCTGCAGGTGCTGTTCTTCTCGGTGCTGTTCGGCATCGCGCTGGCGTTGGTCGGCGACAAGGGCACGCCCGTGCTCAATTTCCTGCAGGCGCTGACGACACCGATCTTCAAGCTGGTCAGCGTGCTGATGAAGGCGGCCCCCATTGGTGCCTTCGGCGCGATGGCCTTCACCATCGGCAAATACGGCATCGGCGCGGTGATCAATCTCGCTATGCTGGTCGGCACCTTCTACGTGACGTCGTTCCTGTTCGTGTTCGTCGTGCTTGGCGCGGTCTGCCGCTACAACGGGTTCTCCATCCTGTCGCTGATCCGCTATATCAAGGAGGAGCTGCTTTTGGTGCTGGGCACCTCCTCATCGGAAGCCGCCCTGCCCTCGCTGATGGAAAAGATGGAGAAGGCCGGCGCCAAGCGCTCGGTCGTCGGCCTGGTCATCCCGACCGGCTATTCCTTCAACCTCGACGGCACCAACATCTACATGACCTTGGCGGCGCTGTTCATCGCACAGGCGACCAACATCCACCTGTCGATGGGTGACCAGATCCTGCTGCTGCTGGTGGCCATGCTTTCCTCAAAGGGTGCCGCCGGCATCACCGGGGCAGGCTTCATCACCCTTGCGGCGACGCTTTCGGTGGTTCCGGCGGTGCCGGTCGCTGGCATGGCGCTGATCCTCGGCGTCGACCGCTTCATGTCGGAGTGCCGGGCGTTGACCAACTTCGTCGGCAATGCTGTCGCCACGCTGGTGGTGGCGCGCTGGGAAGGCGAACTCGACGAGGCCAAGCTGGCCAGAGCGCTGGCGGGCACGGCCGACGATAGCCTGCCGGCGGACGTTGTTCCCGCCGAGTAATGACGCGCGGTCAATGCGTAAAAGGCCGGAGGCGTGCTGCCTCTGGCCTTTGTCATGCAGATAGCAACGTCAGACCGTGCCGGTCTTGCTCAGCGGCGTGTCCGGAAACGTGCTTGGGCCGACAGGCATGCGGGCTGCCAAAGTGCCCCCGTCGTCGAACAGCACAAGGCTGGCGGCGCCGACGAGCCCGGCATGGCGGCCAAGCTGGGCCTGAACGACCGGCACGTCGCGATAGGCGCGCATAGCCCGTTGCCTGATGGTCGCCTCGATGGTCGGCAGCATCAGATCGAGCCCATTGGCGATGCCACCGCCGACGACCAGCACATCGGGCGAATAGAGATGCAGGAGATTGGTGAAGCCAATGCCCAGCCAGCGCGCTTCCTCCTCCAGCAAGGCCGAGGCAAGAGCGTCCTGCAGCCGTGCCGCCTCGACGACATGGCGGCCGGTCACCTCCGCGTCCGCTGACAAGCGTCGCAAGGTAGAGCCGTCTCCGGCTGCCGTGGCGGCGCTGGCGCGGCGGCCAAGTGCCGTTCCCGACGCGATGGCCTCGAAGCAGCCAACGACACCGCATACGCAGCGCTCGCCTTCATTGGTGATGGTCATGTGACCGATCTCGGCTGCAAGGCCACGGCGGCCATGCAGGATGCGCCCGTCGACGACGACACCGCCGCCGATGCCGGTCGAAACCGTGACAAAGA
>NZ_RZTE01000003.1:187121-302083 GCF_003997415.1 Mesorhizobium sp. M7A.F.Ca.MR.245.00.0.0 | reverse complement strand
GACAAAGACCAGCGAGCGAGCGCCATGGCCGGCGCCGAAGCGCCATTCGCCGAGCGCCGCGGCATTGGCGTCGTTCTCCAGCCGCACCGGCAGGCCGAGCCGCCGTTCCAGGATGTCGGCAAGCGGCACGTCCAGCCAGCCGGCGAGCGTCGGCGGGCCGACGGCGATGCCGGCCAGCGGATCGAGCGGCCCCGGTGCACCGACGCCGACGCCGACGATCGAAAGTGCCGGGGCCTCGGCATGGACTGTCGCCGCCAACGCCTCGATCTGGCCGATCACCACATCGGGACCGGCCTGCGCCTGCGTCGGCACCGCCGCGAATGCCAGGATCTTGCCGTCGCGGTCGACCAAGGCGGCGCGAAGCTCCGTCCCGCCAAGATCGATCGCAAGGGCGGCTTCTGATGTCATGCCGCGACCTTCAAGCCGTGCAGCCAGCCGATGCGGCCGGCGAGATCCTTGTCACCGAAGGCGAGCGAACCGAGAACCACGGTTTCGGCCCCGGCGGCACGCAGCAACGGCACGGTCTCGTGGCGGATGCCGCCATCGGCCGCCAGAACCACTTGCGCCTCGCGGCCGGCCTCTCTCAGGATGGCGCGGGCAGCGCCCAGCCTGTCGCAGGCCTTGTCCGACAGGCTCTGTCCCTTGACGCCGATTGCGGTTCCAAGAAGCGTCACGAAGGCGACTTCCGGGACGAAGGCCGTCACCGCTTCGACAGGCGTCTCCAGCCTGAGTACGACGCCGGCCTCGGCGCCGAGCTCCCGCGCCAGCCGCACGGCGCGCAATCCGGCTTCGCCATTCTCGGCATGGACGCTGATCATGTCGGCGCCGGCTTCGATGAACTGGCGCGTCTGCGCCTCGACGATTGCTTCATCGACCATCAGGTGGACATGGATGGGTTTCGCCGTCAGCCCTGCGATGCGGGCGACGAGATCGGGGAAGAACAGGAAGGACGGTGCGAAATGACCGTCCGCCACATCGATATGATGAAGATCGACATAGGGCTCGATGCGCTTCAAGTCGTTTTCGAAATTGGCGAGATTGGCCGACCAGAGCGAGAATTCGGCGATCATCCGGTCGCGCGGCAATGCGGCGATGGCGGCCGGGCCTGAGAGAGGTTTCGAGGTCATGACTGGTCCTGGTTGTTGAAATTCATGTCGAGAAAGTCCGCGATGGCGGCGCGAATTTCGGCGAAATGGCACTCCTTGTCGGTGGCCTTCGGCATCACCTCGGCAAAGGTCGCATTGGGGATGGCGTCGGCGAGGCTGCGGGCGGCGGCCAGCGGATGGACGAGATCGATGCCGCTGCCGATGACGAGCGTAGGGAACGCAAGGCTGGCGGCGGCTGCCCGCGTCACGCCAGGTCCATCCTCTGCGATCGCCTGCATCACCTCGGCGAAGACGGGCGCGTTTTCGCGCGCGAAGAAGCCGAGCAGGGAAGCAAGATTGTCCGGCGCTTCGGTGCGAAAGCGGGCGGCCGTCGCGGACGCCGCGAAGATATCTCGCGCCTCCGATAAAGGACGGCTGAGGATGAGCTCCGCCACTTCCACGTAAGGGCGCATGTTTTGCGGCGCCGCATCGAAAGCCCAGGCAGGGCGCACAAGCACGAGACCGGCGACCCGGTCCGGGTGCCGGGCGGCAAGCTGCAAGGCAATGGCCGCACCCATCGAGATGCCGCCGGCGACGAAACGGTCGAGGCCGGCCGCATCCGCGGCGGCCAGCACATCATCGGCGAACATCGCGATCGAAAACGGGCGCTTGCTACCGGCGCCGGAACCGCCCTGCGCTCGGCATTCGACGGTCAGCCGACGGTATGAAGGACCATCGGGAAAGTTCTGCGCGACCTGCGCTGCGTCACCGCCGAGGCCATGCTGGAAGACGACGGGAAGCCTGCCCTGCCCCGTGTCGAAGACACGAAGCGCTGCATCGTCGCGAAGCAGGATCGTCGGGGCGGCGCCCATCAGAGGAGCCTTCGCAGAAAGGCGGCGACATCGGGGGCTTCGTCGGCGGACAGGCCGTGGGTGACAAGCGGTCCGTCGAAGCCCGCTGCCTTTAGCCGTGCAACAAAATCCGGAAAATCGACAATGCCTTGTCCTGATGTGGCAAAGCGACCGTCACCATGACGGTCCTTGGCATGCGCCATGGCGATGTGGCCGGCGGCCTCGTCGATCGCGGCGGCAACGATAGCGCGCGCCTCGCCGGGCGTGGCGTGTTCGAACAGGTTTGCCGGATCGAGCACGATCTTCAGATGCTTCGATCCCATCTCGGCGATCAGCCGGGTCGCATCCCTGGCCGAGGTGACGATGTTGGCCTGCTCAGGCTCGATGCCGAGATCGACACCGGCACCTTCGGCCAGCGCCAGCGCCTTCGCCATCTCGGCGGCCATGTCGGACCAGGCGGCCGGATCGGCATTGTCGGGATGATAGGCCCACTGATCGGCGGCGTTGCGCGAGCCGGTGCAGAGCGTAACCAGCGGGATGCCGAGGGCAGCAGCAGCCTCGATGACAACGGCGAGGCACCTGAGGCCGTCGTCGCGCACGGCTTTGTCGGGATGCGCCATGTTGTAGGTGCCCGACAGTGCTGCGAGTGAAACGCCGTTCGACTGCGCGGCGGCACGGACGGAGGCGATGGCGTCCGCCGGCAAAGCATCCGGCATCGACGGCAGGCCGGCACAGGCCAGATTGAACTGCGTCGTCTCATAGCCAGCTTGCCGCACCGCAGCCAGCACGGCGGCCGGATCGGTGCCGGCAAAGGTCTTGGCGAAAATGCCGAGACGCATCACACCGCCCCCGACACCGAGGCGAGTTCGACTCGCTCGACTGATACCACCGAACGCGCGATGGCGACCATGGCGCGGATCGAGGCGATGCCGTCCTCGACATTGGCGCCACGCATCGGCGTGCCGTTCAGGACTGTGTCGGCAAGACCTTCCAGCTGGCGGCGGAAGAAATGGCCATCGGCGCCGAGCGGCTTGTGGGCCGTGGCGGTCTTCTCGTGAAATATCTCCACCTCGCTGGCGCGGAAGTACCAAGGGTTGAATGTCCTGGCGATAACGGAGCCGTTCTCGCCATAGAGCTGAAAACCTTCGTGCCAGTCCATGCGCACGGCAACCGTCAGGTCGAGATGGCCGAGCGCGCCGCTGGCGAACTCGGTTTCGACGAACCAGCAATAGGCGCCGAATTTCTCATTGAGGCGGGCGCGCACGGCGACGATATCGCCGCACAGGAAACGCGCCGTGTCGACGAGATGCGAGCCATGGGCCAGCATGAAGTATTGCCTGAGATCGGCCTTGGGATTTCCGGCTGGCTTCCTGGCTAGCCTGCTGGTGACGGGCAGCGGCTGCACGGCATCGGTGTTGGTGTAGCGATGGGTGGAATCGCAGTACCAGGCCTTCAGCGCCAGCACTTCGCCGATCTCGTCGCGAACGAAGTCGCGCGCGGTCTCCAGTGCCGGATCGAAGCGCTTCATGTGGCCGACCTGCAGGATCTTGCCCGAGCGCCTGACCGCTTCGGCCAGCGCCTCGCCCTCCTCGACCGAGGTGCCGATCGGCTTTTCACAGAGAACATGCTTGCCGGCGTTGAGCGCCCTGATCGACATCGGCACGTGATAGGCGTCCGATGTGGCGACGATCACCGCTTCCAGCTCAGGGTCGGCGAGCATTGCCTCATAGTCGGAATACATCTTCTGCGGCTCGTAGGTCGCGCCCATGCGCGCAAGCAGATCGGGTGCCGCATCGCAGATGGCGTAAAGGTCGGCATTGCCGGCCTTGACGCAGGATTCCAGATGCGCGAACTGCGCGATGGGGCCGCAGCCGAGCACGCCGACCCTGAGGCGTCTGTCCTGTTTCTTGATCATGGTCTCGTTCTTCAGGCGCCGTAGCTGCGCATAGTCTGGCGGTTGGTCTTGACCGCGCCGGCAGGATCGGCGGCGGCCGTTTCGGATTCTTCCTCCAGCACCAGCCAGCCGTTGAAGCGCGGTGCGGTGTTGGCGATCTCGATGACCGCCGGGGTGTCGCAGATGCCCTTGCCGAGCATGGCCCAGGTACCGTTGGCATCGACGTCCTTGAGGTGGATGTAGCGGATGCGATCACGGTAGGTGCGCAGCGTATCGGACATGTCCTTGTGGCCGCGCAGGATATGGCCGGTATCCGGCACCCAGCCGACCAGGTCGGGGTCGAGCAAGGCAAAGATCGTGTCGTAATCGGCGCGGTCGAACAGCAGCGTGTTGTGGTGGGAGCTAGGATGCAGGGCAACCTGGACGCCGGCCTTGCGTCCGATCTCGCCGGCCTTGTTGTAAACCTCGGCGGCGATGGCGAACTTATCCTCGCGCGGGCCGTCGGACACCACCGTGGCCGAGCCCATCGATACCAGCGCATTCGGGAAGGCGGCGGCGAAATCGATCCAGCGCTTGGCGGTTTCGAGGTCGGCGCCGATCTCCTCCTTCAGCGTAAAACCACTGTTCGAGCCAAAGGCGAAGGAAACCAGCGTCAGCCCCGACGCCTTCAGCGCGGCGGCGAACTCCTCCGGCTTGTCGCCATAATGTCCGATCATGGTGTCGGTGATCTCGATGCCGGCATAGCCACCATCGGCGATCGCCTTCAGCAGATCGTCAGGGCCGCCGGTGAACCGGTCTCCCAGCATTTCCCAGGTGAAGGTCTGGCAGCCGACTTTGAGGTCTTTCACGTTCATCCTTTCATTCCTTGATATCGCCTATTGCTTGATGCCACCCTGAGTCGCCGTGGGATGGACATCCTACTTGACCGAGCCCGCGGTCATGCCGGCGAGGAAGTACCTCTGGGCAACGAGGTAGATGAGCAAGAGCGGTAGCGAGCCGAGCACACTCATTGCCATCATCTGGTTCCATTCGAAGGCGTGCTGCCCCATCAACAGCTGGATGCCGATCGGGACGGTGCGCATGGACGTCGACTTCGTCAGTGTCAGCGCAAAGAGAAATTCGTTCCAGCACAACAGGAAGGTGTAGACCGACGTCGCCACGATACCAGGCAGTGAAATCGGGACGATCACCCGCCAAAGCGCTGTCCAACTGGTGCCGCCATCGACGGCTACGGCTTCATCGAGATCGCGGGGCAAGGTGTTCAGATATCCCGTCATCAGCAGGATCGCGTAGGGCAGCGTAAACACCAGATAAGTCAGGATCAGTGCGACGTAGGTGTCGAAGATGCCGTATGAGACGACGAGCCCGAAGAAGGGGATCAAAAGTGTGATCGGCGGAATCGTCTGCGTGCTGATGATGATTGTGTTCAGGATGCCCTTGCCGCGGAAGTTGAAGCGGCTGAACCCGTAGGCCGCCAGCAGGGCGATCAGCACCGTCAGCACAGTCACCGCTCCCGCCACGAAATAGCTGTTGAAGAAGAAGCGCAGCTTTACCGGGTCGCCAAGGATGGCTGCATACGCTTCCAGCGTAAACGCCTTTGGCAGGATGGTTGGTGGCAGGGCAAAGATTTCGGTATTCGATTTGAACGAGCTGCTCAGCATCCAGTAGATCGGGAATGCCGCGAAAAAGAGCCCCGCTGCAAGCGCTACATGGAGCGCGACGGTGATCAGCCTGTCTTTCGGCGTATGCCTTTTCCTCATGGTGACTACCGAGCCTTTTGATAGCGAATATAGAACAGCGTCAGGCCGAGAGAGATCAACAAGATGACCACAGCGCTCGCCGAAGCCTGCGACAGGTTGTAGCTCGAAAACGCCAGCTTGTAGGTGTAGGTGCTGAGGACCTCGGTCGAGTAGATCGGGCCACCGCCCGTCGTTATCCAGATTAACGGGAAGACCTGCATGGTCCAGATGAAGTCAAGCAGCGAGATGCTGATGATGATCGGCATCAGCTGCGGAATGGTGATGAAGATCAGCTTCTGGTAGGCTTTCGCCCCGTCGATATCGGCAGCCTCGTAGAAATCCTTGGGAATGCCCTGCAAACCCGCGAGCAGGCTGACCATGAAGAGCGGATAGCCCGCCCAGATGTTGGCAAAGGTGACGGCGTGCAGCGCGGTCTCAGGCGAGGAAAACCATTCGACCTTGGAACCGATGATGCCGATTTGCATGAGAATGCTATTCACGACACCGTTCGGCTCAAGCAGCAGGCGCCAGATCACGGCGATAATCACCGCGGTGAACAGCCAAGGCAGTATGTAGAGCACGCGCAGAATATTGCGCAGCGTCGGATTGATGCGGTCGCTGTTCAGCATGAGCGCGAAGGCCATGCCGATGGTCATGTGGAAAATGACACTCATGCATGTGAAGTAGAGCGTGTGCCACAGCGAAGCCCAGAACACGGGGTCGTCGAAGATCGCCTGGTAGTGTTTCAGTCCGGCAAAGGATGGGTCACGACGCAGCACCGCGCTGTTCTGGAACGAGTAGCCAATCACCGTCACCATCGGCAGCAGCATCAGAAGCCCGATTATGAGCAACGAGGGCGACAGATAGAGGTAGGGTGCGACCGCTCGTTTGAGCTTATGGTGGGAACGCTTTTGCCGGGTCATGTGCCAACCTTGGGATACGCCTTCAAGAGAAGGTAAGCTTCAAAAACAGGTCCACTCAAATTGCCGATCCGTTGTTGCCGGGTGGCCTGCCCGAAGTCAGGCCACCCGGTCGAAGATAGCAAACGGGAACAGGCCGATCAGAATTTCGCCATCCAGCCCTTCTGAGCGGCGGCGGCTGCTTGTTCCGGAGACTGCTCGCCGGCGAGCATCTTTTGGGCTTGCACGTCGAACTGGGTCATCAGGTCTTCTGCCACCGGCAGGCCCGTGAACTCATTGGCGAGATAACCGGTCTTGAAGATTTCAAAAGCCTTGCCGAAAGCCTTGTCGGAGGTCACGAAATCGGGCTTGGCGTTGACGTTGCCTGGGAAGGCGTTTGCAAGCGACACGAGCTTGGCGTTCACCTTTTCACTCATCACATATTGGACGAGTTTCCAGGCCTCTTCCTGATGTTTCGAGGCAGCAGAGATGCCGATGCCCCAGGAGGCATAGGGAAGGCCGCGCTTGCCGGTATAGTTTTCCACGACCGGGACCGGAATGAGGTCGAAGTTCAGCTTGGGATTGCGCTTGCGGATGAGGTTCACATGCGCGAGCGAGTCGATCATCATCCCGACGCGGTTGTTGACGAACTCCTCGACCTTTTCCTGCTCGGTCTTGGTGGCGATGCCGGGCGAGATGGTTCCGGCGTCGTTGAGAGATTTGACGAAGGTGAGCATCTCCACCACCGGTTTGCCCTCAAGGTCCGGCTTGCCGTTCGCCATCATCGACTGACCCGAAGCCCAAACCCACGACATCATGTCGTTCTGGACGCCGGATGGCGTTTGCAGCGACAGGGGCAGCACCCAGCCATACTGGTTCTTGTCGGCGATCGTCATCTTCTTGGCGGCTTCGAGAAACTCCGCACGGGTCGACGGCAGCTTGGTCACGCCTGCCTGGGCGGCGAGGTCCAAATTCACGAAGACCGGATAGACGAAAGAAGCCACGGGAAACATCACCGCCTTGCCGTCCACCTTGACGATGTCCGCGACCTGGCTCTTGTCGAAACCGCTCGCATCCATCATCGGATTCATGTCGGCGAGTGCACTCTGCGCATTCAGATTGTTCACCCAGGCACCGTCGAGACCGACGACGTCGCTGAGCGTTCCGGTTGCGGCACCAACCGAGATCTGGTCTCGCGTGGTCGCGTAGGGGCCGCTGACCAGCGTCACTTTGATTCCTGGATTTGCGGCCTCGAAGTCATCCATGATTGCCCTGAGCGAGCCGGCCGGCAATTCGGGCTCCCACCATTGGGTGAATTCCAGCGTCGTATCCGCCACGGCGCCGGTTGCGCCGAGCAACCATGCGGCCGCGGCTATTTTCAGCATCGCGGGTTTAATACGGAACGTCATTTTCTCCTCCTTCTTTATATTCGCCCGCACAATGCGGCCGATCGTCTGGTTATTCAGAAGTCTTCTTACGCAGGCGCCTCACCCTCACCCGCGGGTCTTCGCTGATACTCAGATTGCCAGATGCGTCTCCGGGTCGAAGTAATGGAGCTTGGTATCATCCAGGGCCAACCTGATTTCCGAGCCGGAACGGACTTTGCTGGTCGGTTCGAATTTCGCCACCGCATTCGACGCCAGGCCGAAATCCTGCACCGCGTCAGGGTCGCCGGAGTCCACCCGGACCGCGTCGATGTCGAGATGGACGATTTGTTCGGATCCAAGTTCTTCGATCGAGGTCACCTTTGCCGGTATCGTCTGATACTTGCGGCCGGATTCGAGGCTGCTGTCATAGAGATCCTCCGGTCGTATGCCGAACACGACCTTGCGCCCCGCATACGACTTCAAGCCCGGCCTGCGCACGAAGGCTGCATCCTGCAGCCGGATGGCCAGGGCGCCGGACATCAGTTCGTCGCCCGTCAGGGTCGCCTCGAAAAGGTTCATCGAAGGAGACCCGATGAAGCCGGCAACGAAGGCGTTCACCGGCGATTCATAGAGTCTCTTGGGTGTGTCGACCTGCTGCAGCACGCCGCCTTTCAACACCGCGACCCTGTCGCCCATCGTCATGGCTTCGGTTTGGTCGTGGGTCACATATATGGTCGTTACGCCGAGCTGCTTTTGCAGACTGGTGATTTCGGCGCGCATTTGAACACGCAGTTTCGCATCCAGATTGGAAAGCGGTTCGTCCATGAGAAAGGCTGCCGGCTCGCGCACCATGGCGCGGCCCATGGCAACCCTTTGACGCTGCCCGCCTGAAAGGTTCGCGGGTTTGCTGTCCAGCAGAGACGTCAGTTGAAGGGTTTTGGCGATCTCGTCCACGCGCTTTTTGCGCTCGGCCTTCGGCTTGCCTGCCAGCCGCATCGAAAAGCCGATGTTTTCGAACACCGTCATATGCGGGTAGAGGGCGTAGCTCTGGAAGACCATCGCGATGTCGCGATCCTTGGGCGGCATGTCGACGACGTCGACACCGCCGATCCGAAGGCTGCCGCTGGTGACGTCCTCCAATCCCGCGATCATCCGCAACGCGGTGGATTTGCCACAGCCGGACGGCCCGACGAGAATCAAGAACTCACCGTCCTTAACCGACAGGTTCAATTGGTCGATTGCGTGAAAATTGTTCCCGTATGTCTTGCAGATATTCTCAAGAACGACTTCTGCCATATTCCTCCCTCCACAAGTCTAAGCCACTGATTTTTATGATTGTCCTCGGCTTACGTTCACCTGCGAAATTTTCCCTCGGATAGCTAGGCTATGTTCCGGTATCGAGCCGCGCATATTTCAGTTCGACTGCCGACGGCGCGTTTGTCGATGCCAGGAGTTGCTTGACCTGGTCGACGGTCGGAAGCGCCTCGCGCCCGCCCCGCCCCGTTATCGAAAGGGCCGCCGCCGCGGCCGCGAATGCGACCCGGCCTGCGGTGTCTGCCCCGCGCGTCAATGCAAGGGCATAGGCGCCATGAAAGCAGTCACCGGCGCCGGTCGAGTCGAGGACGGCAACCCGGTGCGGAGGCAGGTGCCAGAGCCCCGTCTCGTCGCGTCCGCGATAGAAGACGCCCCTGCCGCCATCCGTCAGAACCACGGCGGACCGCGACGGCAACCACAATGCGTCGAGTATCTCGGCCGGCGACCGGCGACCGGTGGCGGTCCGCGCAAAGCCGAGCGGAAGAATGAGATGGTCGCAGAGCCCGATCAGTCTCTCGGTGGCCGGGCCGTGGCTCCATTCGACATCGCCGAGGATCGCAAGGCCGAGATCGCGAGCCCGAGCCACGACATCCAGCGACCCAATACCGTAACTGTCGACGATCAGGACTGTCGCGCGGCTGAGAACCTCGTCCGGAAAGTCCGGCGCGGTGCCCAGCATCGCTTCGTCGTCATACGCGATGAATCGCTCCCCATCCGAACCGACGGTGATCCGCGAGCGCACCGGGCGCGCGTGCGGGTGGCGCGGCGCAAACGCGGTTTCAACGCCGCTCGCAACGAGATCGCACAACACGGCGTCGTCGGCGGCACTGCCCAGCCATCCGACGAACCCGGCGCTTCCGCCGAGCCGCGCCACGGCGGCAAGTGCCGTCGCGACATTTCCCCCGAAAGCTCGGGCACTTTGCAGAACCTTCCCCTTGCCCGCCGACAACGGCTGATCGACATAGACGATGTCGTCGACCGCAATAGCTCCGAAGCCGAGGATTGAAGGGACGGTGGGCATCGTTCAGGCACCCGCCTTCGCCAGGGCGTCTTGCGCCGAAAGGCCGTCATGGATGACGCCCCGAAAGGCGATCGCTGCCTTTTCCGGATCGCCGTGCCCCCAGAGATTGCGGCCCACCACGGCACCGCGCGCGCCGGCACGGATGGCGTCCGCCGTCTGCTGAAGGGCGCCGAGCAGCGTGTCGGTCTTCGGACCGCCGGCGATCACAACCGGCACCGGGCAGGTCCGAATAGTCTCTCGGAACGACTCGAAATCGCCCGTGTAACCGATCTTGATCACATCGACGCCGGACTCGTAGCCGATGCGTGTCGCATAGGCGATCTCGTCGGGGGTGAAGACGATTTTTGCCCCGTCGGTGAAATCGCGAGGGTAGATATGCGCCACCACCGGCATGCCGTAACGGGCCGCCGCGTTCACCGAATCGGTCAGCCAGCGTATGTATTTGCCCTCGGTCGCGCCGCGCACCGGAATGGCCACGGCCAACGCATCGGCGCCAGCGCGCACCGCATCCTCGGGCGTTGCAATCAGTTCACTGATGCGATCGTCCGGGGTGAAGCAGCCGGCCTGGATCACCAGGCAAGCCTTGCCCGCGTATTGCGGCCACAGATGGCGCGCGGTGCCGGGCTGGATGCTGACGTAGTCGGGTTTGCCTACCATGACGCGTGCAAGGGCGCCCGGCAGATCGGCAAGACCTCCTTTGCGCACGTCGCCGTAGCCGACAAAGTGGTCGACCGCGCCGCCAAAAAGATTCCCCGACGGATGTGAGAAGAGGCGCGCCAGGCGCACCTTGGTTCCGAGGCTCATGAGTCCAAAACTCTCCAATCGATTGATTTCAAAATCCTGTACCCAGTGTTTGCGAAAGAAAGGACAAATGCAATCTTTCGAAAGCTTTCGAATTCGCATATTTTTGGTAGAGTGAACCGAGGCCAGGGTGATTGCTTGGCGGATGGAGGCAAGGACAGGGCAATGTTGTCAGAGCAGAGACGCCAATCGATCCTGGGTGAAGTGCAACGTAGCGGACAGGTCCGCATCAAGGACCTGTCAGACGATTTTGGCGTATCGGAAGTCACGGTGCGCTCCGACCTCGAGATACTGGACCGTAAGGGACTGCTGACCAAGACCCGCGGAGGCGCGGTGACCCGGACCACGGATTCGACCACGGCCGCGTTCGCCCGGCGGATGCAAACCAACCTCGATGCAAAGAAACGCATCGCCCGGGCAGCGGTAGAACTGTTCGAGGACAACCAATCGGTCATCTTCGACGGCGGCTCGACATTGATGCAGGTTGCCATGCTGTTACCGCCACTCAGCAATGTCGTGGTCGCGGCCACGGCGATGAATATCGTGCAGCATCTGATGCATCGGCCCGGGCTCGACGTTCACATGATCGGCGGCCGGGTCTATCCAGACACGGTGAGCACACTGATCACCGATGCCGACACGGCTCTCGGCGGCTTGGTAGCGCATCAGGTCTTTGTTGGAGCGCATGCCATTGACTCGTCACTGGATGTGGTCGACGTGAACGAAGACATGGCGCGAACGAAGCGAAACCTCGTGCGCATGGCCCGGCGCGTTGTCCTCCTTGCAGATTCGAGCAAATGGGGCGTCAGCGGAACCTCCAAGGCCTTCTCGCTGTCGAGCGTCGATGTTGTGATCACCGACGATGGCCTGTCGGGTCCGATACGCAGCCAGCTTGATAGGATCGGGGCCAAGGTGATCTATGCCTGACCCCGTCGCGGTCCCTGGCTGCGACCGAGTATCCAATGCGCGCATAGCCCACAGGATTCGCATCGGCGGTCGGCCGGTTTTCATGCCTGTCATTTTCTCCTCCCAGGGCTGGCGGCCTCCCCGATATCGCACCAGCATTTTCGCATGTTGTATAAAAATTTTACGCGCGTCAATATTTAAAATGTTGTATAGCCTTTTGCGAAAGCGATCCGCCTAACGGCTGGGCGGATCCGGCAGGCCATGAGCGCATTGGGAGGCAGGAAAATGCACGGGACATCAAAGACCAAACTCGGGATCGGCGTCATCGGATGCGGCAACATCTCGATGACTTACCTGCGCAACGCCGGGCTTTTTGGCGGGATCGAATTGCGCGCCTGTGCCGATATTTCGGCCGACATGGCGGCGGTGCGGGCGAAGGAATATGGCATCCAGGCACTCGGCGTCGATGCGCTGCTGGCCGACCCGGAGATCGATCTTGTCCTCAACCTGACCATTCCGGCGGCGCATTTCGACATTTCGTTTGCCGCGCTTTCGGCCGGCAAGCACGTCTTCACCGAAAAGCCGCTCGCCACCTCGGCCGCCGACGGACAACGCCTGGTCAACGAGGCGCGGTCGCGCGGCCTGCTGCTCGGCTCGGCGCCCGACACTTTTCTCGGTGCAGCCGGACGCCGCGCCCGCCGGCTGATGGACGAGGGCGCCATCGGCCGCCCGGTCACCGGCACCGCCTTCATGATGGGCCGCGGCATGGAGCACTGGCACCCCAACCCGCAATTCTACTACCAGCCAGGCGGTGGCCCCGTGTTCGACATGGGTCCGTACTATCTGACCATGCTGGTCAATCTGCTCGGCCCGGTCGAGCGCGTCATGGCAATGGCGACACGCGGCCAGGAAGAAAGGCTGATCACCGCCGAAGGGCCATTCAAGAACACCACATTCAAGGTCGGCACGCCGACCAATGTGCTGTCGCTGCTCGAGTTCCGCTCCGGCGCGACCGTCACCTTCGGCGCCTCGTGGGACGTCTTTCGCCACTCCAACCATCCGATCGAACTGCACGGCACGGAGGGCTCGCTGCGCCTGCCCGATCCCGACACGTTCGGCGGCACGGTGTCGCTGTCGGAACGCGGCACCGACTGGCAGGATTTCGCCAGCGAGGGCGAACTCTACGGCGCCCGCAACTGGCCTTACGCGGCACCCGATCGCGCCAACTACCGTATGCTCGGCGTCGCCGATCTGGTGCGCTCGCTTCAAACCGGCAACACCCCACGGGCCTCCGGCAGCCTCGCGCTGCATGTACTGGAGATCATGGAGGCTATCCTTCGCTCCGGTGAAACACAGGGATCAGTCGCCATCGCGGGCGATGTCGTGCAGCCGGCCCTGCTGACCGAGGAAGAGGCGAGCAGCCTGCTGGCCTGAGGACATGACCATGACGCTCGATCCGGATGCGCTGCGCGTCCTCGAAATTGGTCGTGCAGCCGGCGGCGAGCCATTCGAGACCGGCAGCGTGGCGGCGGCGCGAACTGCCTACAACGCCTCGTTCCCGACGTTACAGGGTGAGCACGAGCCGGTCGCTGCGACCCAGGAACGGCAGATCGACGGGACGAATGGGCCTATAGCGCTCCGCATCCATCGCGGCATCGGCGCACCGCAAAGCGGGGCACCGGCGCTGCTCTACCTGCATGGCGGCGGCTGGGTCGTCGGCAACCTCGATTCGCATGACGAGATCTGCCGCCTGATGGCCAATCTCGGCGGCGCCGTCATTGTCTGTCCCGATTATCGCCTGGCGCCAGAGCACAAATTTCCCGCCGGGCTCGAGGATTGCCTGGCGACACTGCGCTTCATAGCGGGGAATGCCGCCGGTCTCGGCATCGACATCAGACGCATCGGCGTTGCCGGCGACAGCGCCGGCGGCAATCTCGCCACGGTGCTGGCGCTGCTTGCCCGCGATGGGCTTGCGCCTCAGCTTGCGGCGCAACTCCTGATCTATCCCAACACCGACGCGCGGCAGGCATCGAATAGCTACCAGCGTTTCGGCGACGGCTTCGGGCTCACCGCAACCACCATGGCATGGTTCCGCGACCACTATGTGCGAACGCCCGAGGACATCATGGACTGGCGCGTCTCGCCCTTGCTGGCGCCTGACCTCGCCCGCGTTGCGCCGACCTTTGTAGCGCTTGCCGGCTGCGACATCCTCGCCGACGAAGGGGCAGCCTATGCGGCGCGCCTGCAAGCCGCGGGCGTTCCGCTCATCCTGCGGCAATGGCCGGGCCAGATTCACGGCTTTGTCTCAATGGGACGCCATATTCCCGCTGCCCGGCAAGCGGTGGCCGAGGCGGTGACTGCCTGGCGCCAGTTCGAGAAAAGCTGACGCCGGTCGCTCAGGCTGACTGACGCATCACCAGGGTGGCGCCGAGCTTGACGGTGCGCGCCATGCCCTGCTTCGGCGGATCGGCCTCGTCCAGCAAGGCCAGCAGGATCTCGACGCTGCGGCCGGCCATGGCGGTGAAATCCTGCGCCATGGTGGTCAGCGCCGGGCAGGTGTAGCGGCTCAGCGGATGATCGTCGTGTGCTGCAACCCGCAGATCGCAATCGGGTCTGCGGCCGACCTTCAGGCCGCGCGAGAACGCAGCCGCCATCACGCCAAAGGCGAGACGATCATTGGCGCACAGGATGGTGCGGCCGGGCAAGGCGCCGGCCTGCAGCATTTTTTCCGTCTGCTCGTAGCCGATGCGTTCGAAGTCCCAGGTGTAATCGCGGGTGCCTTCGATGACGACCGGCTTGAACCCGGCGGTCTCCATCGCGACGTTGTAGCTTTCCTGGCGTTCGCCGGAGTTGTGGTTGACGTGTGGGATGTCGAGATAGACCGGCGGCTCACCCGAACGGCAGAGATAGTCGACGATGGTCGAGACGCTCTGCCGGTTGTCGTTGCCGACGAACGGCGTATCGCCCTCGATATAGGTGTCGAAATAGACAATCGGAATATCCTGCCCGAGCTTGTCGAAGACGCCGCGGTCGGAAGCCAGACCCAGTGGGGCGATGATCGCGCCGGCGACCTTCAGGGACAGCAGCGTCCTGACCGACTCCGCCTCCAGCTTCGGCGAACCATGCGAGGAGATGACGATCGGCCAGTAGCCTTCGTCGCGGCAGCGAAATTCGATGCGGCTGACCATCTCGGCGTAGAACGGATCGGTGATCGTCGGCACGACGATGCCGATGTTGCGGGTGCGCTTGCGGTTGAGATTTCGGGCGAAAAGGTTGGGCTGATAGTCCGAGGAGCGCAGGGCGGCTTCGATGCGCGCCCGCGTCGCCGGCTTCACGCTCGCCGGATCGTCGAAATATTTGGACAGCGTCGGCCGGGACACGCCGCATGCCTGGGCGAAGTCATCCATCGTGCGGTGCGTCTTCTCCGCCATCGATATATTCCTGATCCCTGTCATGATCGGCCCGCCCCAGTCATGCGGCCGTTGACCGGATGCGACAATGCTGGATGGAACTTATTCAGTCAATTTTCACAGTTACCAATAGAACCCAAAAACATTGCATGCGTCAAATTATTCGTTAACGTTTCAAAACTGAGGCGGCTCGCCGCCGTTTTTTCCCCCCAAACGCTTTCGGATAGCGCTGTTTCATCGACTTGATCGTCAGTTCGACGATCGAGGGATGGGCTGCAGAAGCTTGCCGCTCGCTCTCGGCTCCGGGCCTGCTTGCCAAATGCCGCCATGCCGCCCATACAGCTGGGCAATTGCCCACCCCGTCCGCGCCTCACCTGCCAGGGATACTCTCCAATGTCCGCGACGCCGTGGTCAAAGCCGTGACGGACCACTCCATGCCATCGCTTGCCGGCCTGGGCTGGACGGATTTTTTTGGCGACCAGCTCGAACCCGGCGACGCCGATCTTGTCCCGACACGGATCGCCACCGTCCACCGCGATCGCGTGACCGGCCTGTCCCAGGCAGGGCCGGTCGATCTGACGCTGCCGGCGCAGGCGAACACCCGCGACTATGCGGTCGGCGACTGGGTACTGGTCGATGGGCATGAACACCTTGTGCAGCGCCGCCTGGTCCGCAAGACGGTGCTGGAGCGCCGCACCCAGGGCGGCAGGGTGCCGCAGCTTGCCGCGGCCAATGTCGACACGCTGTTCATCGTCACCTCGTGCAATGCCGACTTCAATCCCGCCCGGCTCGAGCGTTATCTGGCGCTCGCCAATGAGGCCGGAACGACGCCTGTGATCCTGCTGACCAAGGCCGATACCGCTGAAGACGCCGAGACATATGCAAGGCAGGCTGCCGCGTTGCAGCGTGGATTGCCGGTCGTGACGCTGAACCCCCGGACATCGGATGCGGCAACCATCCTGGCTGCCTGGTGCGGTGTCGGCCAGACGGTGGCGCTGATCGGCTCCTCCGGCGTCGGCAAATCGACGCTGGTCAACACGCTGGCCGGATCGGGGCAGCAATCGCCGCAGCAGACCGGAGGCATTCGCGAGCACGATGCCAAGGGACGCCACACCACCACGTCGCGATCGCTGCACGCCATTGCCGGCGGCGGCTGGGTGATCGATACGCCGGGCATGCGGACTTTGCAGGTCAGTGACGTCGCCTCCGGCATCGACACGCTGTTTGCCGAAATCACCGAACTCGCGCCACTGTGCAAGTTCCGCGACTGCACGCATGTGCATGAGCCGGGCTGCGCTGTGCAGGCTGCCTTGAAGGCCGGAACGCTCGATCCGGAGCGCCTTGCCCGCTGGCGAAAACTGTCCGACGAGAACCAGAACAACACGCCGGTTCAGAGCGGCCCTCGCGGCGCCAAGTCACCCGGCGGTCGCGGGAAGAGGCGTTGAACGATTGGGGTTGATCTGGCCTCGGACTAGAGCCGCGCCGTCCCGAAAACGCGATCCCAGAACGCCGACGTCACACCGAAATTGGCCGTTTCCTCGATGTGGTGATGCACCGCGTGACGGCGCTTGAGCGTGTAGAGGTAGCTCGGATGCGCGGGATGCCAGTGATGGATCATGTGGTGGATGCTGATGTACCAGAGGTACCCCAGCATCAGCCCGCAGCTCACCGCACTCGCGGTTGCTAAATCCGAGATCATCCATACCGGCAGGAACGCGACCAGCGCATGCACCCCGAGGCTGAGCCAGGTCGGCGTGCCCACCGAACTGCGCTCCTCGACATGGTGACGGTCGTGCAGGTCCTTGATGTAGGGAATGTGGTGAAGAACGAACCTGTGCAGCACATACTCGATCAGCGTCCAGAGGCCGAGACAGGCGAGGACCGTGCCTATCCAGCCCGGCGCACCCTCTTCGCCGGCCTCGAGCAGCCCGGCCACTGCCAGCACGGCGATTACCAGCGGATACACGACGAAGTCGCTGTAGTAGCCAATAAGACCGAGTTGCATCGTCACCTAGCCTTCGAGCCGCCAAATAGGCGATGGTATCAGATTGCCGGACTCGCGGGTGAGGTGCAATGTAGACGCGCCTGACATAGCGTCGCAATCCCCTGGTGCAAGGTTCGCGTCAACGATTCAAGGACCATCGGCAGGCTGCCGGCTTCGCAGACGGACGTATAAAAATGGCAAAACGGAGTGCGGGATTGCTGATCTATCGCCGCGGCGATGGCGATCTCGAGGTGTTGCTGGTTCACCCGGGCGGCCCCTTCTGGGCGAAGAAGGACGATGGTGCGTGGTCGATACCGAAGGGTCTTGTCGACGAGACCGAGGACGAGTTGACGGCAGCGCAACGCGAGACCGAGGAAGAGCTCGGCATCAAGGTCGATGGCATCTTCGCGCGGCTTGGCGACTACAGGCAACCGGGCGGCAAGATCGTCTCGGCCTGGTCCGTCGAGGCGACCATCGACATCGATGTGACCTCCATCAAGAGCAACATTTTCACCATGGAATGGCCGCCAAGGTCGGAATCCCTGAAGGAGTTTCCGGAGGTCGACAGAGCGGGCTGGTTCACCTTGCCCGAGGCCGAGGTGAAAATCCTCAAGGGGCAGCGCCCGATGCTTTTGGATTTTGCCAGGCAGCAAGGCGCGGGATGATCCGCAGCCCTCAATAAGGCAGGCCGACATAGTTCTCGGCGAGCGCGGTCGATGCCGCGCGCGACTGCACGAGATAGTCGAGTTCGGCCTCCTGGATGCGCTGGCCGAATTCGCCGGTGTCGGGAAAGCGGTGCAGCATCGTCGTCATCCACCAGGAAAAGCGAACCGCCTTCCAGACCCGCGCCAATGCCTTTTGCGAATAGGCGTCGATGCCAGCCGCGGATTTGTCGCGATAGAAGTCGCGCAAACCCGAGAAGAGATAGCGCACGTCGCTGGCGGCGAGGTTGAGGCCTTTCGCCCCGGTCGGTGGTACGATATGGGCGGCGTCGCCAACCAGGAACATCCTGCCGAAGCGCATTGGCTCGGCAACGAAGGAGCGCAGCGGCGCGATCGATTTCTCGAAGGATGGGCCGGTGACGACATTTGCCGCCGTCTGCTCCGGCAAGCGGCGGCGCAACTCGTCCCAGAAGCGGTCGTCCGACCACGCCTCGACATGGTCGTCCTCCGGGCACTGCACATAGTAGCGGCTGCGATGCGTCGAGCGCATCGAGCACAGCGCAAAACCCCGCTCGTGATTGGCGTAGACCAGTTCGTGATCGGCCGGTGGTACTTCTGCCAGCACGCCGAGCCAGCCGAACGGATACTGCCGCTCGAAGATTTTTAGCGTACGCTCGGGCACCGATTTGCGGCTGACGCCATGATAGCCGTCGCAGCCGGCAACGAAGTCGCAGTCGATGCGATGCGTGACGCCATCCTTGTCATAGGTGGCGAAAGGCGCGGCGCCGTCGAAATCGTGCAGAGCGACATTTGCCGCCTCGTAGATCGTGGTCAGCCCTGCCGCGTCGCGCTTGTCCATCAAATCATGCGTCACCTCGGTCTGGCCATAGACGGTGACATGCCTGCCGTCGGTCAGCGCCTTGAGGTCGATGCGATGCAAGCGTCCGTCGAAGGCGAGCGAGATGCCGGAATGCGGCAGCCCTTCGGCATGCAGCCTTGCCGCCGCGCCGGCCTGTTCCAGCAATTCGACGGTGCCCTGTTCGAGCACCCCTGCCCGCACGCGGCCAAGCACGTGCTCGCGGCTTGCGCGTTCCAGAATGACCGTCTCGACGCCGATGCCGGCCAGCAATTGCCCAAGCAGCAGCCCGGACGGCCCGGACCCGATGACGACGATTTGCGTGCGCATCAGTGGCCGAGACTTTCGACCTGTGCGGCCAGTTCGGCGGCAAGGCGCAGCGACGCTGCCGTTGCGACGACCATTTGCGGCAGCAATAGCCACTCCAGCGTCCATGCAGCACCCGACCGCTCCTGCTCATGCACGAGCGCGTGATGCAGGCCGGCAAGCTGCGTGGCGTTGAAGCGGGCAAGCGCCACCAGCGCTTCGGCCTTCACCGGGTTCTGCTTGTGAGGCATGGTAGACGAGCCGCCACCGCCGGAAAGTTTGATCTCGGTTCCATCTTGCGCCATCAGAGCGATGTCCTGGCCGAATTTGCCGAGGCTGCCGGTCAGCAGCGATAACCAACCGGCAAAATCAGCGAGCGCGTCGCGCTGGTTCTGCCATTGCGGTGCGTCGCCAAGACCAAGCCTGACGGCTAGGGCTGCGCGCACCGCTTTCCCTTTGTCGCCTAGTTTTTCCAGTGTGCCGGCGGCACCGCCGAACTGCACCACCAGCAGGCATCTCGACTGTTCCGGCAGCTTTTCCTGGTGCCGTTGCAGCGGCCCCTGCCACGCTGCCACACGATCCTGCACTTTGATCTGAATCGCCTTCTGCATACGCGTCATGCCGGTCAGCGCCCTGCCGCCAAAACGCTCTTCGAGCGAGGCGAGGCGCATGACGGTTTCGGTCAACAGCAGATCGAGATGCTCGACGACGGGTTTCAGCCGAAGCATCAGGCCCGTGTCGACGACGTCCTGACTGGTCGCGCCGAAATGCACTTTCTGGCCATGCGGTTCGCCGACCGCCGCCCTGATCTGGCGCACCAACTCCGGCACCATGACGCCGTCTTTGGCGACCCCGGCTCGCAGCAGAGCCGTGTTCGGCCGGAACGTGCCAAGCGCCGCCACGATAGCTGCCTCGGCATCTTTGGAGATTATCCCGTTATCGGCCTCCGCTTGCGACAGCGCCTGTTCAAAGGCCAACATGGCCTCGATTTCCGCCTCGACGGAAAAATGCCTCGCCGCTTCTTCGTCGCCGAGAAGAGCGGAGAGCAGCGGATGGTCGAAAGGCGATACAGTCATGTCACAGGCCTCCTGAGCATCAGCTATCGAAGAAGACCGTTTCCTTCTCCCCCTGGAGATGGACGTCGAAGACATACATATCGCCTTGGCGCTCGGCGATCAGCGTCGGCACGCGAACGCGGTGCTCGAAACGCGCAAGGATCGGATCTTCAGCATTGGCCTTTTCCTCATCGGAAAAATACAGTCTTGTGTGCAGGCCGAGATTGATGCCGCGGGCGACGATCCAGAGCGTGATATGCGGCGCCATCAGGCGACCATCGTTGAACGGGACGCGGCCAGGCTTGATCGTCTCGAACGCACACAGGCCGGTGTCCATGTCGGTCGGGCAACGGCCCCAGCCGAAGAAGTTGGGATCGGCCGTGCCGCGCGGTTCTGCCGGCGAATTGTAGAGCCCGTCGGCATCCGCCTGCCAGATCTCGATCAGCGCATCCTTGAGCGGCGTGCCGGTGCCGTCGAGCACCCGGATGCGCAGGCCGATGCGCTCGCCCCTGGTCTTGTCGTTGACCATGGTCGCGCCGAGGTCGGTCGGGTAGACGCAGCCGATGCCACCGAAATTGGGCGTCAGCCCGATATGAACGTACGGTCCGGCGGTCTGCGAGGGGCTCTCCCTGAGCCGGTCGAGCGACTGGGCCATCAATTGCCCTCCAGCCTGTTTTCGAACCGCGACGCGCGGCGCCCGCGCAGAACGATGTCGAACTTGTAGGCGCGCGCGTCGAAGGGGATCGTCGCTTGCATGTCGAGCGTTGCGATCAGCGTCTCAATGGCCGCCTTGTCGGGGATGCCGCGCACGATCGGGCAGCGCCAGATCAGCGGATCGCCCTCGAAATACATCTGCGTGATCAGCCGCTGCGCAAAGCCGTGGCCAAAGACAGAGAAATGGATGTGCGAAGGCCGCCAGTCGTTCGGCCCGTTCGGCCAGGGATAGGGACCGGGCTTGACGGTACGAAACGCATAGAAGCCATCCTCGCCTGTAATAGTTCGGCCACAACCGCCAAAATTCGGATCGAGTGGCGCCAGATAGCCATCCTTCTTATGGCGATAGCGGCCACCGGCATTGGCCTGCCAGAACTCAAGCAGCGCGCCGGGCACGCCAACGCCGCGTTCGTCGAGCACCCGCCCATAGACGAGGATGCGCTCACCGAGCGCGCTCTCGCCGGGCCTGGCGAAATTGTGGATCAGGTCGGCGTCGAGTTCGCCGAGCATGGCGTGACCGAAGACCGGGCCTGCAATCTCCGATAGCGTGTTGTCGAACGACAGCGGCGCCTTTTGCGGTGAGCGCAGCACCGAGGTTTTATAGTTCGGCGTCAGAGCCGGCGGATGCCATGTCCGGTCGCGCTGGAAGAAGGCGCCGGTCTCGGGCCTCCGGGTCGAGCCGGACTCAGCGGGCATTCTGGCTCCCGTCCATTTCCGAAAACACCTCCTTGGCGATCTTGAAGGCACGGTTGGCGGCCGGCACGCCGGCATAGATGGCGACATGCAGGAACGCCTCGCAGATGTCGTCGCGCGACGCACCGGTGTTGGCGGTGGCGCGCACATGCATGGCGATCTCCTCATCATGGCCGAGTGCGGCCAGCAGCGCCAGCGTGACGATCGAACGCTCACGCTTGGTGAAGCCCGGCCGCGCCCACACGGTTCCCCAGGCAGCCTCGGTGATCAGCTCCTGGAAAGGCTGGTCGAAATCGGTGGCGGCGATTTCGGCCCGGTCGACATGCCGGTCGCCGAGTACCGAGCGCCGCACCGCGAGCCCCTTGCGATATCTGGCTGCGTCGCCGGGGACTTCATCCATGAGTTTCTGCTCCAGGGGCAAGCGACGCGATAAAACTGCGGATCAGGGCGACCAGCGCTTCGGGTTGTTCGACGCAAGGAATGTGTCCGGCGTCGCGGATGATCTCGAAGCGCGCGGCGGGGATCAGCTCGGCCAGCGAGCGGACGAGATCGGGCGGCGTCGAGCCATCCTGGTCGCCCGCGACACAGAGTGTCGGCACCGCGATGCGGCGTGCGGCATCGGTGAAATCGGCATCGCGAACGGCAACGCAGGTCCCGATGTAACCGGCGAGCGCTTGCCTGGTCATCATGTTCCTATAGCCGTCGAGCTCGGCTGGACGCGCCGCGTGGAAGGCGGGGGTGAACCACATTTTGAGCACGCCATCGGCAATCGCCTGGAGGCCCTTGCTTTCGACCGTTGCGATGCGTGTGTTCCAGCTGTCCGTCGTGCCGATCTTGTGCGCCGTGTCGCAAAGGATCAGGCCTTCGACGATTTCAGGTCGCCTGGCATAGAGCCCCTGCGCGATCATGCCGCCGACCGACAGGCCGCACAGCACGACTTTGCTCAATTCGAAATGATCGATGAGGCCCGAGAGATCATCGACATGATCGTCGATCGACCTGATGTCGCCGATGTCGGACAACCCGTGACCGCGCTTGTCATAGACCAGCAGCGGCATTTCACCACCAAGCGCCGAGACAATTTCGTCCCAGATCCGGAAGTCGGTGCCCAGTGAATTGATGAATATGATAGGGCGCGCATTGCCGCTCGCCTTGCTGTGGCGATGGTGCAGCGTGATGCCGCCGATGGTGAGGAATGGCACGGTTTCGGTCCTCCGCCCCCACATTGCACAAGGCGTTTGGTTCGGTAAAATGATATTTTGCGTCGTTTCATTAACTCATGGGTTATTAATTCATGTCCGAGAGCCGGATCCGGTTCCGCCATTTGCAGGCATTCCTGGAGGTCGCGCGGCAGGGAAGCGTGGCACGAGCGGCTGACTTGCTGCATGTCAGCCCGCCGGCAGTGACCAAGACATTGCGCGAGCTGGAAGGGGCGCTGGGGGTTGCGGTGGTCGAGCGCGACGGCCGTGGCATCCGACTGACGCGCATTGGCGAGATCTTTCTTCGCCATGCCGGAACGGCGATCACGGCACTCAAGCAAGGCGTCGATTCCGTCCGCCAGGACGGAGCGGTCAGCCGGCACCCGATCCGCATCGGTGCGCTGCCGACAGTGTCGGCGCGGGTGATACCGCTCGCCATGGGCCTGTTCCTCGAGGAGGACACAGGTGCGGCGATCAAGATCGTCACCGGCGAGAACGCCGTGCTGCTCGAACAGTTGCGCACCGGAGCGCTCGATCTCGTCGTCGGAAGGCTGGCGGCGCCGGAAAACATGACCGGCTTCTTCTTCGAGCACCTCTATTCTGAACCGGTGCTGTTCGTGGTGCGAGCCGGACATCCGCTGCTTGATCCGGGACAGGATGTGTTCGCACGGCTCGACGAATTCCCGATGCTGATGCCGACGCGGGAATCGGTCATCCGCCCCTTCGTCGACCGCCTGTTCATCACCAACGGCATGACGGCGCCGGCAACCGAGATCGAAACCGTTTCAGACTCCTTCGGCCGCGCCTTCCTGCGGCAAAGCAATGCCGTCTGGATCATTTCGGCTGGCGTCGTTGCCAATGAACTCGGCAGCGGCGCCTTCGTCGCCCTGCCGGTCAACACCGAGGAAACCAAGGGACCGGTCGGCCTGACCATGCGGACCGACACCGCGCCCTCGCCGGCCTTTTCCATCCTGCTGCAGACCATCCGCGAAGCGGCAAGGCAAAGCGGCTGATGCGTCAGGCTGTGCGGGATCGTCATCGGCAGAAGGCAGTCGGGTCGAGGTCGAAGACCCGTCCCGGATTGAGGATGTTTCTCGGGTCAAGCGCTGCGTTCAGCCGCCGCATCGTGGCGATCTCGGCGTCGCTGCGGACCAGATGCAGCCACTTCTTCTTGTCGAGGCCGATGCCATGTTCGGCCGAAACGCCGCCTGCCGGGCAAACGCTCGTCCACGCAAAGCGACGTCGTCCGTGTCCGTCGGCAATGTAAAACAGGACAATCGTCCTGTATCGATCACGATGGATCGTGATCGATACCGGAGAGTTGTCTTACTGAAGCTTGGCTTGCAGCGCGTTGACATCGTCGGTGGTCATTTCACCGTCCGTTGCCACCTTGCCGTCGACGATCTTCCACAGGCGGAACGGGCCGGTGATGTCGCCATATTTGTCGAAGGCGACAGGGCCGATGACACCTTCATAGCGGATCGGCTTGCCGTCCTTGATCAGGCCGAGCGCCTTGGCGAACTCTTCCTTGCCGGCAAAGATCGGCGTGCCGGCCGGATCGACGGCCTTGTACATCGCATCCTTGATCTTGGCCGGGTCCTCAGAACCGGCAATGGCGATGGCCAGACCAACAATCGCGCCGGCGTCATAGGAGCGGTCGGCCGCCGGATTGGTCGGTTCGATGCCGGAGAATTCCTTGTAGTTCTTGGTGAAATACTCCGTCGAGGCCGTCGGGCTGGTGCCGGAGGACGTGCCGTAGGCTTCCTTCAGATAGTCGGCGCCGACGGACTCGATGAAATCAGGGCTGTTCATGCCGTCATTGAGCAGGAATTTCTGCACGCCGCCCTGCGAGATCCAGGTACGGGCGACCGTAGCGCCGTCGACCGGCGTGCTGACGAGGTAAAGACCGTCCGGTTCGCCGGCCATTGCCGCCGTGACTTCCGAGGCATAGCTCGACTGCTTCTCATTGTAGGGCGTGTCGGAGACGATGGTGCCGCCGAGCGCTTTGTAGGCACGTGAGAATTCGGCCACCATGTTGACGCCGAAATCGTTGTTGACATGGATGATCGACAGCTTCTTGAAACCCTTGTCGACGGCGTATTTGGCGGCGGCGACGCCCTGCAGCGCATCCGAGGTGATGGTGCGGAAGAAGATGCCGTTGGTCTTGCCGTCGCGGCCGAGCGCGGTCAGCGTCGGCGAGGACGAAGCCGGCGAGACCTGGACGATCTTGGCTGGTGCGGTGACCGAAGTCAGGATCGGGATCGACACCGAGGAGATGATGCCGCCGATGATGACCGGCACCTTCTTGACCTGGACCAGCTGGGTGGCTGCGTCGACCGCTATGTTGCCCTGGCTCTGGCTGTCGCGCGTGTCGGTGACGAGATCGCAGCCGCGCACACCGCCGGCTCCGTTGATGTCGCGGAAGGCCATCTCGACCGACTTGGCGCCGGCCTGGCCGTATTCGCCGGCCGGGCCGGTCAGCTCCATGACGAGGCCGACGGTGATCTTGCAATCGGCGGCTTGCGCAGCACCCGCCATCGTGACGAGGGCGAGCGCGGTGGTGAGTTGGAGTATCGTCTTTGTCATTGTTGTTCCCCTTTCGTTACTCGACTGTATTTGAATTCTGGAGCCTGTTCAGCGTTCCGGCACCTGCAGCCAGGTCTCATGCAGATGTCGCCATTCAACGCCGTTGGGCGCCGATGAACTGGTGGTGAAGACGGCACTGGACTGGCGACGGCTGTGCTTGCCTGCGCGCAGCTGCGCTTCGACATAGAGGACGACGATGGTATCGGCGTCCTGCCAGCCGGGCCGGATGTCCTCGATCGAAATGGCAAAACCTTCATCGCAAGAGGCGCGGCTTGAGCGGACATGATCGACGACCGCTTCGCGATCGAGAATCTGCCCGTCCGGCGCCACCATGCTGAGGTCTTCGCCCATGGCGCGTTCGAAGCGGCCGAAGTCCACCGTGTTTGCGCGCGCGGCGACGAACCAGTCGACGAAGAAGCGATGCAGGTCGATGATTTCAGCGCTGGCGCGTGAAAACAGGGAGGGCTCGCCGCTCATTTCTTCCCCGCATTGAGGTTGTAGTGCATGATCGAGCCGTGGCGGCCATGGCGGTCGCGCTCCAGCGTATAGACGTCGCCCTCAAGGCCGGTGCCTTGTGCGATGACGGCGGCAATCCGCACCCGGTCCTCGGCGTCGAGCGCAACGTCCATGATCTTTGCATTGGCCAGCGCATGCGCCTGGTTGCGGGCGCCGACGATGACGGCCGCCACTTGCGGCTGCTCCAGCACCCAGGCGCTGGCGATGGTGGCGATGTCGACGCCGTGGCGATCGCCAACGGCCTTCAGCGCCTGAAGCAGGTGCTGGAAAAGGCCCCAGCCGCCGAAATCGTCGATGATCAGCTTGTATTTCACCAGCGAGCGGTTTTCGAGCGGCGTGGCCGGTTCGGCCACGCCGAGCCATTTGTCGCTGAGAAAGCCGCCGGCCACCGAGCCATAGCAGAGGAAGCTGACGCCGTGTTTGGCGGCGAGGTTCGCCAAGCTGTTGCCAGGCCGCTGGTCGAGCACGGAATATTGCAGCTGTTGACTGACCAGCGGTATGCCGGCGGCAAGGATTTCAGCCAGGCGCGGCGTGTCGAAATTGGTGGTGCCGAGATTGCGCACCTTGCCTTCAAGACGAAGCTCGTCGAGCCAGCCCATCGCCTCGACATAGCGAGGCTGCGCATAGTCCCACCAGTGGAACTGAACGAGATCGAGCCGCTCGGTCTTCAGCCGCCGCAATGACTGGTCGACGATGCTCCTGATGTAGTCGCGGCTGATGCTGGCCAGCCGTTCGAGGTCGGGCACCAGCTTGGTGTGCACCTTCATCCGGGCGGCGACATCGAGGCCGCGCTCACTGGCCAGTCGCAGGCGCGCGGCGCCGATCAATTCCTCGACGCCGGTGTAGATGTCGGCGCAATCATAGGTCCAGATGCCGGCATCGAATGTGGCGATCAGATCGGCCACCGCCTGGCTGCGGTCGATGGCGCCGTGGCCGCCGGCCAGCTGCCAACCGCCGCGGATGACGCGCGAGATGGTGTAGCCAGAGCCGAGTTCGAAGGTCTTGGCACTCATCTCAGATCATCCTCTTTAGGCAGCGGCACCGCCGTGGTCTCGGCGTGGCTGAACCGCCGCTTGGCCATCCTGACGATCCTCAGCCGGCTGGCGCAATTGGGATCGGGACAAGCGATCTCCGCGTCCGAGGTCATCCAGTCGTTCGGGTGGGTTGGGCGCTGCTTGGCCGCCAGCAGAGGCAAGACGGCGGCGAGCGAATAGATCGAAAAACCCTGCCCTGCCGGCATCGACAGCATCTCGCCCTTAAGTTCGAAATAGTCGCCTTCCTTGGCGCCGCAATAGATCGGCTTGCCCTCCGGGATGACCGCCTCGACGCGCAGATCGAACAGCTCGAAACTGTCGTCGGCCATTCAGGCCTCCATCAGGCTGAAGGTAACATCGCAGGCGCCGTTGCGGCGGATGACACCGCAAGCGGCGGCGAACCGGTCACGCTCTTCGACGCGCACTTGCGCCACCACGCTGCCGGCCAGCCAGCCGATCGGGAACAAGAGCCGCGCGCCCTGCCCGTAGTAGAGGCCGATGTCGAAGATCGCATTGGGATTGCCGCCCCACATGCGTGGCGGCACGTAGGAAAGCACGATGTCGCCCGGCTGCGGCGTCAGCGTCGCGTTCTCGGCCGGCAACGGTTTCGCATAGGCCTGGCCCTCGAGATCGGCCGCGGGAACCGGACAGGAGATTTCCGGCCCCGTCCACATCGCATGGATGCCAGGGACGACACGTGGCGTGCCGAGATAGGCCGAGAGGAAGGCAGCGTTTTCCGGTGCCTTCTCGGGCAGCAGCAGCGCCGTGACGGAAAGCTGCGAGCGCGGCTCGGTGATCCTGATGGCGGTCATGTCTGGTCTTTCGCGGCGGCGGCCTGCAGCTTGCTGCGCAGGAAGGTGAAGGGGCGGCTGATGTCGGCGACAAGCGATTCGCGCGCCGCCTGCGCATCCTGCGTGGACAGCGCCGTGACGATGCGGCGGTGATACTGGGCGGTGTCGACTTCGCCGGCTTCCGAGAAGGCATAGATAGCGACGCGGATGCAGGGCCCCGATTGCAGCCACAGGCTCTCGATCATCGGGATCAGCACGGCCGAGCCGCAGGAGCGGTAGATCTCGAAATGAAAGCTCTGATTGAGCGTCACTTCGCGATCGACGTCCTTCTTGTGTTTCAGCGCCCGCATCTCGTCCCATTCGCCGAGAATGGTTTCGATGGTGGCGATCTGGCGCGGGCCCATGCGGGCGGCGGCCAGCGCGATCGCTTCGCCCTCGATCAGGATGCGGGCACGCAAGAGATCATCCAGCCGTTCCAATGTGATCGGCGGCACACGCACCGAACGGTTGGGCAGCGCCTCCAGCGCCTTTTCCGTGATCAGCCTGCCGAGCGCCTCGCGCACCGGCATGGTCGAGGTGACCAAGGCGTCAGCTAGGCCACGGATGGTCAGCACCTGGCTCGGCTCGAACAGGCCGCCGATCAGGGCGCGGCGCAATTCCGAGTAGACGCGGTCCTGCACAGTTTCGCGGCCGACTGGCGCAAGCTGGGCCGCGATCGCCTCGTTGTTCTTTTCGATGGCAGCCTTTTGCATGGAATTCCGTTCTTGGCCGGTTTTCGGCTTGCGGATGAAATTAAAGCCGAATAGCGTGATCAAAGCAAGTGTGATCACAAATCATAATGAGGAGACGGCAACGATCGTCTTCGGCCAGAGGGTTTGATGAGCGAGGCAACCAAACGGCAAGGGGAAACCCGCGCGCCGGTTCTGACGGCAAGGAATGTCGTCAGGCGGTTCGGCGGCCTTGTCGCGCTCAACGATGTCTCGTTTGACGTCAAAGCGGGAGAAATCCTCGGCTTGATCGGCCCCAATGGTGCAGGCAAGACGACGATGTTCGACCTGCTCGCCGGCAGCATCCTGCCGACCAGCGGCGAGATCCTATTCAACGGCACGCCTGTCTCGGGCGAAGCCGCGCATCTGCGCATCGGTCATGGCCTTGGCCGAACTTTTCAGATCCCGCGCCCGCTGCCCAATCTGACGCTGATCGAAAACATTATGCTGGCCGCACAGGGCCAGGCCGGCGAAAAGCTGCTCGCCAATTTCATCACGCCATGGCGCGTCGCCGCGCAGGAAAGAGCCGCCAGGACAAAGGCGCTCGAACTGCTGGAACTGGTCACCCTCACCCATCTCGCGCATGAGCCGGCGCGGGTGCTTTCCGGCGGCCAGCGCAAGCTGCTCGAACTCGCCCGCGTGATGATGGCCGACCCGGCGATCATACTGCTCGACGAACCGGCGGCCGGCGTCAACGCGACGCTGCTGGAGGTCATCATCGACCGCATCCGGGACATCAACGCGCGTGGCATCACCTTCCTGCTGATCGAGCACAATATCGATATGGTGACGCGGCTTTGCCATCGCGTCCTCGTCATGGCGAGCGGCCAGCTGCTCAGCGAAGGCACGGCCGAAGAAGTCGCTCGCGACCCACGTGTCATCGAGGCCTATCTCGGAGGCGCGGCATGAGCGAGATCGTCCTCGATGTCCGCGACCTCGAAGCCGGTTACGAGCCCGGCGTGCCAATCGTGCGCGGCGCCTCGATCACTGTCAAAAAAGGCGAGATCGTCGTCGTGCTGGGCCCCAACGGCGCCGGCAAGTCGAGCTTCATCAAGGCCATCGCCGGCCTCGTCCCGATCACCGGTGGCACGGTGTTTCTGGACGGCAAGGACATCACCGCTGCGCCTGCCCACACCATGGTGCGGCTCGGGCTTGCCTTCGTGCCGCAGACCGAAAACATCTTTCCGCTGATGTCGGTCGAGGATAATCTCAGGGTTGCCTGCGGCATCCTTGAACGGCGCGAAATCCCTGCCCGCATCGAGGAGATGTATGCTGCCTTCCCCGACCTCGTCCGCCAGCGCCGCACCGCCGCCGGCAATTTGTCGGGCGGGCAGCGGCAGATGCTCGCTGTCGCACGGGCGCTAATCGTTCACCCCAGGGTGCTGGTGCTGGACGAGCCGTCGGCCGGCCTGTCGCCGAAATTCGTCTCGATGGTGTTCGAGATGCTGGCCGGCATCCGCAAGTCCGGCGTCACCATCCTGCTGGTCGAACAGAATGCCAAGGCGGCGCTCGCCATCGGCGACCGCGCCTATGTCCTGGTCGAAGGCAAGGACCGGCACGAGGGCATCGCCTCCGAATTGTGGAACGATCCGGTGGTCGCCGAACTCTATCTCGGCCAGCGCCCATCTAAGGCAGGGAAAGGAGGTGAGGCATGAGCCTGCAATTTGTCGTCGACGGATTGCTGACGGGTTCGATGATCGGCCTCGGCGCCATCGGCGTGACGCTTACCTATTCGATCCTGCGCTTCTCGAACTTCGCCCATGGCGACTTCATGGCATGGGGCACCTATGCGACGCTGGCCGTCGTCAGCGCCATCGGTGCGACAGTAGGCAAGGTGGCGCCGATCGCACCGCTGTCCTTCGGCTGGCCGCTCATTGTTGCGCTCGTTATCGGCATGGCCTTCACCGCGCTCTTGGCGCTGCTACTCGACAAGGTGCTGTTTTCGCGGCTTCGCTCGCAAGGCCAGGCGATCATCGTGGTGATGGCGAGCTTCGGCGCCTCGATGGCGCTGAGAAGCCTGCTCGAATTCACCTTCACCTCGCGGCCGACCTATTTCAGCCGCGCGATCCAGATCGCCATGCCGGTCGGCTTCGGCATCCGCATCACACCCGACCAGATCGCGCTTTTGCTGCTGACCGCGGTGCTGGTGCTCGGCGTGCATCTGTTGATAACGCGCACGCAGACCGGCCGCTCGATGCAGGCCTTGAGCCAGAACGCGGCGCTGGCCCGCATCGTCGGCATCGATGTCGCCAGCGTGGTGCGCGTCACCTGGGTCATCGGCGGCGCTCTCGCCTGCGTCGCCGGCGTGATGATCGGCATTCTGGTGCAGATCCGCCCGTTCATGGGCTTCGACATGCTGCTGCCGATGTTCGCCGCCGCCATTCTCGGCGGCATCGGCAGCATTCCCGGTGCGGTGCTCGGCGGCCTGATCATCGGGCTCGCCGAGGCTGGTGCGGTGCAGTTGATCGGCGCCGAGTGGCGCGCCGCCGTTTCCTTCATCATCCTGATGGCGGTGCTGTTCGTGCGGCCGATCGGCCTGTTTGGTGTGAGGGAACGCTGATGGACCTGCTCGGCTACGGCGCCTTCTTCCTGACCACAGCGCTGATCTTCTCGCTGGTCACGCTAGGGCTCAATTTGCAGTGGGGCCTGACCGGGCTGTTCAATGTCGGCCTCGCCGGCTTCGTCGCCATCGGCGCCTACACATCGGCGCTGCTGACCACACCGGACGATGCCGCGCGGCTGGGCGGCTTCGGCCTCCCGATCCTTGTCGGCTGGGCGGGCGCCATGGTCGTCGGCGGCATCGCTGCAGCGCTTACCGGCATGGCAACGCTGCGGCTGAAATCCGACTATCTGGCGATCACCACCTTCGGCGTCGCCGTCGTCGTGCAGTTGGTCGCACTCAATGCGCAGAAGCTGACGGGCGGCCCATTCGGCATCGGTTTTATCCCGCGCCCCTTCGGCAGCCTTGCCGAGACGCCGTTGCTGTTCAACCTGTCCAACCTTGCCGTGGTCTCGGTCGTCACGCTGATCGCCTATCTCGCCTTGGAGCATCTGTCGCGCAGCCCATGGGGGCGGGTTTTGAAGGCGCTGCGCGAGGATGAACGGGCAGCGATCTCACTCGGCAAGAGCGCGCGTTTCTACCGCGTCCAGGCCTTTGCCGTCGGCGGCGCCATCATGGCGCTGGCCGGCGCGCTGCAGGCGCATTTCACCGGCTTTATCGCGCCGGACAATTATCTGCCGATCCTGACCTTCCAGGTCTGGGTGATGCTGATCGTCGGCGGCTCGGGCAGCAATCTCGGCGCCGTCATCGGCAGCATCCTGGTGTGGGCGATATGGGCCGGATCGGGCACGCTGACCAGCATCCTCTTCCCGCCGGAACAGCAGGCTCGCGCCGCCGCGCTGCAGATCGCCGCCATCGGCGTCATGCTCTGCGTCATCCTGCTGATCCGGCCGAACGGCCTATTCGGCGACAGACCGCGGCGGTCCTGGTTAGGTAAGCGGGCGAAGGCGGCGACGGCCAGGAGCATTTCGCCGTCATGAATGCCACGGTTCGGCGGGAAACGCATGGCGCTTCGCTGTGGCATGCCGTCAGCCGCAACCGCCGCGAGCGGCCGGCGCTGCAGAGCGGGCTCGCTGTCGACCTGGCCATCGTCGGCGGTGGCTTTTCCGGTCTTTCCACCGCGCTGCACGCGGCGGGGAAAGGCCTTTCCGTCGCCGTTCTCGAAGCCGAATTCATCGCCTGGGGTGCGACCGGCAGGAATGCGGGCTTTGTCGTGCCGAATTTCGCCAAAATGGATCCAGTCGACATACTGGCCCATCTCGGACCGTCGCGCGGCGAAAGGCTGATCGATTTCGCCGCCGGCAGCGCCGACCTGGTCTTCCGCCTGATCCGGCAGCACGGCATCGACTGCGACGCCGTGCAGAACGGATGGATCCAGCCTGCGCATTCGCCTGCCGCCTTCGAGAAGGTCAAGTCACGTGCCGGGCAATGGGCACAGCTTGGCCGGCCGGCAGTCACATTGGATCGGCAGGAAATCGAAGCCCTGACGGGCGTGCCGGGCTATGCCGGCGGCTGGATGGATCGTTGCGGCGGCGTGCTCAATCCGGTCGCCTATGCGCGCGGGCTTGCCGATGCGGCGGAGAAAGCCGGCGCGAAGGTCTTCGAGCAGACGCGCGTCGCCTCGGTTGATCGCATAGCCGATGGCTGGATGCTGAAAACCCCATCTGGCTCAGTACGCGCCGGCAAGGTGCTGATCGCCACCAACGCCTATGGCTGGTCCCTCAATCCGTCATTGCAGCGAACCTATTTCCCGCTGAAAGTCTTCCAGATCGCGACAGCGCCATTGCCTCGTGAAGTACGCAGCCGGTTGCTTCCCGGCGGGCAAGGTGTCGGTGACACCAGGCGCAATCTGTTCACCTTCCGCTTCGACACCGAAAACCGGCTGATCAGCGGCGGCATGAACATCCTTGGCGCCGGTGCGGATACGCGCGTACCGCAGACGATCTGGCGAAGGCTCGGCCGGCATCTCGGTCTGCCCGATCTCCCACCGCTTGCCTACAGCTGGTCGGGAATGGCAGCGGTTGAACCGGATTTTCTGCCGCACCTGATCGACCTCGGTCCGGGCCTGATCGCCGGACGCGCCTGCAACGGCCGCGGCATCGCCATGACCACGGCGATGGGCAAGGCGCTGGCGGACTGGGCCTTTGGAACCGAGGCCCGCGACCTGCCGCTGCCCTTTGCGCCGCCGGCGCCGATCCCGTTCCATGCCTTGCTGCGGCATGCGCCCAACATGCTGCTCGGCTGGAGCATGCTGCGCGACCGGCTGGACGGGACGAGCTAGGCCGACGGCTACCTGGCAGCGTCAAGGTTTGCCGACAGCACGGCGGCCGCCATCGCGATGTCCTCTTCTATGAAGACCCGCACAGTGGGGCCGCTGCGCTGCTCCAGTGCGGCGACGATCTTGCGATGCGCGTCGTTGGAGTGCGGGATGTAGCGATCGGCCTGCATCAGCAGCTTGAGATAAGGCCCAACCCGCCCCCAGAGGTCGCGGATCATGTTCAAAAGGATCGGCGCGCCGGCATGCTGGTAGATGGCGAAGTGGAACGCCTCGTTCAACGAGAGATAGGCCCTGGCGTCGCCGGCCTCGATGGCACGCTGCATGCCGGCGAGCGTCGCCTGTATGTCAGCCAGCCCGCTTTCGCTCATCCTGGTCGCCGCCATCTCGCCCGCCAGTCCCTCGACGGCGATACGGATGCGCGTCAGTTCCTCGAAGGCAGGCGCGGACAGCAACGGCACGATGACCGAGCGGTTGTTCTGCATCTCGAGCAGTCGCTCGGCGACAAGCCGCTGCAGCGCCTCGCGGATTGGCGTGGTCGAGATGCCGAACGTCTCGGCGAGCTTGCGTATAACCAGCGTCTGCCCCGGGCTGAAGCCGCCTGAAATCAACTCCTGCTTGAGCGCGCCATAAGCGCGGTCATTCAGGGTTTGATGTTCGAGCTTCAGCATGCGATCGGCCCGATCACCAGTTCGACAGCGCGCGATCGAGCGTCTCGGCCAGTTGCTCGGCATTGTCCCTGGCAAACGGCAGTGGCGGCCTGATCTTCAGCACATTGCCGCGCGGACCGCAGGACGAGATCAGCACGCCGTCCTCGCGCATGGCTTCGACGACCGCCGATGTCTTGGTGGCGGCCAGCGCCTCGTCACCGTCCGCCGTCAGCTCGACACCGAAATAAAGGCCGTTGTGCCTGATATCGGCGACCGCGCCATGCCGGCTCTGCAGGGCGCGCAGCAGCTCAGCCGTATAGGCGCCGACATTGCGCGCATTCTCGATCAGTCCTTCGCCTTCGATCACCTCCAGAACGGCGAGGCCGACGGCGGCAGCGACCGGATTGCCGCCGAAAGTATTGAAATAACCGGTGTTCGAGCCGAAGGAGGCGACAAGCTGCGGCCGCACAAGCACGGCGCCCATCGGATGCCCGTCGCCGATCGGCTTGCCCATCGTGACGATGTCGGGCTCGACGCCGTAATTCGCGAAGCCCCACATGCCCTGGCCGAGCCGGCCGAAGCCAGACTGGACCTCATCGGCAATGACGATGCCGCCGGCCTTTTTTACATGGTCGGCCGCCTCGCGCATCACCGCCGCATCCGGAAAGAAGATGCCATCGCTGGAAAAGGCCGAGTCGAGAAGCAATGCGGCCGGCCGGATATTCTTTGCGCGCATATCTTCGATGGCGGCAGCGACATTTCTGGCGAAATCATGTGCGGCCCGGCCATGGTCGCGGAACGTGTCCGGCGCTGTCACGGTGCGGTGCTGCGCGGGCACGCCCTTTGCCCCGACCGCCGCCGGCGACAGCTGCGCCGTCGCGATGGTGGCGCCGTGATAGGCAAAGTCGGTGATGATCACCCCGGTGCCGCCGCTGGAATGCTGGGCGATGCGGATGGCGAGGTCGTTGGCCTCGCTGCCGGTGCAGGTGAACATGGCATGGCCGAGGTGGGCCGGCACGGTGCCGAGAAGTTTCTCCGCGTAGTCGAGGATGATCTCGCTGAGATAGCGTGTGTGGGTGTTGAGCGTGGCGGCCTGCGCCGACAGCGCCTCGACGACACGCGGATGGCAGTGTCCGACCGAGGCGACGTTGTTGTAGGCGTCGAGGAATCTGCGACCCTGGGCATCGTAGAGCCACACACCGCTGCCACGCACCAGATGGATCGGGTTGCGGTAGAAGGCGCGATAAGTCGGCCCGAGCAGCCTGGCGCGGCGCTCGAGCAGCGCGCGCTCCGATGCTGCCGCGTCGGCATTTGAAGGATATGGCGAGGACTGGGACACGAGCATTTACTCCGGATTGGAATTGTCGAGAAAATAGCGGCGGGCATCGGTGGATGACAGACCATCCAGCTTTTCAAGCGAGGCCCAGACCTCGGTGGCGAGGCGCAGCACATAGTCGCGCTTGGCCGGGAAGCGCTCGGCCTGCCAACTGGCGATATTGACGATGAGCGCAAGGCGGGCACGGATCAGATTGAAGAGAATGCTGATCTCTTCCTCCTCGAGCGGCTGCACGGACTGATAGCCGGCGACGAAGCGCGCGGCCGGCGCCAGCGGATGGCCTTCCGCCGGCCAGCGATAGACGGCGCCGATGGCGAGGTCGCAGATCAGCGGCGAATGGATCATGTCGCCGAAATCGAGGATGCCGCTGACGATCTCCGGCCGCGACGCGTCCATCACCACATTGTAGGAGTTCATGTCGTTGTGGACGATCTGCGCGCGCAGGGTCTGGATGACCGGCGCCGCATGCTGCTCGAAGGAGTCGATCGCGCGCTCGACCATCGCCCGCCGGCCAACGTCACTGATATGCGCCATCATCGGCCGCGTCTTGGCGACCTTACGGATATCCCAGAGCAGGTCGCTGCCGGCGGCCGGGTGGAAGAAACCGCGCAGCGCCCGGCCAAGGCGGGCCAGGAAGACGCCGAGATTGCGATCCTGCGCATCGGAAGTCGGCGAGCGCGACAGCAGCTGACCGGGCAGATAAGTCACCAGCCGGATGATGCGCGGCGCCGATCCACCAACACTGGCCGCAAATTGCGGCTCGCCTTCAAGGCTTTTGCGCACCGAGGGAACCGGCAAGGTGGGGTCGACTGCAAGGATGTGGTCGAGCGCCTTGTTCTGGAAATCGGTGAAGCCGGCCTCTTCCGCCGGATGGGAGATCTTTAGAACGAACTCACGCTCGCCGTCGGCCTGGATGTGGAAATTGTGGTCGCGTTCGCCAGGCAGCGGACGCGCGGTGCCGGTCAGCCCATAGTGCCGGCGCAGGATGGCGAGCGCGTCGACCGTCGACACGTCAGGCGCGTCCTCGGCGAGTGTTTCGCCGAATGCATCGGGGACAGCCGAATTCATGGCTTAGCCTCGATAGGTTCGAGCCCGCACCAGTCGGCGATGAACAGCGCGATGGTCTGGGTGACCTTGCGCACCGAGTCGAGATCGACGGCCTCGTCATAGCCATGCGGCATGCGGCAGATCGGGCCATAGACGATCGCCGGCGTGTCGGCATAGAGGCCGAAGAAGCGTGCATCCGTCGTCGCCGAGGTGACGTGTTCCGTCAGCGGCTCGCCCCAGACGGCGGTATGGCTGCGGCGCAGCACGGATTCCATCTCGTCGGCACCCTCCAGCACATAGCCTTCGGCCATGAAGCCGTTGTAGGTGAGGCTCGGCGGACGATTGGCCAGGAACGGATCGGCACGCGCCGCTTCGGCGATACAGGCCTCGAGCTCGGCTCTCGCGTCTTCGAGCCTCTGGCCGGGATAGGTGGCGACGCGCATCTCGAAGACACATCGCGCCGGAACGCTCGATGTCCATTCGCCCCCTTCGATCTTGCCGAGATTGAAGCGGATCGGGTGCGGGTGATCATGGAAATGCTTGTCGTCGACCTTGCGCGCATTCCACACGATTTCGAGCTGCTTCAGCGCCTGGATGATGACGAAGGCCTTTTCGATGGCATTGGCGCCGGCCGAGAATGCACCCGACGCGTGCTGCGGATCGCCGTCGACCTCGACCCGGAACCAGATCGGCCCGACCTGTGCCCGCATCAGCTTCGGCTCCAGCGGTTCGGGAATGAAGGCGGCGTCGGCGCGGTAGCCGCGCTGCAGGCAGGCAAGCGCACCATTGCCGGTGCACTCTTCCTCGACTACCGACTGCAGGTAAACGTTCGCGGCCGGCTGATAGCCAAGGCTGCGCAAGGCGGTCAGCGCATAGAGACAGGCGGACAGGCCGGCCTTCATGTCGCCGGCGCCGCGGCCATGCATCCAGCCGTCCTCGATCACCGGGTCGTAGGGATCGCGCACCCAGCGGTCGAGCGGTCCGGTCGGAACGACATCGATATGGCCGTTGAGGATCAGCGAGCGGCCGGTCGCGTTTCGCGGCGTATGCGTGGCAACGACATTGAAGGCGTCGTCATAAGAAACTGCCACGGGTGAAAAACCCGGCAGGTCGCGAATCGCATCGACATCGACGCGCCACATGTCGACGGCATAGCCGTCGGCCTCAAAGGCAGCCGCCATGAACGATTGTGCGGCATGTTCCTCGCCACGCTGTGAAGGAAAACGCACGAGCTCTTGCAGAAACGCTAGCTGCCGCGCGAAGCCGTCATCGACCGCGCTCAGAATGGCCTCGTCCGCAATCCGCTCAGGCATCATATTTCACTTTCTTCTGAATGGTGTATCATATCTCATATGCCATTCCTGTGAAATGCAAGAGGCATACGCGCCAAACTTTCAGTCCAAGGTTTGCCGTTCGATGCTGCCATGGTCTTGGGGAGTTGGCATCGGATGCAGCAAGCCGATACTGCTATCTCTGGAAGACATGACGGGGAATGCGTTGATCACCGAAGACACGATGCCGGCCGAAATCACCGATCTTGCCGTTGGCTACCATCGCCTGCCGGCGGGCAAGCTTGCCAATGCGGTGACGTGGATGGAGGCGCGCTCGCCGCAGCCCGATCTCGCGCACCCCTTGGCCATGACACGGATCACGACGCCCGACTGCGCTTCCTATCGGGCGATCTTCCTCGAGATCGGCACGCCCTGGCTTTGGGACCGTGTTTCCGAAATGTCCGATGCCGAAATCACCGAGCATTTCGCCGACCCGCGCCAGCATCTCTACTACGGCCATGACGAGACCGGCGCCCATCTCGGTATGGTCGAATTCTTCGTCGCCGACAGCAGCGAGATCGAGATCATCTATTTTGGCCTGTTCCCGTCCCTGACCGGCAGGGGTTTCGGCAAACGGCTGATGGCCGGGGCACTGGACCTCGCATGGTGTCTCAACCCGAGCCGCATCTGGCTGCATACAAGCAGCTTCGATCATCACAGTGTCATCGGGTTCTACAGTGCCTGCGGGTTCGTGCCGTTCGCGACCGGATTTGAGATCGTCGACGATCCCCGGATCAAGGGAACCTTGCCGCGCGATGCCGCACCGCAGATTCCGCTGATCGAAACGGAGTGGAGCAATGGCAAGGGAGCCGCGCTTTCCCCGGAAAAGCGACAGTTGCGCGGACCTAGATGAGAACAGCCCCGCAATCCGTCAGCCAAGCGTCGCCGCACCATCGCCGATGGGTTCGCCGCGAGACCATCCTGTCGACGCTGGAGCGCCATATCGACACGCGCATCGTGCTGTTCGCCGCGCCCGCCGGCTTTGGTAAATCGACGACGATGGCGCAATGGGCCGCGGAAGTCGCGCGCCACGGTCGGCTGACCGCTTGGCTGTCCTGCGAGGCAACCGACAATGACGAGGGCGCCTTCCTGTCGCATCTGGTGGGCGCGCTGCGCCAACTGGTCCAGAGTCCGGCGGAACTCGATCTTGCCTTCCAGTCGAGCCCGATCCCCCAGCTCGATGTCGTGCTCTCGGCACTTGTGGCGGGTCTGGCGGCGCGCCAGGCCGACATCACCCTGTTCTTCGACGATTACCACGCCGTCGAGGCGCCGGCGGTGAAGCGGTTCATGGAGCGTCTGACCCGGCAGGCGCCGGCAAACGTCGCCTTCGTCATCGGCTCGCGCAGCCTGCCCGACCTGCAGCTCGGCAAGCTCCGGGTGCTTGGCGACGTCTTCGAAATCGGCCCGGACGATCTGCGCTTCGCCTCGTCAGAAGCGGAAGCCTTCTTCAACGACAAGCTGGGCTTGAGCGTCAGCAGCGGTGCGGTGGAAACCCTGTGCTCGCGCACCGAAGGATGGGCCGCCGGCCTGCAACTGGCCTCGCTGTCGCTGAGTGCCGCACATGCACCCGAAACCGTCATCGGCAACTTCACCGGCGCCAACCGAAACGTCGCCGACTTCCTGATGGGCGAAGTGTTCCTGGAACTGCCGCCGGCAATCGCAAAATTCCTGCTCTACAGTTCGATCTTCGAACGCTTCAGTGCCGAGGCCTGCCGAGCGGTGATGCGGGCGGCCGATGCCGAGGCGGCGATTACCGAGATCGAGACGCGCAACCTGTTCCTGGTGCCGCTCGACGAAGAACGGCGCTGGTTTCGCTACCATCATCTGTTCCGCGATTTCCTCAGCCGCGAAATGGAGCGGCGCGAACCGGAGATGATCGCGCCGCTGCATCTGGCGGCCGCCGAATGGTTCGGCGAGCGCAAGATGCTGACAGAGGCGATCGGGCACGCGTTGGCCGCCGGCGACCAGGCCCGCGCGGCGGTGTTCGTCGAGAACAATGCGCTCGACCTCATCGCCCAGTGCCAGCTCCTCTATGTGCGTCAGTTGCTTGCGCTGCTGCCGAGGACGCTGATTGACCAGCGCATCCGGCTGCAACTCGTCGTGCTGTGGCTGGCGGTGCACAGCAGCCAACCCGAGATTGCGCAGCAGACGCTTAGCAACGCGCGCAAGCTGGTCGAGGCCGGACCGGCCGACGGCAGTGACCCGGGCACCATGACCGGCACGACGATAAAGGCCGAACTCGTGGTCCTCGCCGCTGCCGTGCACAGCACGCTGGAGCAGTTCGATCAGGCGCGCGACACAGCCCTTGCGGCCCTGCGCGTCATTGCGCCCGATGCCTGGTTCATGGAGGGCGCGACCGCCAACGTCATAGGCTACAACCTCTATGCGCTGGGCGACCTCGAAGGTGCCCGCGCCGCCATCGACGCGGCACGACGGGCGCACGAGCGAAGCGGCAGCCTGCTCGGCGTCACCATCGCCAATTGCTACATGGCCGTGATCGAGCGTTCGGCGGGCCGCCTGCCCGCCGCAGAGCGGCTGCTGCGCAACGCCATCATCGAGGCCAGGGCGCGGATCGGTGCAAACTCCTATGGCGAAGCCCTAGCCGGAACGCTGCTTGCCGAACTCGCCTACGAGACCAATGCGTCGGGCGAGGCGTTGACGCTGGTCGAGAATCTCGGACCGCAGATCGAAGGCGCTGCGGTGATCGTCTATCCCTTGGCCAGCGTGCCGACCTATGCCCGCGTGCTGCAGCTGACCGGCCGCACCGAAGCGGCACTGGATATGCTTGAGCGCATCTATCAACGTGTGCGCGGCACCGTCTATCGCCGCCTGGCATCGATGATCGTGCATGACCGCATACGTGTGCTGCTCGACCAGAACCGCAATGTCGAGGCGCGCGCGCTGCTGACCGAGCATCGCGGCGAAGGGACCGAGGCTTCGATGGCCATCACCACCGCCAATGAGTTCGAATTCTTCGCCGAGGGCCGTCTGCTGACCGCCGAGAAATCTTATGCCGATGCAGCGGGGGTTTTCGACGCGCTTCTGGAGCGCACGAGAACCAGCGGCCGCATGCGTCGCCATATATTGGCGCTGATCCTGCGCGCCAAGGCGGCCAGCGCTGCCCACGATCAACGCGAGGCAGACCGCACTCTGCTCGACGCGCTGCGCCTCGCACAACCCTCTGGTTTCATCCGTTCCTTCGTCGACGAGGGAAGGTCTGTCGTCGAAGGGTTGATGCGGCTGCGTGCGGCTCAGGCAAAGACCGATCCCGCGCTGTCAGCCTATGCAGCACGCATCATCGATGCCGCGCAGGCGATGCCCGTGGCGACGCGCAAGCTGGCCGCACCAGCCGCTGAGAAGGAACAGCTCACCCAGCGCGAGGCCGAACTGCTGCGCTATCTCGCCGAGGGCATGTCCAATCGCGATATCGCCCTTGCGCTGTCGGTGAGCGAAACCACGGTGAAGTGGCATCTGAAGAACATTTTCGGCAAGCTCGCGGTGACCAACCGGGTCCAGGCCGTGCGCGCCGCGCAAGGGTCCGCAGGCGCCCATACCCCTCCGAAAGGAGGGGCATAGACATCTGGCACAGCCCCTCTTTCGGGTCGGGCCACATAATCGTTAGCCTGCTAGCGTCACCTGGTTTTCAGAGGACGCTGCGGATGGCGACAGGCTACGTTTTTCACGAACAGCTGATGTGGCATGACACCGGCTCCAGTGCCGACATGATGCCGCCCGGCCGCTTTGTGGAACCCGGCCGCCATCTGGAATCGCCCGGCTCGAAGCGCCGGCTGAACAACCTCATCCAGGTCAGTGGCCTGTCGCGTCATCTGGTGCCGATCATCCCAGAGCCAGTCTCGATCGAGGACCTGCTGCGCGTGCACACGCAACGCCATGTCGACGATATCCGCATGCTGAGCGAGCGTGGCTCCGGTTTCGCCGGACCACAGGCGCCGATCGGTCTCAACAGCTTCGACATCGCGCTGCTGTCGGCCGGCACCACCTATGCCGCCATGCGCGCGGTGCTTACCGGCCGCGTCGACAATGCCTATGCGTTGGCGCGGCCGCCGGGGCATCATGCCGAACCCGACCAGGCGATGGGCAACTGCCTGTTCTCCAACATCGGCGTTGCTGTCCGCCGGCTGCAGCATGAAGGTTTGCTCGGGCGCGCGGCGATAGTCGACTGGGATGTGCACCACGGCAACGGCACCGAGACGGTGTTCTATTCCGACCCGTCGGTGCTGACCATTTCCGTGCATCAGGACAATCTCTACCCGACCGGGCGCGGTGCGCTGGCCGACAACGGGAAAGATGCCGGCAAAGGCTACAACATGAACATACCTCTGCCGGGGGGCAGCGGCACCGGCGCCTATGAAGCGGCTTTCGACCGCGTCATCGCACCTGCGCTGCGCGCCTACAGACCGGACCTCGTCATCGTCGCTTCCGGCTTCGATGCGTCAGGCTTTGATCCGCTCGGCCGCATGATGCTCAACAGCGAATGCTTCAGGCGGCTCGCCGCGCGCATGGTGGCGTTGGCCGCGGAAACATCGCAAGGACGCCTGATCATGACCCATGAGGGCGGCTACTCCGAAGGTTATGTGCCGTTCTGCGGCCATGCCGTCATCGAGACGCTGGCCAATCACCGTACCGAAGTGGTCGATCCGCTGTCGGACCATATCGACGAGTGGGCTGGGCAGGATCTGCAGCCACACCAGGCTGCTGCGATCGATGCCGCAGAGGGGCTGCTCGCCGGCCTGCGCCAACGTCTCGCAAGCGCGGCCTGACGCGATGGATTTTCTCATCACCACGCTGCTCAATGCTCTGACGCTGATCAGCATCCTGATGCTGGTCGGGCTCGGGCTGGCGATCAGCTTCGGGCTGATGAACGTCACCAATTTGGCGCATGGCGAGTTCGTCACCGTCGGCGCCTTCGCTGTCTATTTCGTCCAGAGCATAGGCGGCTCTTTCTGGCTGGGCCTGGCCGCCGCGCCCATCGCCGGCGCGGTGGTCGGCTGCATCCTCGAATTCGCCATCATCCGCCATCTCTATTCCAGGCCTGTCTCGACCGTGCTCGCCACCTGGGGCGTCAGCCTGATCCTGCAGCAAGGGCTGGAACTGACCTTCGGCCTCGGCGCCAAGCCGGTGACGCCGCCGATCGAGGGCACGCTCGATCTCGTCTTCACCGTCTATCCGGCCTACCGGCTGATCCTGATCGGCATCGCCATGCTGACCTTGCTCGGCGTCATCCTGCTGATCAGCCGGACGCCCTTCGGCCTCGATATCCGAACCGTCATCCAGAACCGCGAGATGGCCGAGGGCGTCGGCATCAACACGCGGCGTACCTACGCCATTGCCTTCACCTTCGGCGCGGCCATCGCCGGGCTTGCCGGCGGACTGGTCGCGCCACTGGCGATCGTGCTGCCGCAGATGGGGGTGAACTATCTCGCCAACGCCTTCTTCGTCGTCATCGTCGGTGGCGTCGGCTCGATTGGCGGCCTTGTCGCCGGCAGCGTCTTTGTCGGCGGGCTGACCAGCATCCTCAATTATCAGATCTCGCCGTCGCTGGCGCAGGCGATCGTGCTGCTGGCTGCCATCGTCGCTGTCCGTCTGCGGCCCAACGGTCTGTTCAACGGAGCGTCGCGATGATCGCCCGTGATCGCAACTGGCTGCTGATCTTCGCCACCTGCGTGGCGCTCGCGATCATCTATCCGTTCTTTGCCGGCGGCTATCAGCTGACGGTGATCCGCGACGCGCTGATCTTCGGCCTGTTCGCGGCGAGCCTCGACTTCTTCTGGGGCCGCACCGGAATCCTGTGTTTCGGCCACGCCGCCTTTTTCGGCATCGGCGGCTACATCATGGCGCTGGTCACACTCAATGATGCCATCCCCTTTGGAAGCTTACTCGGCATCATGGGTGCGGTGGCGGGTGCGGCCTTCGTCGCCGCCATCATCGGCTACTTCCTGTTCTTCGGCGGCATCCGTGGCAGCTATTTCACCATCGTCACGCTGGCCATGGGCGTCATCTGCCAGCAGGCCGCGGTCTCCTGGAGCTCGGTTACCGGCGGCGACAGCGGCCTGATCGGCATCCCGCCGATCGAGTTCGATCTTGGCGGGCTGCACGTCGATCTCAGCCAGGATCTGCCCAGCTACATCTTCGTCTCGGCCATCGTCGCCATGACGGTGCTGGCGCTCTGGTTGATCAGCCGTGGCCGCTGGGGCACAGTGCTGACCGCCATTCAAGACAATGAAATCCGGGCGGCCGCGCTCGGCCACAATGCGCCATTGCGGCTGCTTGTCACTTTCGTCCTGTCGGCGGCGATCGCCGGCCTTGCCGGCGCCCTCTATGTCTGTATGGCCGGGCTGGTGGCACCCGATCTGTCCGGGCTGCTTCTGTCTACGGAAGTCATCGTCTGGGTGGCGGTCGGCGGACGCGGCACGCTGCTTGGGCCAGTACTGGGCGCCATCTTCATTCAGCGCGCCCAGCAGACGATCAGCAGCTTCAACCCGAGCCTGTGGCCGCTGCTGCTCGGCTGTGTCTTCGTCATCATCGTCTTCGTCCTGCCGGATGGCATCCTGTCGATCTACGCGCGGCTGAAAGGCCTGTTCAAGGGCGGGAGGCGCGCGCAATGAGCGACATCCTGCTGCAGGCTGAAAATGTCGGTATCCGCTTTGGCGGACTGCAGGCGCTGGAGGCTCTGAACCTCACCGTACGAGACAAGGAACTTTGCTGCATCATCGGGCCGAACGGCGCTGGCAAGAGCACCTTCCTCAACGTGCTGACCGGCACGCTGCGTCCGACCAGCGGCAGCGTGCGCTTCCTCGGCCATGACATCGCCGGATTGCCGCTGCATCGCATCGCCCGGCTCGGCATCGCCCGCAAATTCCAGATTCCCTCGGTTTTCCCGAACCTCTCGGTGGAGGACAATCTGAAGGTCGCGCGCTGGGGCGCGCCTTCGCCAGTGCGCCCGGTTGGTGAACTCTTGGAACTGGTCGCGCTCGGTAACCGTGCCGCCACGCTGGCCGGCGAGCTCGCGCATGGCCAGAAGCAATGGCTGGAGATCGGGATGGCGTTGGCGATAGAGCCGCGCCTGCTGTTGCTCGATGAACCCACTGCCGGCATGACGCCGCAGGAGACGCTGGCGACGGCGCAGATGCTGCTGCGCCTCAAGGGCGAGTTCTCGATCGTTGCCGTCGAGCACGACATCCGCTTCGTGCGGGCGCTGAACTGCGAGACATTGGTGCTGCATCAGGGACGCCGGCTGCGCAGCGGTCCTTTCCATGACATCGAGACCGACGAGATGGTCCGCGATGTCTATCTGGGGAGGCGCTGATCATGCTGCGAACGATGGCGGTGTCGGCCGGCTACGGTCTGCTCCCCGTGCTGAACGGCATCGACCTCAGCGTCGCGCCGGGCGAAGTCGTGGGCTTGCTCGGCCGCAACGGCGCAGGCAAGACAACGCTGCTGCGCGTCATCTCCGGCGGCTTGCGGGCAAGCGGCGGGGCGGTGGTTCTCGGAGACAAGGATCTCACCAACGCTCCGGCTTTCCGCCGCGCGCGCGCAGGCATCGCGCATGTGCCGCAGGGACGCGGGATCTTCAACCAGCTGACAGTGCGGCAAAACCTGGAAGTCGGCACCCGCGCCGCCAAGGACCGTGGCGACGGCGGCATCCCGGACGACATCTTCGGCTATTTTCCGATCCTGCGGGAGCGCGAAGCGCAGGTTGCCGGCACACTTTCGGGCGGCCAGCAGCAAATGCTGGCGATCGGCCGCGCGCTATGCGGCCTGCCCTCGGTGCTGCTGCTCGACGAGCCCTCGGAAGGCATCCAGCCGAACATCGTGCAGTCGATCGCCGAACTGGTGCCGCGCATCGCCCGCGAGCGCAGCATCGCGATCATTCTTGTCGAGCAGAATCTCGATCTCGTTCTCAAGGCATCGGACCGCTGCCTGGTGATGGAGAAGGGCAGGATCGTCCACGAAGGTGCGCCTGAGACCTTCGCCGACGAGACCCTGCTGAAGGACCTGTTGGCCCTATAAGGCGCGCGTGAAGCGCGCCTGGGAGCTTGTTGACTTGTAAGGCGTGCATGGGGCGCGCCTGGGACTGGAAGGGAACACAACAATGATAAGCAGAAGAACTGTCTTGAAATCCGGCGGCGCCGCGGCCGCCTTCGCCATCGTCGGCGCGCCTTCGATCCTGCGCGCCGCCGACACCGTCAAGGTCGGCCTGTCGATCCCGATCACCGGGCTGCAGGCGATCCTCGGCGAGACGCTGCTCAATTGCTACAAGCTGGCCGCCGCCGAGCTCAACGCCGCCAACGGCATTGGCGGACGCCAGGTCGAGCTCATCATCGAGGACAACCAGACCACGACCAAGGGCTCCATCGACAAGGCGCGCAAGCTCATCAACGAAGACAAGGTCGACGTGATCATGGGCACGATCATTTCGCCCGAGCGCAGCGCCACGCTGTCGGTCACCTCGAAGGCCAAGAAGCTGTTCTTCTACCCGACCAATTTCGAAGGCGGCGAATGCAACCGCTACTTCGTCGCCACCGGCCCGATCCCGATGCAGCAGGTCGACCCGATGATGCCGTGGGTGGCCGAGAACCTCGGCAAGACGATCTATGTCATGGCTTCGGACTATGCCTGGCCGCAGAAGATGACCGAGGCGATCACGGCGGCCTATGAGAAGGCCGGCGGCAAGATCATCGGCGCCGACTACTATCCGTTCGGCACCACCGATTTCGGCCCGGCCTTCCAGAAGATCAAGTCGCTGAAGCCCGATGTCGTCTGGTCGATGGTGGTCGGCAACGACGCCGTCACCCAGCTCAAGCAGTATCGCAGCTTCGACATCAAGCAGCCGCTGATCGCCCCGCTCGACGAGGTCTTCAACAAGGACGCGCTGCCGCCCGGCGTGGCGGCCGGCACCTATGCACCGCAACCCTACTGGATGGCGCTGGACAACCCGGTCAACAAGAAGTTCATCTCGAGCTTCCGCGAGAAATTCGGCCAGGAGAAGATGGTCAACGGCATCGGCGAGGCCGGCTACAACGGCCTGCATCTCTATGCGCTGGCCGCCGAGAAGGCTGGATCGTTGAAGGACGATGATGTGCTGGCCGCGCTGCCGTCGATCGAGTTCGACGCACCGCAAGGCAAGATCCGTGTCGACGCCACCAACAACCACACGCTGTGCCATTCCTATGTAGGCAAGGCGGCGGCCGACGGCATCGGCTACGAGATCGCTAAGGACTTCGGCACCATCGAGCCGGTGACGCCTTACTGCAAGGTGTAGGGTCTTCCGCCCAAGCAATCCTGACGGCGGCTTGTCGCTGCCGTCAGGGCGTCTGCGGCGCTGGCAGCCGCTCGCGCAGTTCGTCGACAAGCACCCTGGTGTTTTCGGAATAGTCGATGGGCACGACGACGAGATGCACGCCGCCGCCGGTGAAGGCCTGTTCCAGCACCGGCCGCAAGTCGGTGATCTCCGCAACCCTGGTCCCCTTGGCGCCATAGGCCTCGGCATACTTGACGAAATCGGGATTGCCGAAAGTCATGCCGAAATCCGGGAACGCATCGACCGCCTGCTTCCAGCGGATCATGCCGTAGGCGTGGTCCTCGAGCAGCAGGACGACCAGGTTGAGCTTGAGCCTGACGGCGGTTTCCAGTTCCTGGCTGTTCATCATGAACCCGCCATCGCCACAGATGGCCATGACACGGCGCTGCGGATAGAGCAGTGCCGCCATCATCGCCGACGGCAAGCCCGCGCCCATGGTGGCCAGCGCATTGTCGAGCAGGATCGTGTTTGCCATGCGCGTCCGGTAGTTGCGCGCGAACCAGATCTTGTACATGCCGTTGTCGAGAGCCAGGATTCCGTCCGCCGGCATCACGGCGCGCACGTCATGCACGATGCGCTGCGGCGTGAAACGGTCTTCGGTGGCGCGCGCGGCGATCCGGCTCAGAATGCCTTCGCGCAGCGGCAGCAAGGCCTGTGCGTTGGGGATCTTGCCCTCGATGCGGTCGGCCAACAGCGCCAGCGAAGGACCGAGGTCGCCAACGATTTCGGCTTGCGGGAAATAGACCTGCTCGACATCGGCTGAATGGTAGCCGACATGAATGACCTTCGGCCCCTTCGCCCCCATGATGAAGGGCGGCTTCTCCACCGTGTCGTGACCGATGGTGATGATCAGATCGGCCTGCTCTATGGCCTCATGCACATAGTCGCGCTCCGAAAGGGCTGCCGTTCCCATATAGAGCTCCGTGCCGCCGGGCACGGTTCCCTTGCCCATCTGCGTGGTGATATAGGGAATTTGCGTCCGCAGCACGAACTGCGCGACATCGGGGGTCACGCGCGGACGCGACGCCGCCGCGCCGAACATCAGCAGCGGGCGCCTGGCTTCCATGATCATAAGGGCGGCGCGATCAAGCGCACCCGGGCTGGCCAGCGGCAGTTCGACCGGGTGCGTCGGCACCAGTGCGATCGGCTCACACTCGGCCGCCGCAATGTCTTCCGGCAGTTCCAGATGTACGGGGCCGGGACGTTCTTCCTGGGCGACACGGAAAGCTTCGCGCACCAGCGAGGGGATCATCTTCGGCGAGACGATCTGGCGCGACAGCTTGGTCAGCGGCTTCATCGCCGCGACGATATCGACGATCTGGAAGCGCGCCTGCCGGGATGACAGGATGCCCTTCTGGCCGGTGATCATGATCATCGGCATCGCGCCGAGCAGCGCATAGGCCGAACCGGTCGAAAGATTGAGCGCGCCTGGGCCAAGCGTGGTGATGCACACACCTGCCTTGCCGGTGAGCCTGCCATAGGTGGCGGCCATGAAAGCGGCTGCTTGCTCGTGGCGGGTCAGGATCAGCTGGATCGAGGAGCGGCGGATGGATTCGACGATATCGAGATTTTCTTCGCCGGGAATGCCGAAAATCCGTTCGACCCCTTCGTTCTCAAGGGCCGCGACGAACAAGTCCGAACCTTTGGTCATAAACTGTCTCTCCCGCAACATTCCGTCGGCCACCTTCATATGGCATCGGAATGCGACGCCTCAAAGAGGCATCTTCGGCCACGGGTCAGAGCCGCGTGTTGCAGCTCGCCGCCTTCGGCGATGCGAAAAGTTCCTTCGGCGCGGACCACTGGCTGACGGTCGCGCCGCGCGTGCCGGTGATCAGCGAGCGGAGTTCCGACAGATAGGTCTGCACGAAGAACGAGGTCTGGCTTTCCAGCGGCGTGTAGGGGCCTGGCCGGTAGGCACGGGACATAATGCCGTCGGCATTGTCCTCGGTGATCTTCTTGTCCTGCACCGTGGTGACGTCCCACATCCAGCTGATCGCATCGGCGTCGATGTCGTTATCGGCATCCTTGTCGACGAGCCAGGTCAGGATGACGTCTGTTTCCATGGCGTTGCGCGGTATCATCTGGAACAGCGTGACATAATCATTGGCAGCACTTGCAAACGACAGGCGTCCGAGGCGAAAGCCGCTTTCGCCGCCATCATAGGCGTGACGACCACCCATCAGGCACGAGACCCCCTCGCCCGTATTGGACAGCGTGTTACGGCCGGAGCCGATCGGCTTGCGGTGCATGGCAAACGGCATCGTGTCGAGGTCGCCTGCTTGCCATGCGCCCTTGTGGAATTCGGCATCGCCGATGACGCTGTGCCAGGCCTCGATTTCGTTCTGCCACTCGACCGCCTTGTCGGCATCGCGGGTCGCGGTCACTTTGACATGGCCGTTGACGCGGTAATATTCGGGATGAGCCGGCCGGCAGTGATAGCATTCGAGAAAGTTCTCGAGCACCAGCTTCCAGTTCGCCTTGGTCAGATAATTCTTGCGGGCGACGATGCGTGCACGGTCGAGGCCGTTTTCGCGCAAGCCGCCCGTCAGCCCGTCCGCGACAGGCTGGATGTCGGGCAGCGAACTAGCATCGAGGCCGCAGAAGACGAGGCCGCCGAAACCCTTGCAGGGCACGCGGTGCAGTCCCAGCGCTTCCGGATCGACGCTTGCCGGCAGATCCTGCCGCGACTGCAATTCACCGGTCAGCCTGAACGACCAGGCATGATAGGGGCAGACCAGAAGCTTGCCGCGACCATCTTTGGCGCAGAGCCGCGAGCCGCGATGGGTGCAGACATTGTAATAGGCCGCGATGTCGTCCTCGCCATCGCCGAAGCGCACGACGATGATCTCCTCGTCGAACAGCTGGCGCACGATGTAGCGGCCCTTTTCAGGCACCTCGCTGGAATGGGCGACAAGCATCCATTGGCGTGGGAACCACAAGTCACGCTCCAGCGCGAAGATCGCAGGGTCGGCATAGAAGGCCTGTTCCAGCGACCAGTCCGGACGTTGCCGGTCGATCAGCCTGACGGTCTCGCTTCTGTCGATAGGCTGGCTGTTCGGTGTGTAGGCCTGCACGGCAAACACCTTTCTGCTCGCTGGCGTTAGGATGATTTTTCGATAGAGTGTGCGATGCGGAAAGGCTTGCCGCAAATACAGAAATAATAGACCTCCATATCGAAAAGGCATGAATGCAGGTTCGGATCGTGAAAACCCTCAAGACATCGCTTCCCCTGCTGAACGCCATGGTCGTCTTCGAGGCTGCCGCCAGGCATGGCGGGCTGACGCTGGCCGCGCAGGAGCTCAACATCGCACAATCGGCGGTCAGCCGGCATGTCGCCAATCTCGAGCGCCAGTTGTCGGTCGAGCTGTTCACGCGCAAAGGCAACCGCGTCGCCGTCACCGGGGCCGGCAACACGCTGGCCGAAGCGATCCGCGAGGGTCTCGGCACCATCAGGCAAACGGTCGAGGATTTGACCGCGCACGACAGCGATACATTCGTGGTCGGCTGCAGCCACGATTTCGCGCAGGCATGGCTGATGCCGCGCTTCGACCTCATCACATCGCGGGTGGCCGGCGACCGGGTGCTTTTGCAGACATCCACCGATTACAGGGATTTCGACCAGCCCGAAGTGGCGCTGTCGATCCGTTTCGGCGAAGCCGGGCAATGGCCCGAATTCGTGGCCGACAAACTGCTCGACGGCGAATGGTTCCCGGTTTGCGCACCGGCGTTCCTGGCGCGTTACCTGGCGCTCGCCTCGGAGGACCCCGAGGGTTTCCTGGCGGTGCCGCTGCTGCACCAGGTGACGCCGCCCGGCGCGATCGACAGTTGGCAGTCATGGATCGGAACCGAGCGGAAGCTCGATGGGCCTCGGTTCACCAGCTACATGTCGATGATCCACGAAACCATCGCCGGGCGCGGCGCGGCACTCGCCTGGGCGGGATTCGCCGATGAGCATCTGCGTCGCGGCCAGCTCGTCCGGCTGACGAAAACCTCGCGTCGCCACGCCGGCTCCTTCCACATCGTCATGAGGAAGAATGCCGGCCCGGTGGTCAGGGCGGTGGCGCAGGCGCTGCTGGCCAGCGTCGGCGACAGCTAACAGATCAGGCCTCGCGACCAAACCGCGACGCTTCATGACGCGCGCCCCAGGCCGGCATGGCGGCCTCGATCTCGGCCTCCGACTTGAAGGCATCGGAGGCGTAGCGATCGACACGGAACCGCTCGGCGGAAACGATCGGGGTGTGCCCGAGGACCAGTTCGCAGGATAGCCGGCCAAGACCCGGTCCATGGGTGACGCCGCTCTCATTGTCGCCGCCGACGACCACGACATTGTCGCTGCCGGGCACCTTGCCGACGACAAGGCCGTTGTCGGGCGTGTAGCACGGCACGCCTTGCGCCCAGCTCGCGATCGTCGAACCGCGCAGCGGCGGGAACACAGTCTGCAACTCGGCAAGCTCCTGCTCGGAGGTCTCCCGCATCAACTCGATATTGTGCGGCTGGCCAGGTTCGATCTCGTTGTCGTCGGTCTTGTAGAGAGGTTTGTAATGCCGGCCGGTTCCCCACATGACGGCGCCGAATGTTTCGCGCAGCCACAGCCGCAATTCGCGGCACTGGACCGTGGGAATGGCCGACGGCAGCCCACGATCGTCGGTGACGATGCGCGTCGCGACGACGCGCAGCAGCGGCAACTTCCAGCCGAGGCCTGATATGACCTGGTTGTTCCAGGCGCCGGCGGCAACGATCACGCCGTCAGCCTCAAGGCTGCCCTGATCGGTCTCGATGGTCACCCGATCGCCTGCATCATGGACGGCCGTCACGCGTGTGCCGCTGCGAAAAACACCGCCGAGCTCGCTGATCTGGCCGGTCAGTACCCCCATCGCCAGCTTGGTGTCGAGCTGGATGCCGTGAGGATTGTAGGCAGCCGAATGGACCCGCGCCGGGTCGATGAGGCCCTGCATCTTCTGGCCGATCTGCGCCGCGTTCAAATCCTGCATTTCCGGTGGGGCATAGGGTGAGTCCAGCACCGGTCGGACGAAACGCTCGCGCCCGTCCTCGGTCAGCGCCATGATCAAGGTGCCGTTTGGCCGATAACCGATCTCGACGCCGACCTCGTGCAGCCTGCGATAGAAATCGAGGCCATATTGCTGCAGTTGAAGGCCTTCTTCACCGAGCGGGATCATGCCGGCGGACCAATGGGAGACGAAGCCCGCGCCGGCGCTGGTGGTCGCGGCACCCGGCTGACCCGCATCGATGACCGTCACCCGGCGCACGCCGGACCGCAGCAAATGGAAAGCCGCGCTGCAGCCGATAATGCCGCCGCCGATCACGGCGATATGCCTGCTATCGCTCCCGCCATGGCTTCCGTTTGAGCTCATCTTTGTTCTCCCTTTTGCCGATGGCCCGGTCGGAGCGACATGCAGCGACGGCGACCATACAGGCCCGTTCGGAGCTGTCTAGACACATGTGTCTGTGGCCTGATACTTGATGCGCACTGCATCTGGATCACACATCCGGAACGCCGCTTGATCTGGCCTTCCGTTGTTGGTGTTGCCGAGAGAGCGAGGAAAAAAGTGCGCGTTTCGACTGCCGCCAAGGCCATTTTCGACAGTGAAATCATATGGGACGCGCATTCCGGCTTCATGCCGGATCCGGCTGCGGACCTGAACAATCTGCAGATCTGGCGCGACGCCGGCATCGACTATCTGTCAATCGATGTCGGCTTCGACCTGTTGCCCTGGGAGCAGACAGTGCGGACGCTCGCAAATTTCCGTCACTGGATCCTTGCCAATCCCGAGCACTACACGCTGGTCTCCTCCGTCGCGGAAATCCGCAAGGCCAAGCTCGAAGGAAAACTGGCGATCACCTTCGACATCGAGGGCATGAACGCGCTCGACGGCCGCATCGAAATGGTCGAGTTCTATCACCATCTGGGTGTGCGCCAGATCCTGTTCGCCTACAACAGGAACAACCTCGCCGGCGGCGGTTGCCACGATGTCGAGACCAGCCTGACGGCGTTCGGCCGCGAGGTCATCGACGAGATGAACCGTCTCGGCATGTTCGTCGACGTCACCCACACCGGCTACCGCACCTCGATGGAGGTGATGGAATACTCGAACCGCCCTGTCATCTTCTCGCACTCCAACGCCAAGGCCCTGTGCGGCCATGGCCGCAACATCACCGACGAGCAGATAAAGGCCTGCGCGCGCACCGGCGGCATCGTCGCGATCGTCGGGCTCAATCGTTTCCTGGGAGAAGGGCGGACGGACTCGGACAGGCTGGCTGACCACATCGAATATCTCGTCGACCTGGCTGGCCCAAATCATGTCGGCATCGGGCTGGACTACGCCTTTCCGGTTGATGTCAAAGGCATCGACCGCATCATTTCCGACAACCCGCAATTCTGGCCCAAGAGCGAATATCCAGAGGGGGCGACTACCTACTCGGCTCCAGGTCAGATGCGCGAACTGACCGAGGTTCTTCTCCGCCGCGGACAGTCCGAGCAGACGGTGCGCGATGTCCTGGGTGGCAATTTCGTGCGCCTGGCGGCTGAAATCTGGAAGTGAAGGTAGCGGAGAGCGCGTCTCCGCTCCAGCTCTTGATCCAGGCCCCACCGAATGGCGGACCAGGCCGCACCGTGTGCGCGATCACATTTCGCGCTTAGCCGCTTGCCTATGCCGACGCAGCGGCGGGGTCGGATCGGATATCAAGATTTCCCGCAAGATCGTCCGTATCCAAGATTCGGACATGCCGGCAAATTTTCGCTAGACATAGATGTCTATTATTAGCAGTTTTAGCTGACAGACACATTCGGCCCGGCTTGGAGAATGGCCTGCGGCCTGAAAAACAAGACAACGAAAACAGCAGAGGGGTAGAGCATGTCCATTCTAGCCGACACCAGGGTTTCGCGCCGCAGCTTGCTCGCCGGAGCCGGCGCTTTCGGCCTCGCCTCAATGGTCAATCCAAAAGTTTCCTGGTCGAGCGACGGGCCGATCCTCAAGGTGCGATCCTACGCCGACATCCAGACGCTCGACCCTTGCTTCCGGCTGGCGGCGCCTGAAGGCGACATCACCAGCGTCATCTTCGCCGGCCTCGTCGTCACCACGCCGGGCGATAGCTGGGGCTGGCGACCGATGGCGGCGGAAACGATCAAGCAGCTCGACCCGCTGACCGTCGCCTTCCAGCTGCGCGACAATATCGGTTTCACAGACGGCTACGGCCAGATGACGGCGGAAGACGTCAAGTTTTCGATCGAACGCATCGCCGACCCCGCCAACAAAAGCCCCTATTCCGGCGACTGGGCAACGCTCAAGGAAGTCGAGGTCAAGGACAAGCTGTCGGGGCTGATCCACCTGAAGCAGGCCTTCGCGCCGCTGTGGACGTCGACCTTGCCGACGCCGTCCGGCACCATCCTGTCGAAGCGCGCCATAACCGAGCTCGGCGGCAAGATGGGCGTCAAGCCGGTGGCCCAGTCGGGCCCCTACATCCTGAAGGAATGGCTGCCCAAGCAGCGCACGGTGCTGGTGCGCAATCCCGACTGGAAGTACGAGCAAGGCGCCTTCGCGGAAATCCACATCCATCCGATCGAGGACGAGAAGACCGCCGAACTCGGCTATGAGGCCGGCGACCTCGACTACACCTGGACCGCGGTCTCCTCGATCTCGCGGCTGAAGCAGACACCGCCGCCAAAGACGACCGTCGTCGAGAAGCCTTCGCTGGCCTTTGTCTGGCTCGGCATGAACCAGGATGTCGCTCCCTTCAACAATCCGAACATGCGCCGCGCGGTTCAGCACGCGGTGGATCGCAAGGCGGTGGTCGACGCCGCCTATTTCGGTGCGGCCGCCACGGCCACCGGCATCATCGCGCCCGGTCTGCCCGGCCATCGCGAGAAGAACCTCTTCGATTTCGATCCGGACCGCGCCCGCGACATGATCGCCAAGGAGGGGCTGGCCGGCACCACGATCACGCTCGACATCCTCAACAAGACCGAGCGGCTGACCGCGGCGCAGGTCGTGCAGTCGAACCTGCAGGATGTCGGTCTCACTGTGGAGATCAAGCAGAACGACAGCGGCACCTTCTGGACGCTTGGCGCCAAGGAAGGCGACTACTACAAGAAGCTGCAGATGATCATCAGCCGCTTCTCCATGCAGCCGGACCCGAGCTGGGCCACCGCCTGGTTCACCCGCGACCAGATCGGCGTCTGGAACTGGGAGCGTTTTTCCAGCGAGGAATTCGACAAGCTCAACGCCGAGGGCATGGTCGAGCTCGACCCGGCAAAACGCGATGTCATCTACAAGAAGCTGCAGGACCTGATGGAGGAGAACGGCAACTACGTTTTCCTGACGCATGAGGTCACCGGCATCATGAATCGAGACACGCTTGTGGCCGGCCTGAAGCCGAACGGCGAACCCGTGTTCACCGACTTCAAACCGGCATGACATCGGCGGGCGGGGCTCGCCCCGGCCAAAGACCATCCGACAGGTACCGAAAATGATCCGCTACGCCCTCAAGCGTCTGTGGCTTGGCGCCATCATCATCAGCGTCGCCATGATGATGATGTTCGCCATGGTCTACCTTATTCCCGGCGACCCGGCCTCCGTCGCGCTGGGGCCGCGCGCGACGCCGGAGATGATGGAGGCGCTGCGCGTACGCATGGGCCTCGACCAGCCGGTTTGGCGGCAGTTCCTGCATTTCTACGGATCGGTCTTGCGCGGCGATCTCGGCACCGAGGTGCTATCAGATCGGCCAGTTCTGGACGTGGTGATGGAACAGCTTCCGTTCACGCTGGCGCTGGTGGTCGGCGGCATCACGTGGTCGGTGGCGCTGGGCATCCCGCTTGGCTGCATCGCGGCGGTGCGGCGCGGCGGCTTTGTCGATCAGGTGATCGGGGTGCTGTCGGTGGCGATGATCGCCGTGCCATCCTTCGTCGTCGCCATCTATTCGCTGCTGGTGTTTGCGGTCGCCCTGCAATGGCTGCCGGCGATCGGCGCCGGCGAACCGGGCGACCTCGCCAGCCGGCTTCAGCACCTCATCCTTCCGTCTCTGGCGGTCGGCCTTGGCTGGATCGGCTACATCTCGCGCATGGTGCGCGCCTCGATGCTGGAGACACTGGAGGCCAGCCATATCCGCACGGCGCGCGCCTTCGGCCTGACCGAGCACCGGATCGTCTACACCTATGCGCTGCGCATCGCCGTGCTGCCGACCATCACCTTGCTCGGCGTCGGCATCGGCCACATGCTGTCGTCTTCGGTCTTCGCCGAAATCGTCTTCGCCCGTCCCGGCATCGGCAAGCTGGTCTATGAGGCGATCTCGGTGCGCAACTATCCAATCGTCTCCGGAGCCGTGCTGGTCACCACGGTCTTCTTCGTCCTCGTCAACGTAGCGGCCGACATCCTGGTCGGCCTATTGGATCCCCGTGTCAGATCAAGTTTCAACTGAGCTGCCGTCCCGCAGCTTCCGTCTCGGCATGATATGGCGCACCGTGCGCCGCATCATGCGCGAGCCGCTGGGCGCCATCGGTCTGACGCTGGTGACGGTCGTGGTGCTGTCAGCGGTCTTCGCCAGCCTCCTGACCAGCTATGCGCCGAGCAAGATATCGCCGGCCGAACGCTTCGCTTCGCCGAGCCTGCTGCATCTGCTCGGCACCGACCATCTCGGCCGCGATCTTCTCACCCGGGTGCTCTATGGCGGGCGCGTCGCGCTTTTGATCGCGCTGGGCGCGACAGCGGTGTCGCTGGTTGTCGGCGTCGTGCTGGGGCTGATCGCAGGCTATGGGCCGCGCTGGCTCGACAATGTGCTGCTGCTGATCTTCGACGCGGTGAAGAGCTTTCCCACCGTTATGCTGGCGCTGACGCTGGTCACCCTGTTCGGCCCCTCGCTCTACGCGGTGGTGCTGGTGGTGATGCTGGTCAATGTGCCGGGTTATGCCCGCATCATCAGAACCCAGACGCTGGTGCTCAAATCAGCCGAACATGTCATGGCGGCGCGCTCGATGGGCGCCAGTGCGGGCCGCATCCTGCGCGTCCATATCCTGCCCAACATCATCGGCCCGATCCTGATCTTGATATCGATGGACATTCCCGTGGTGGTGGCGATCGAGGCCGGCATGAGCTTTCTCGGGCTCGGCGTGCGGCCGCCGACGCCGAGCTGGGGCGCGATCCTCAATGACGGCTTCGCCAACATTCGCGATTCCTACTGGATCGTGATTGCCGGCGGCCTGCCGATCGTGCTGACGACACTCGGTTTCACCTTCTTCGGCGAGACGCTGCGCGACCTCTTCGATCCCCGGCTGAAGGGGCGCTCATGACGGTTCTCGAGGTCAAGAATCTGAGCGTCGCCTTCCACACCGAGAGTGGGCGACTGGAGGCGCTGAAGCAGGTGAGCTTTTCCGTGCCGGCCAACCGCAGCGTCGGCGTGGTCGGCGAATCCGGCTGCGGGAAATCAACGCTCATCAACGCCATTCTCGGCCTGCTCGCCGACAATGGTGAAATCACATCGGGCGAGATCATCTTCGAGGGCGACAAAGACCTTGCCCGGCTCGACCCCACCGCGATGCGCGGCTTGCGCGGTCTCAGGATCGCCACCGTTTTCCAGGACCCGATGGGTGCGCTCAACCCGGTGCTGTCGGTGGGGCGCCAGATGCGCGACATCCAGTATCGCTCGAACCTGTCTAAGCGGGACAAGGATGCGCGCTCGGTCGCCATGCTGCGCAAGGTGCGGATTCCCGATCCGGAAAGCCGGCTGACACAGTTTCCGCACGAGTTCTCCGGCGGCATGAAGCAGCGGATCGCCATCGCCATGGCGCTGATGATGGAACCGGCGCTGCTGATCGCCGACGAGCCGACGACTGCGCTCGATGCCACGCTGGAGGTGGCCACTATCGAACTGCTCAAGGATCTGCAGCGCGACATCGGCTGCTCGGTGCTGTTCATCTCGCATCATCTGGGCGTGATTGCCGAACTCTGCGACGAGATGATCGTGATGTATGCCGGTGAGGTGGTGGAGAGCGGCACGACTCGCGAGATCTTCCACGATGCGCGCCATCCCTACACGCAGAAGCTTTTGGCCTGTGATCCCGCGCGGCTGTCGCAGCGGGTTGCCCGCCTGCCGACCATCGCCGGGACCTTGCCGGATCTGCGCCGCCGACCAAGCGGCTGCGTCTTCCAGCCGCGCTGCGATCGCGCCGACGCCCAATGCCTGACGACGCCTCCCAGCGCAATCCTCGGTGGGTCTCACATCGCCCACTGCTGGCATGCGGACATTCCCTTGGGAGCGATGAACGCATGAGCTCCGACGACCTGCTCCGCGTCAGCGATTTGCGAGTCTCGTTCCGGGTTGGCGGCCTGTCCGCCAGGCTCGCGGGGCGGGCCACCGAGATCGAAGCGGTGTCCGGTGTCAGCTTCACGCTTCAACGAGGCAGCACCTTCGCGCTGGTCGGCGAATCCGGCTCGGGCAAGACGACGCTGGCGCGCACGCTCAACGGTCTTCAGCCGGTGAAAGCGGGCACGATCCTGTTTGAAGGGCAGGAACTGCAAGGCCTGTCCAACGCCGCCATGAAACCGGTGCGGCGGCGCATGCCGATGATGTTCCAGGATCCGGTCGGATCGCTGTCACCACGGCTCAGCGTGCGGTCGCTGCTGTCGGAGCCTTTCGTCATCCACGGACTGTCGGATCGCGATCTCAACGCCGAAGTCACACGACTTCTTGCACTGGTCGGGCTGCCGCGCGATTTCGCTGACCGCTACCCGCACCAGCTTTCCGGCGGCCAGGCGCGCCGCGTCGGTGTGGCGCGGGCGATCGCGCTGGACCCGGTTCTGGTCGTCGCCGACGAGCCGACAGCCGGCCTCGACGTCTCGGTGCAGGGAGAGGTGCTGAACCTGCTCAACGACCTGCGTGACCGCATGGGCCTGTCGATGCTGATCATCACCCACAATCTGCATGTCGTGCGCCAGATCGCCGACCGCATGGCGGTAATGTATCTCGGACGCTTCATCGAACAGGGCGAAACCGAAGCGATCTTCCGCGCGCCGCATCATCCCTATACGGCGGCCCTTCTCTCGGCCAATCCAGAGCCCGATCCCGACAGGGTGCATCAGCGCATCACGCTGCCGGCCGACGTTCCCTCCCTGCTGGCGCGCCCCTCAGGCTGCGAATTCCACACACGCTGTCCGCAGGCCCAGCGCCGCTGCGCGGTGGATGTCCCCGTCCCGGTCGCAGTTGGCGACAGCCGTCTGACCTGCCATTTCCCGCTGAACACATAAGGATCGCCACCGGCGCAAGTGTCGGCCGGGGCGTTGAGAGGAGCCGCCATGCAAGATATCCGCGTCGTCACCGATTTCCCGCGCAAAGTCCGCGAGATCGAGAATTTGTGGATTCCGATGCCGGACGGCGTCAAGCTGGCCGCACGCATCTGGTTGCCGGAAGACGCGGAGGCCGATCCGGTGCCGGCGATCCTCGAATATCTGCCCTATCGCAAGCGTGACGGAACGGTGGAGCGCGATGCGCTGACGCATCCCTATTTCGCCGGTCACGGCTATGCCGGCGTGCGGGTCGACATGCGCGGCTCGGGCGACAGCGAGGGATTGTGCAAGGGTGAATATCTGAAGCAGGAGCAGGATGACTGTTTGGCGGTCATCGAATGGCTGGCTGGGCAATCCTGGTGCTCGGGTAGCGTCGGCATGATCGGCATCAGCTGGGGCGGCTTCAACGGGCTGCAGGTCGCCGCCCGCCGCCCGCCGGCGCTGAAAGCCGTCGTCTCGCTGTGCTCGACCGACGACCGCTATAATGATGACGTGCATTATCTCGGCGGCGCGATGATGTGCGACAATCTGATGTGGGGAACCACCGCTTGGGCCATCGCCATGACGCCACCGGATCCGCTTGTTGTCGGCGACCGCTGGCGCGAGCTTTGGGAGCAACGGCTGAACGGCAACGGCATCTGGATGCAGGACTGGTTCGAACACCAGCGCCGCGACGATTTCTACAAGCACGGCTCGATCTGCGAGGATTATGCCGATGTCGGGATCCCGGTCTATGCCGTCGGCGGCTGGGCCGACGGCTATCCCAATCCGATCTTCCGGATGCTGGAAAAGCTGAGCGGTCCTCGCAAGGGCCTGATCGGACCCTGGGGCCACAAATATCCGCACTTCGCCATGCCCGGCCCGCGTATCGGCTTCCTGCAGGAGTGCCTGCGCTGGTGGGATCAATATCTCAAGGGCATCGACACCGGCATTGCCGACGAGCCGATGCTGCGCGCCTGGATCCAGGATCCCGCACGGCCGGCGGCGATCTATGACGAGCGGCCCGGCCGCTGGGTGGCGGAACCGGCGTGGCCGGGACCCGGCGTCGGCGAAAAGGTGCTGCACCTTGCGCCGCATGTGCTGAGCGAAGCCAAGGGCGAAAACGCGGTTCTGGAGATTTCATCGCCGCAGACGGGCGGCCTGTCGTCCGGCGCCTGGTGCGGTTATGGCGTCATGCCGACCTTGCCGGTCGACCAGCGGACGGAGGAAGGCAATGCCCTGATCTTCGAGACGGTGCCGTTGACCGAGGCGATCGAGATCCTTGGCTTCCCCGAATTCGAAGTTAAACTCTCCTCCGACAAGCCCGTCGCCCTTCTGTCCGCCACGCTGTCGCAGGTATTTCCTGAAGGTGCCGCCTCGCGTATCAGCTACGGTATTCTCAATCTGAGCCATCGCAACGATGATCTGGACATCGCACCCATGGTGCCGGGCCAGGCGGAGACCGTCCGCGTCAAGCTGCGCTGCTGCGGGCAGCGTTTCGAGGTCGGGGAGCGTATCCGGCTGGCGCTGGCGACATCGCATTGGCCGATCGTCTTCCCGACGGCCGAGCAGGCGACGTTGTCGATCCATTGCGGCGACAGCCGGCTGATCCTGCCGGTGCGCGCGCAGCAGAAGCTGGACGACACACTGGGGGTTTTCCTGACTCCGGAAAGCGCCGCGCCGATGGAGCAAGAGGTGCTGGCCAAGGGCGACGGCTTCCAGCGTTCGGTGTCGACGGACCAGGTCACCGGCGAGACCGTCTATCAGGTCGCCAATGATGGCGGCACGGTGCGGCATCCACATACGGGAATGGTGCTCTCGGCGAGGCATGTCGACCGGTTCATCATCCACCCCGACAATCCGAACTCGGCGGTCGGCACCTGCACCTGGGACAAGTCCTATGGTCGCGGCGACTGGCAGGTGCGGCTTTCAGTGAAGGCGACGGTAAGGGCGCTGCGAAAGGTCTGGCGGATCGAGACCCACATCACCGCCCATGATGGCGATGAGCTGATCGTCGACCGCAACGAGGTCAAGGAGTATCCGCGCGATCTCAACTGAGAGCGACTGCGACGCTGCGGTTAGGCCATCGACTTCGGCAAGGCAGCCGCCAGCGCATCGACGGCCAGCCGCACCTTCAGCGGCAGATGCGGCGTCTGCAGCCAAAGCGCGTGGCAGTCGTAGAGATATCGCGGCTGATCCGGCAACAGCGCCAGCAGAACGCCGGCTTCAATGCGCTCGCGCACCAGCCACCAGGGCAACCAGGCAAGGCCCATGCCGTCGGCAGCCGCGTCAGCGATGGCATCGAGATCGTCGAGCCGCAGACGGCCGGTCGGTATGATCTCCTGCACCGGTTGCCCCTCTCGCGCAAATAGCCAGGGCTGAATGATCTGGCCGAGCCGGCGGTAGACAATTGCCTGATGGTCGGCGAGATCCTCGATCTGTCGCGGTTCGCCATGAATTCTAAGATAGGAAGGTGCGGCGCAGACGACCATGTCCTGGCGCGCGACGCGGCGTGCGATCACCCCCGCCTTGTCGCCCAGAGCACCGGTCCGAATGGCGAGATCGTAGCCATCCTCGGCAAGATCGGCGAAGCGATCGCTGAGAGATAGATCGAGTTCCAGCATCGGATATTGCCGGGCGAGTTTCAGCAGCACGGGCGTCACGCAGTGGCGACCGAAATGCGCCGGCATGGTGACGCGCAGTTTTCCGCGTGGCTCCGAAAACTGGTCGGCGGCGAGCGCATCTGCGGCGTCGGCCTCGGCCAGCACCACCCGACAGCGTTCATAGTAAGCGCGGCCGAAATCGGTCAGGTTCTGCCGGCGTGTGGTCCGGTTGAGCAGGCGAACGCCAAGTCGTTCTTCGAGAGACCGGACATGCTTGCCAACCATCGGTCCCGAGACGTCCAGGGCGACCGCTGCTGCCGCGAACGAGCCGAGATCGACGGCCTTGACGAACACAGCCATGCTTTCGAGCCGATCCATATTCGGAACTCCTGGTTTCTACTGTTCTTCTCTTGCAGCCATTTATCCCCGGAAGGTCTATCTGCATAGCTCATTCAGTTCAGATGATTTGGAGTATCCCGAATGACACGTGTGGTTCGCTTTCACCAGCATGGCGGCCCCGAGGTTCTGCGCATCGAGGACGTCGAGCTTCCCCGACCGGGTCCGGGCGAAGTTCAAATCCGCGTCAAGGCCCTCGGCCTCAATCGCGCCGAAGCGCTGCTGCGCGCGGGTTCCTATATCGAGACGCCGAAGCTGCCCTCGGGGCTTGGTCTCGAAGCGGCGGGTGTCATCGAGGCTATAGGCGACGGCGTGAAGGATTTCGCGCCGGGCGACGGCGTCAGTGTCATCCCGCCGCAATCGATGATCCGCTGGCCGGCCTATGGCGAGCTTGCCACTTATCCCGCGGAACTTATCGTCAAGCACCCGCCGTCGCTCGACTGGCAAACGGCAGCGGCGGTCTGGATGCAGTACCTCACCGCCTATGGCGCGCTGATCGATATCGCCGGGCTGCACAGCGGAGACCACGTGGTGATCACCGCGGCGTCGAGTAGTGTCGGGCTTGCCGCGGTCCAGATCGCCAACAGTGTGGGCGCGACGACGATTGCGGTGACGCGAACATCGGCGAAGATGCGGGCGCTGCTCGAGGCAGGTGCGGCCGAAGTCGTGTCCTCGACGGAGGAAGATTTGGCGGCGCGGTTGAACCAGATCGCCGGGCCGCGAGGCGTGCGCGTCGTGTTCGATGCGGTCGGCGGCCCGATCTTCGAGCCGCTGACGGCGGCCATGTCGCATAGCGGCATCCTCATCGAATATGGCGGACTGAGCCAGGCGCCGACACCGTTTCCGCTATTCGCCGTGCTGGCCAAGACGCTGACGCTGCGCGGCTATCTCGTCCACGAGATCACCGGCAACCCGGCGAAACTGGAGGCCGCCAAGGCTTTCATCCTCGCAGGACTCGAGACCGGGACTCTAAAGCCGATCATCGATAGGACCTTCGCGTTCGACCAAATCGTCGAGGCACATCGCCACCTGGAGTCGAACGAGCAGTTCGGCAAGATCGTGGTGACGATCTGAAATCGTGGTGACGATTTGAAATCGTGGTCACGGTCTGAGCGAGATGGCGAACAAATCACTCTTGCGGGCAATATCGCCCCTTGAAGGCGCGGCGCTGCATTCCTAATTGTCCCCTGCGGGCCGGGCCCCTCTGACTGTCGCTTTTGGCGACTGTGATGTCGGACCGCTGTAACGGGCCCGTTTTCATCCTTTTCGGTCGAGCGGGTTCCTTCTTTTTGGTTTGGAGCGCCGTATGACATCTCCTTCTCTCCTTGGCATGACTTGCCCCTCCTGCCGCGTTGCGCTCGTGATGAGCGAACGCCAGGGTATCGAAATCGACTACTGTCCGCAGTGCCGCGGCGTCTGGCTTGATCGGGGAGAACTCGACAAGATCATCGAGCGTTCCGGCAGGGAAGCGGCGCCGGCGCCGCAGCCACAGCCGGCAGCGTTCTCCCAACCGCAACACGGCCAGGGCCGCGACGACGATTATTCCCGCTCCCACGGCCACCGCTATCCAAAGCGGAAGAAATCATTTTTCGAAGAGTTGTTCGATTGACCGTATAACGCCGGCACCCGGCGACGGCTGAAAATTTCCGAAACCGCAGAGACAAAGGTTCATCTCCGATGACTTCCCGTACAAGCCGATTTGCAGCCCTCTTTGCAGGACTGTTCCTGGCGTTTTCGATGGTCGCGATAGACCATGCCGAGGCGCGCCGCGGCGGCAGTTTCGGCAGTCGTGGCATGCGCACGTTCCAATCGGCACCGCCGACCAGGACCGCACCGGCCCCGACCGCTCCGGTCGAGCGTTCGATGACGCCCAACACCGGTGTGAACAACGCGGCCCGGCAGCCACAGGCCGGCCTGCAGAGGCCCGGCTTCATGAGCGGCTTCGGGGGAACGATGATGCGGGGCCTGCTGCTCGGCGGCCTGATCGGCCTGCTCGTCGGCCAAGGCTTCGGCGGCCTGGCCGGAATGTTCGGTTTCCTGCTTCAGGCCCTGCTCATCGGTGGCGCGATCATGCTGGCTATCCGCTTCTTCCGCTCGCAATCGGCGCGTGGTCCTGCGCCAGCGCTCGCCGGTGTCGGCAATGCCCAGGCTTCGAGATTTGAGAACCGCGCAACGGCAGGGCAGCAGACTGCAGGCTCCTTCACAATTCCCGGCTTTGGCGGTGGTTCGGGCGGAAGCTCTCCGGCCATCGGTTCTGATGAGATCACGCTGGCTCAGACCGACCTCGACGCATTCCAGCAGCTGTTGACCGATGTCCAGGAAGCATTCGGGCGCGAAGACCATGCCGCTCTGCGCCGGGCTGTTACCCCCGAAATGGTATCCTATCTGTCGGAAGAGCTGGCCGACAATGCCCAGAAAGGTCTCAGGAACGAGGTAACGGACATCACGTTGCTGCAGGCCGACGTCGCTGAAAGCTGGCGTGAGGATGACCGCGACTACGCCACGGCCGCATTGCGCTACGAGTCTCGTGACGTGACGCGCGAACGGGCCAGCGGCAAGGTCGTCGCGGGCGACGATGATCATCCGACAGAGACGACCGAGCTGTGGACATTCGTGCGTGAGAATGGCTCGAACTGGAAGCTCTCGGCAATACAACAGGCTTGAGCCCCGGGCGATTTTGTCCAAGGCTTCACAGTTGTCGGCGTTCAGCGCACGATCTTGACGCACATCGGCGTGCCGATCTCGATGGCGCGCCCGGTGTCGCTGAGTATGCCGGTCTCGGCGTCGCGAGCGAAGATCGAGATGCGGTCGGCGTTCTGGTTGGCGGAAAACAGATGGCCGCCTGACGGCGTCAGCGCCAGATTGCGCGGCGTCGCGCCACCACAAGAGATATAGCCGACGAGGCTCAGCGAACCCGTCTGCTGGTCGACCGCCATGATGACAACGCTGTCATGGCCACGGTTGGAGCCGTAGACAAAACGGCCATCCGGCGAGATCTGGATGTCGGCGCAATGGTTGCTGTCGCGCGCCTCGGCCGGCACCGCCGGCTTGGCGTCGATGAGCGTGAGCTTGCCCGAGGCTTCGTCCAGCGCCATCGCCACGATGGTCGAATCCAGCTCGTTCATAACGAAGACGAAGCGTCCGTTCGGATGCAGTGCGAGGTGGCGTGGACCGGCGCCCGCCGGCAAAGCGGATTCCGCAAGCTTGGTCAGGTTGCCGTCGTGCTCGATCCGGTAGGACACCAGCCGGTCGATGCCGAGATCGGCGACGATGGCTGTCCCGCCGGCAATGGTTTCGGTAATACTGTGGGCGTGCGAGCGTTCCTGTCGTGCCGCATTCGGGCCGGTGCCGGAATGCGAGACGCTGGCCAGCGGGGCCGTCAGCGCGCCGTCCTTTTCGAAACCATAAACCGCCACGGCGCGGTCCGGGCCGCCCCCGCCCATGCCGTAATTGGCGACCAGCAGTTTTGTTCCGTCGCGGGTGATGGTGTTGTGGGCGGTGATGCTGCCCAGCGATGGCTGCTTGTTCAGATAGGTGAGCGCGCCCGAGGCACGATCGAAGCTGTAGGCGGAGACAGTTCCCTCGCGCCAGGTGAAGACTTCCGAATTGGCGTAGACGTGTGAACCGTCCGGCGTCACCGAGAAGAAGGTTGGATTGTCGACGTCATCGGCTTCAGCCAGCTTTCGGGTTTCCAGCGTCGTCTCGTCAAAGCTGTAGACGCTGAGGCCGACGCCCCGAGCGCCCTGAAAATACGGCGCCTCCCGGTTCAGGCTGCCGACAAAGACCAGACAATCCTTGCGCATGATTTTCCTCCCTGCCCGCCTGCGCTTCGGCGCGCGGGAGCAGCCAAAATTTCGCCTGTTCACGCTTGCAACGCAACCCCATATGTGAAAATACTATTTACAAAAGAAGATTGACGGGAGGAGACGTCTTGGATTCAGGCGCCTTGATGCGTGTTCAAATGGTTGCGCGGTCCCTTCGGCAGGACTGGCGGATTCGGTCATGAACGATTTCGCATCCACCGTCGGTGTCGCCTCGACGCATCCCAAGAACATGCCGGCGGATCATGCCGCGCTGCCGGTATGGAACGCCGAAAACTGGTTCTATGAGGATTGGCCGGTCGGGCAGAAGATCCGCTCGTTGCGACGGACCATGGCCGAAGGCGACAGCCATTTGTTCAACACGCTGGTGCTCGACATCCACCCCTATGTGCAGGACCAGATGTTTGCCGAGAGCGAAGGCATTTTCGGCAAGCGGCTGATCGCCGGCGCCTTCGTCTTCTCGGCTGGCCTGGGACTGGTCGCCACCAACTGCGTCAACGCCTTTTCCTATGGCTACGACAAGCTCCGCTTCATAAAACCCGTTTTCATTGGCGACACGATCTATTCGATCCGCTCCAATCTCGACAAGAAGCCCCGCTACCAGGAGATGGGGTTGATCCGCGCCAGCTATGAGGTGTTCAAGGGCGAAGGCGAGCTGGTTCTCTATTGCGAGCATCTGCAGACGGTGAAGTACCGCAACCCGGCCGACTTCGTCGGCAAGACGGAGAAATAACGATGCCGGCAGCAGCCGAATTGCCGCTCGCCGGTCTCGTCGTCGTCGACATGAGCCAGTTCCTGTCCGGGCCTTATTGCTCGCTGAGGCTGCTCGATCTCGGCGCGCGCGTCATCAAGATCGAGCGCCCGGATGGCGGCGACCTGTCGCGCCGGCTCTATCTCAGCGACACCGAGATCGGCGGCGATTCCACCATCTTCCATGCCATCAACCGGGCCAAGGAAAGTCTTGCCATCGACCTCAAGAACGAGGCCGACCTCGAGGCGCTGCGCGGCCTTCTGGCCAAGGCCGACGTGCTGATCCAGAATTTCCGGCCGGGCGTCATCGAACGGCTCGGCTTGGACTATGAGGCGGTCCGCAAGATCAATCCACGCCTGGTCTATGCCTCGATCAGCGGCTATGGCGAGGACGGCCCGTGGGTCAAACGCCCGGGCCAGGATCTCCTGGCGCAGGCGCGTTCCGGCGTGATGTGGTTGAACGGCGACGAGGACCAGGGGCCGGTGCCATTCGGCCTCGCCATCGGCGACATGCTGGCCGGTGCGGCCTGTGCGCAGGGCATTCTGGCCGCACTCGTGCGGCGCGGTATCACCGGTCAGGGCAGCCACATCGAAACCAGCCTTCTGGAAGCGCTTGTCGATTTCCAGTTCGAGGTGCTGACCACGCATCTCAATGACGGCCGCCGGCTGCCCAGGCGCTCCAGTTTCCGCAGTGCGCATGCCTATCTGTCGGCGCCTTACGGTGTCTATCCGGCCAAGGACGGCTATCTCGCCATCGCCATGACGCCGATCCCCAAGCTGGCCGATCTCCTGTCGCTCAGCGAACTCGCACCCTATCGCGACAAGCCGGCATCCTGGTTCACCGCGCGCGACGACATCAAGGCGATCATCGCGCAGCGGATCGCGACCAAGACCATCGATGAGTGGCTTGATATCCTCGAGCCGGCCGACATCTGGTGCGCCAAAGTGCTGACCTGGCCGGAGATGCTGGCGAGCGAAGGGTTCCAGTCCCTCGACATGCTGCAGACTGTGACGCGCGAGGACGATGTCTCGATCCTCACCACCAGTTCGCCGCTCCGGGTCGATGGCATAAGGGCCAAGGTCGATCGGGCGGCGCCCCGCATCGGCGAGCACAGTGCCGCCATCCGCGCGGAGTTCGGCCTGTGAGCGTGCCCATCCTCAAGGGCATGACCTGGAGCCATCCGCGTGGCTACAATCCGATGGTCGCCTGCTCGTCGCTATGGCAGCAGAAGACCGGCGTCGTGATCGAATGGGACAAGCGCTCACTTCAGGACTTCGAATCCTTTCCGGTCGAGGAACTGGCGCGCGCCTATGATCTCATCGTCATCGACCATCCGCATGTCGGCCAGATCACGGCCGAAGGCTGCCTGGAGCCGCTGGATGTCGCCGGACGCGAGGCGGAACGCACGGCCCTTGCCTCGGGCAGCGTCGGCCAGTCCTATCCGAGCTACAACTGGCAAGGACGGCAATGGGCTTTCCCGATCGATGCGGCAACCCAAGTCCAGGCATGGCGGCCGGATGCGATCAGTGCGCCACCGGCGCGCTGGAGCGAGGTGCTCGATCTCGCCCGTCAAGACCGCGTGCTGCTGCCGTTGCGGCCGCCTCACGTGTTGATGGTTTTCTACACGCTTGCCGGCAATCTCGGGCATGCCTGCACGACCGATTCATCCGACGATCTGATCGATGTGGAGATCGGTAGCCAAGTCTTCGAGGCAATGCGCGAGATCACAGCGCTGGTCGATCCCGCGTGTTTCGAGATGGACCCGATTGCCGTCTCCGAACGTATGGCGGAGGCCAGTTCCAGGTTCGTCTGCGCGCCACTGATCTATGGCTACGTGTCCTATGCGACGGATGGCTTTCGGGCGAACCGGCTGGCCTTTGCCGATGTTCCGGTCATCGGTTCCGGCGGCCCGGTCGGTTCGGCGCTTGGCGGCACCGGCATAGCGGTTTCAGCCTTTTCCAAAGCCAGGGATGCCGCGATCGACTTCGCCTATTGGGTCGCGAGCGGCGATGTTCAGCGCGGCCCCTATGCCGCCGCCGGGGGCCAGCCCGGCCATGCAGCGGCCTGGGAAGATCAAGCCGTCAATGAAGCGACCGGCGACTTCTATCGGGATACGCGCGCGACGCTGGAGGGCGCATGGGTGCGGCCGCGCCATGACGGCTACATGGCGTTCCAGCAGGCGGCTTCCGAACGCATCCTTTCCGGCATGACCTCCCGGCATCAAGCCCGACAGGTCGTTGCCGATCTCAATCGCCTGTTTCGGGAGAGTTTCCCGGCGCAGGTGTCCGGCGCTGCCGGTGGAGGAGCCTGAACCAACCGAACGGAGGAGAACAAGAATGACAGGAATGATCCGCGGCCTGCTGGCCGCAACGGCGCTTGCCTCGCTTGCAACGACCGCCTTTGCCCAGGATGTGCAAGGCGTCATCGGCGGGCTGCCGACCGAACTCAAGGCGCAGTATGACGGCGCGCCCCAGAAGGTGCTGCCCTCGGCCTGGGACAATTTCACCGCGCCGCCCATGCCGTGGAAATGGTGCCACTCGGAATCATATCAGGGCAATCCGTGGCGGGTCACGGTGACCAAGGAACTGAAGCGCCTTGTCGACGGGCTAATCGCCGACGGAATGGTGTCCAGCTTCGAAGTGTCTGATTCCAACAACGATGCCAGCCAGCAGATCAACCAGATCCGCGCCTTCATCGACAAGAAGTGCTCGATCATCACCTCGATCCCGGGTTCGGCGACGGCGCTTGACGACGCCATCGACGCTGCCGCCAAGGCCGGCATTCCGTTCATCACGGCGGCCGGCTCGGTGACCAGCCCGAACGCGATCAATGTCGATTCCAACTATGCGCGCTGGGGCTATGACATGATGGCGGCGATCGGCAAGGCGCAGCCGGACGGCGCCAGCATCCTTCTGGTCGAAGGCATCGCGGGACACCCGATCGTCGTGCAGGAGCGCCAGGGCGCGGACAAGGCGCTGGCCGAAAATCCGAAGCTGAAGATCTCGCGCAACGTCAACGGCAACTGGACGGCCAACGTCACCAAGACAGTGGTGCTGCAGGCGATCGCCACCAACCCGGCGCCGATCGATGCGGTGTGGACGACAGGCAGCGAGAGCCGTGTCGTTGCCGAAGCCTTCGCGGAAGCCGGCCGGCCGGCGCCATTGATCACCGGCTCGATCACCGGCGATGCGCTGGGCTACTGGAAGGCCAACCCCGACAAGTACCGCTTCGAAGGCCATGCGGTGCTGCCGCACTGGACCGCGCAAACGCTGTTCCGCGTCGGCGAGCGCATGCTCGACGGACAGAAGCCGAAGCTGAACACGCTGCTGATCCCGATCCCGCCTGTCCACACCGCCGATCTCGGTGCCTGGTACAAGGACTGCATGACGACCGATGCCGTGTCGATCTTCCCGATCCCGCCGAAAGATCCGATGCCGGAGGAATGGCTCGACGCCTATTTCTCGAACCCGGCGCCGACCAAGGGCTGGGATTATTCGAAGGTCCCCGACGCCTGCGCAAAATAACGCTGCGCGAACTAGCCTCTCAGCAGGCCGGCTCCTTTCGCGGAGCCGGCCTGCCAGCATCGAATTGTGACATGCTTGAAATCAAAACCATATCCAAACGCTATGGCGAGACGATCGCGCTCGCGGACGCATCGATCGCGTTCCGGGCGGGGACCATCCACACCATTCTGGGCGAGAACGGTTCGGGCAAGAGCACCATGGTCAAGCTGCTGTCCGGCATCGTCCAGCCGGACAGCGGCGTGATCCTGCTGCACGGCAAGCCATTCTCTGGCGCCAATCCATCGGCCTTCCAGGCGCAAGGCTTCGCCACGGTATTCCAGGAGGTGCTGATCGCGCCGGACCGCAGCGTAACCGACAACATCCTGCTCGGCCTCGACGGACTGGTCCGGCGTGCCGTTCCCCGCCATGAGCGCCGTGACCGGGCGGAAGCCGCGCTGAAGCGCTTCGCGGTCACCGACGTCCCCCTCGACAAGCCAGCCGGCCTGCTGCCGCTTGCCGCGCAGCAATTGGTCGTTCTCGCCCGCGCGATCGTGCGCAACCCAAAGATCCTGATCCTCGACGAGGTCACCGCCGCGCTCGACTTCGCCGACCGCGAATCGGTTTTTTCGTTGATGCGTGCGCTTGCCGGCGAAGGCTGCCTGATCCTGTTCATCACCCACCGCATGGATGAGGTGATGTCGCTTTCGGACCGCATCTCGATCCTGCGGGGCGGCAGCGTCGTGCGCACCGAAGAGCGCGGCGCTTCCACGCCGGCGGAACTTCTCAAGGCGATGGCGCCACGTACCGCTGCGGAATTGGCGCATGGCTGATCGCACTGCTCTCGATTTTGGTGGTCTTGCCGTTCGCGAACTCGTCATCGCGCCCGGCGCCAGCCCGATCACGCAGGCCATCGCTCCGGGTGAGATCGTCGGGCTTGCCGGTCTCGATGGTCATGGCCAGGAGCTGTTTCTCAAGATGCTTGCCGGCCTGGAACAGTCCCATGGCGGCTCGATCGAACTCGGTTCATCAGATGCCTCCCGAAAGATTACCGGGTTTCGCAAGGCTGTCGCCAGCGGCATCGCCTATTTGCCGCGCGACCGACGCGCCAACGGCATTTTCCCGACGCAGTCGGTGCTCGACAATTTCGCCGTTTCGACTCTGTCGCGCGACACTCGGCTCGGGCTGATCAGCCCCGCGGCGCGCAAGGCGCGGTACGACATCTACCGCGAAAAACTGTCGATCGCCGCACCCCGGCCCGATGCGCCGATCACCACTTTGTCGGGCGGCAACCAGCAGAAGGTGCTGCTGGCGCGGGCGCTGGCGCTGGAGCCCGCGATCCTGCTCCTCAACGATCCGACGCGTGGCGTCGACGTGGCGACGCGGCATGTGCTCTACGACGTGTTTCGCGGGCTGGCGGCCGACGGCATGGCGCTCGTCATCCTATCCAGTGAAATCGAGGAGATTCTTCTCCTGTGCCAGCGCGTGCTGGTGTTCCGTGAGAATGAAGTCGCGGCCGAAATCTCTGGCGACGCGCTCACCACCGACAGCGTGATATCAGCCATGTTCGGACGTGCGGCATGAACCCTGTTGCGCGCCTCCTGTCCCTTGGGCGAAATTTCGGCTTCGCGGTGGTGCTGCTGGTCGTGCTGCTTGCGATCAATCTTATCCTCAGCCCCGGGCGGTTCCAGCCGGGTTCCTGGGGCGCGCTGGTCGGATTGGCGGCGCCCTTGATCGGTGCGGCCATTGCGTCCACGCCTGTCATCCTCGCCGGGCGTGGCGGAATCGACATCTCGGTCGGGCCATTGATGGGCTTCGTCAACGCTTTGGCGATCCAGGTGCTGTTCCTCGGCGCCGGCATCTCATCGCCCCTGGTGCTCGTTCCGGCGGCGTTGCTCGTCGGCGCGCTGGTGGGTGCTGCGAACGGCTTTCTCGCGACAATCGTGCGCATCCAGCCGATCGTCGCCACGCTCGGCACCTATCTGATCCTGACCGGCGTCACGCTGACGATCCTGCCGGCGCCGATCGGCCCGGCGCCGGCTTGGCTCAAGGCCTTGTCCGGCCCGCTCTCGATGCTTCCGCTGGCACTGATGTTCATCGCTTGGTGGCTGGTGCGGCGCACCCCCTACTACGACCAGTTGATGGCGGTCGGCAGCGACGACCGCGCGGCCTACACCGCCGGCGTCGATGTCACGCGCGTGCGCTTCATCGCCTATGTCATGACCGGCATCCTGGGCGGATGCGCCGGGCTGATGCTGACCGCGCTGATCGGCTCCGCCGACCCTAACATCGGGCCGACCTACACGCTGATCGCCATCGCCGCCGTAGCGCTCGGCGGCGTCAGCCTGGCCGGCGGGCGTGGCGGCGTCGCCGGTGCAGCCATTGGCGCCATCGACATCTTCCTGCTGCAAAGCGTGCTGACGACGTTCAACGTCTCGACCTTCGTGCTGCAGATCGCCTACGGCGCGATCCTGGTGCTGGCCGTGATGCTGACAGCGCTGCAGGAACGTCTTGCCATGGAGAGACGCTGACATGGTTTTGCGCCAAAACCTCTTCGCCACAACCAACGCCCGCGTCGTCGGCGCCTTCTGCGTCGCCGCCCTTCTGCACCTTGCCGGCACGGTCCTCATTCCCGGCTATTCGGCGCCGTTTGCGATACGCGCCATGCTGGTGCTCGCTTCGCTGCTTGCCGTCGCCTCGATCGGGCAGACGCTGGTCGTCATCATGGGCGGCATCGATCTGTCGATCCCCTTCGTCATCGGCTTTGCCAATGTCGTGGCGGCACAGCTCTATGGCGACGGCTGGAATTTTGTCCTGGTCTGCGGCCTCGTCGGCGCGCTGGCGCTCGTCATCGGCGGGCTGAACGGACTGATCTCGCGCAGCCTCGACATCCAGCCGCTCATCGTCACGCTCGGCATCGGCATGGTCGTACAAGGCCTTGTGCTGTTGTGGACCGCGGGTTTCCCGTCGGGCTCCGCACCGCAAGCGGTTTCCAGCTTCGTGTCGATCGGCGGATCGGCCGGACCGCTGCCGGTGCCGTGGCTGGTGCCGAGCCTGGTCGTGCTGGCCGCACTCGTCGTGCTGGTGCTGGAGCGAACGCCCTATGGCCGCCGGCTTTACGCGCTGGGCAGCAATCCGGGCGCGGCGCCGCTGGCGCTGATTGACCCGGTTCGCATGTGGGTCATCACCTATGCGGCAAGCGCTTTCTTCGCCGCCGTGGCAGGGGTGCTTCTGCTCGGCTTCACCGGTTCGGCCTATGGCGATGTCGGCCAGCCCTATCTGTTCCAGACCATCGCGGCGGTCGTCGTAGGAGGCGCAGCACTTGTCGGCGGCCGGGGAAGCTATCTCGGCACGATCGCCGGCGTGCTGGTGCTGACCGAGATCAACACGCTGCTGACAGGCCTCGGCTTCCAGCCCGCAGCGGTGCAGGCCGCGCTCGGCTTCGTCATCGTGCTGCTGGTTTCGCTCTATGGCCGCGAACGGCACGTCTCGACCACCATCTGAAAGGACCAGTCAATCGAGCCGCCACAGCTTGCGGGCATTGCCGGACAACAGCCTGTCGCGCTCGGCAATGCTGCAGCCCGAGAGCAATGCATGGGTCGCCGCCACCCAGGTCGACAGGCCGCCGCCTAGCGTGCAGACCGGCCAGTCGCTGCCCCAGACGACGCGGTCCCAGCCGAATGAATTGATGGTGTGCTCGACGTACGGCCGCAACGTCTCAACCGTCCAGCTGCCGGCATCGGCATAGGCGACGACACCGGAAATCTTGGCCATGACATTCGGGCGCCGGGCGATGTCGCTCATATGCTCGCGCCATGGATGTTCGCTCTTGCCTTTGATGTCGGGGACGCCGCAATGATCGAGGACGAACTGGACATCGGGTGCCAGATCGGCCAGCGCGATCGCCTTGGGGATCTGGTGCGGCAGCACGACGAGATCGAAGGTCAGACCGGTGCCGCCAAGCCGCTTTATGCTGTCGCGAAACACCGCACCTTCCGAGAGCTCGTCGGGCACGACATGGAGGACGCGGCGAAAGCCCTTTACGAACGGGTTTGCCCGCTGCCGTTCGAGATAGGCCGCGAAATCCCCTTCCTCAGGACGGCAGGACGCGATAACCCCGGCCAGCATGCTGCCGGACTGCCGTGACAGTCCTTCCACACGAGCGGTCTCGGCTTCGATGTCGGCCGCATCGACATCGACCTCCATATGCAGCACACGCCCGACGCCGACACGCTGCGCCTCCATCGCGTAGTCTTCATAAGAGAAATCGCGGTTGAGCGCCGGCACGCCGGCGAGCCAGGGATAGCCCAGGGCCGAGCGATCGATGAGGTGAAGATGGGTATCGATGATCATGGTGAGGCTCCTCCCTCTTGCTTTCAAATCATCTCACAGGGGAATTCTTCATTCAAATAAGAATTCACGCCGATGAGCCGACTGCTGATCCAGCGAGGTGCGACAGCTTTTCACACGTTGCCAGCAACAGTTCGATCGTCCTGGTGATGTCGGGCGCGGAAGGCGCGTTGACCACCGTGATGTAGGGAATCGACAGCGCGGCGATCGCCTTGCCGTCGGAGCTTCGCACCGGGGCCGACAGGTTGAAGACCCCGGCTGTCTGCATCGAGGCCATCATCTCGTAGCCACGGTCGCGGATCTGGTCGAGACGGGTGAAGAACTCGGTCGATTGCGCCGTCTTGTCGGTGCTGCGGACGTGTTCGGAAATCATCATCTGGCGCTCTTCCGGTGAGCGGAAAGCGAGCAGCACATGTCCCGAGCCGGTGTCGAACAGACTGATATGGGAGCCGACCCGGATCGAGATGCCCCAATAATTCGGTGCTTCTTGCTGGCCGATGACGACGGCAGAACCGCGATCAAAAACAACGAGTTGGTTGGCCTGCTGCGATGTCTCGGCAAGTTCACGCATCAGCGGCGTCGCATAGGAGACCAGCCGCCGTACCGGCGCGTGCAACTGTGCCAGACCGAACAGCTTGAGCGTCAGCGAATAGCGGTCGCCGTCGAGGCGCGTGACGTAGCCGCGCCGCACCAGCCGGTCGAGCATGCGATAGAATTCGTTGGGACTGCGGTCGAGTTTCTTGGCGATTTCGGCCTGGGTCAGGCCGCCGTCGACGCCCGCCAGCAGTTCAAGGATATCGAGCCCCTTGTCGAGCGCCGGCGCGCGATAGCGCTCGTCTTCGCTGTCGTCCATGGGCTCATCCTCCAGTGAATTTCACCCTTCATATACGCAGGAACGTGCGCGGCGGAAACAAATTTCGCCTTGACGTGTCTATGAATGTTTTGTTTGTATATGAATGTAGCACTTCTTGTCATCAGACGAGTTGCGGTCGCCGCGGAGGCGGCACCAAGGGAGGATACCAATGAACAGACTGCTGTCCGGCGTGTGCGCCGGTGCATTGTTGCTCGCGTCAGGTGCGGGCGCTGCCCTTGCCGGCGACCTGCCCGGCAAGTTCGAAGGCGTGACCGTCGACGTGAAGCTGATCGGCGGCCAGCAATATGAAAAGCTCTACGAGCGCATTCCCGAATGGGAGAAGGCGACCGGCGCCAAGGTCAACATCCTGACCAAGAAGAACGGCTTCGACATCGATAAGGAGCTCAAGTCCGACATCGCCTCGGGTAGCACCAACTGGTGCGTCGGCTGGAACCATTCGTCCTTTGCGCCGCAATATACGGGCCTTTACACCGACCTCAGCAAATTGCTGCCCAAGGAAGAGATCGACGCTTTCGTGCCGTCGACCATCAAGTCGGCAACCATCGACGGCAAGCTGGAGATGCTGCCGCGCGCGCAGTTCGACGTTTCGGCGCTCTACTACCAGAAGAGCCTGTACGAGAACGCCGACAACAAGACCAAGTTCAAGGCGAAATACGGCTATGATCTGGTGCCGCCGGATACCTGGAAGGAAGTCACCGACCAAGCTGAGTTCTTCGCCAACCCGCCCAATTTCTACGGCACGCAGTTCGCCGGCAAGGAAGAGGCGATCAACGGCCGCTTCTACGAGATGGTTGTCGCTGAAGGCGGCGAGTATCTCGACAAGGACGGCAAGCCGGTCTTCAATTCCGACGCCGGCATCCGGGCGCTCGACTGGTTCGTAAACCTCTACAAGGCCAAGGCCGTACCGGCCGGCACGACCAACTATCTCTGGGACGATCTCGGCCAGGGCTTCGCTTCCGGCACCGTCGCCATCAATCTGGACTGGCCGGGCTGGGCCGGCTTCTTCAACGATCCAAAGTCATCCAAGGTCGCCGGCAATGTCGGCGTCAAGGTCGCGCCGAAGGGCTCGTCCGGCAAGCGCACCGGCTGGTCCGGCTTCCATGGCTTCTCGGTGACCCAGAATTGCCCGAACAAGGAGGCCGCGGCTTCCCTGGTGTGGTGGCTGACCAACGAAGACAGCCAGAAGCTCGAGGCCGCCGCCGGCCCGCTGCCGACCCGCACCGCGGTCTGGGACTGGGACCTGAAGCAGGCCGAAAACGATCCCTACAAGAAGGAGGTTCTTACCGCCTTCCAGGAAGAGGCCAAGCACGCCTTTGCCGTGCCGCAGACGCCTGAATGGATCGAGATCTCGAACGCCGTCTATCCCGAGTTGCAGGCGGCGATCCTCGGCGACAAGACCTCCAAGCAGGCACTGGACGATGCGGCCGCCAAGGCGACGCAAATCCTCCAGGACGCCGGCAAGCTCTAGAAACGGGCTCCCAGGGCTGCTCCCCCATTGGTAATGGGGGAGGCGATCGCGTTTCGCGGCCAGCGGTTTGCGCTAACCCATCGCCCCCGGCCCACGCACCGCCGTCCAAATGCAAACACCTCAAGGATTCTGATGAAGGGCTTCAAGCCATCCGCGCCATTCCTGCTGCTGCTTCCGGCCATGATCGTGCTGGCGGCAGTTGTCGTTGTGCCGTTGCTGTTGTCCCTTTACTCCAGCTTCACGCCGTTCCGCCTGACGCGGCCCGAAACGTTCTACGTCTTCATCGGCATCCGGAACTATCTTTCGATCCTGTCCAACACCGATTTCTGGTGGGCGTTCGGCCGCACGGTGCTGCTACTGACCATCGCGCTCAATCTCGAAATGCTGCTCGGCCTTGGGCTTGCCATGCTGGTCGAGAAAGCGACACGCGGCCAGCGCATCCTGCGCACGCTGATGATGTTCCCGATGATGTTCTCGCCGATCCTCGTCGGCTTCCAGTTCAAGTTCATGTTCAACGACAATATCGGCCTGGTGAACAATGCGCTGCAGTCGCTCGGCATCACGCAAGACGCCATACCGTGGCTGATCGAGGGCCATCTCGCCTTCATCGCCATTTCGATCGCCGAGATCTGGTCGTCGACGGCGATCTTCGCCATCCTGATCCTCGCCGGCCTGCTCGCCATGCCCAAGGAGCCGATCGAGGCGGCGCGTGTCGACGGCTGCACGCCGTGGCAGACATTCCGCTATGTGACGTGGCCGTTCGTCATGCCTTTCGCCTACATAGCCATGACTATCCGTTCGCTCGACGTGGCGCGCGCCTACGACATCGTCAAGATCATGACCGATGGCGGACCGGCGGGCCGCACCGAACTGCTATGGACCCTGGTGGCCCGCACCGCCTACAGCGACGGGCGCATGGGCATGGCCAACGCCATGGCCTATTTCTCGATCCTGCTGTCGATCGCCTTCACCGTCTACTTCTTCAACAAGCTCGCCGCGGCGCGCACGCAGATTGGTGCGGAGTGGTGAAGATGGACGAGAATTCTTCCGCCCGCCTGAAGCGCCGGCTGCTGGGCATCGTCTATCGCATTGGCCTGTTCCTGGCGATGCTGACGATCTGCCTGCCGGGCCTGTGGATCGTCCTCTCGTCGCTGCGGCCGGCGGTCGAGATCATGGCCAAGCCGCCGGTCTGGATCCCGCAGGAGATTTCGTTCGACGCCTATGTCGCCATGTTCAGCGGTATCGGCAAAGGCGGCATTCCAGTGATCGAATATTTCCGCAACTCGTTGATCATCTCGGTGACCTCGACGGTCATTGCGGTGGCCATCGGCATGGCCGGCGGCTATGCGTTCGCGCGCTACCGCTTCCGCGGCAAATCGAGCGTCTTCCTCGGGCTGATGCTGACGCGCACCGTGCCGGGCATTGCACTCTCGCTGCCGCTGTTCTTCCTCTATGTGCGGCTCGGCATCATCGACACGCATTTCGGACTGATCCTTGCCTACGTCGCGCTCAACGTGCCGTTCACGATCTGGCTGATCGACGGCTTCTTCCGTCAGGTGCCCAAGGACCTCGCGGAGGCCGCGCAGATCGATGGCTGCACGCGCTGGCAGGCGTTCTGGCAGGTCGAGTTCCCGCTTGCCGGGCCGGGCATCGCGTCGGCCGCGATCTTCGCCTTCCTGACCTGCTGGAATGAGTTCGCTCTGGCCTCGCAGCTGACCCGTTCGGTGAGCGCCAAGACGCTGCCGGTCGGCCTGCTCGATTACACGGCCGAGTTCACCATCGACTGGCGCGGCATGTGCGCGCTGGCCGTGGTGATGATCATCCCGGCGCTCACCCTCACCTACGTCGTCCAGAAACACCTTGTCGGCGGCCTGACCTCCGGCGCGGTGAAAGGCTGATACCATGGCAACCGTTACCCTCACCAAGCTGACCAAGCGCTACGGCACTGTCGGGATCGTGCACGGCATCGATCTCGACATCGCCGACCGCGAGTTCATCGCGCTGGTCGGCCCGTCCGGCTGCGGCAAGTCGACGACGCTGCGCATGATCGCCGGACTGGAAGAGATCAGCGCCGGCTCGATCAAGATCGGCGGGCGCATCGTCAACGATTTGCCGCCACGCTCGCGCAACATTTCGATGGTGTTCCAGTCCTACGCGCTCTATCCGCACATGACGGTGCGCGAAAATCTCGGCTTCTCTCTGAAGATCGCAGGTGCCGCCAAGGAAGACATGGAGCGCCGCGTCGCCGAGGCCTCGGCCATCCTCGGCCTCGACACGCTGCTGGATCGCCGCCCCTCACAACTGTCCGGCGGCCAGCGCCAGCGCGTCGCCATGGGCCGCGCCATCGTGCGCGATCCAGACGTCTTCCTGTTCGACGAGCCGCTTTCCAATCTCGACGCCAAATTGCGCACGCAGATGCGCACCGAGATCAAGAAGCTGCATGCCAAGGTGCAGTCGACGGTGATCTACGTCACCCACGACCAGGTCGAAGCAATGACGCTGGCCGATCGCATCGTTATCATGCGCGACGGCCATATCGAACAGGTCGGCACGCCCGACGAGGTCTTTCGGCGGCCGGCAACCCGCTTCGTTGCCGGCTTCATCGGCTCGCCGCCGATGAATTTGCACGAGACCACGATCGATGACGGCCAGATGGTTTTCGCCAACGGCGAAAAGCTGCCGCTGCCCGCTCAGTTCAAGGCCAATGTCACGACCGGCGACAAGGTTGTGTTCGGGCTACGGCCGGACGACATCTATCCAACCGGCCATGGCATCAGTTCCGGTGGCGCGGCAGACGTCCACCAGGTCGAGCTGCCGATCACCGTTACCGAACCGCTCGGCAACGAGACGCTGGTGTTCGTCGAATTCAACGGTACGGACTGGGTGTCGCGCATGCTGAACCCGAGGCCACTCCGGCCGGGCGAGCGCGTCGCCATGAGCCTCGACATGTCGCAGGCGCATCTGTTTGCCACTGAGACCGGAAAGACATTGCGGAGCTGATCGGCATGACCAGAATCGAGAAAGTCGACCTTCGGATGGTGGACCTTGTGCCCAAGGTCAAACGCACCGACGCCATCCAGAGCTTCGTCAGCCAGGAAACGCCGATCGTGACCATCACCGATTCCGACGGCGCGGTCGGCACCGGCTACAGCTACACGATCGGCACCGGCGGCTCGTCGGTGATGCGGCTTTTGTCAGACCATCTGGTGCCGCGCCTGATCGGCCGCGACCCCGACATGATCGAGGCGATCTGGCACGATCTCGAATTCGCCACGCATGCCACCACGATTGGCGCGATCACCGCTATAGCGATCGCGGCGATCGACACGGCACTATGGGATCTGCGGGCCAAGAAACAGAACCTGCCGCTGTGGAAACTGGCCGGCGGTGCCAAGGATCGCTGCCCGCTCTACACGACCGAAGGCGGTTGGCTGCACATCGAGACGCAGGCGCTGGTTGACGATGCGCTAGCCGCCAAGGCGAAGGGCTTTCGTGGCTCGAAAGTGAAGGTCGGCAGGCCGCACGGCTCGGAAGATCTTGCCCGCCTGTCGGCGGTACGCAAGGCGGTCGGCGACGGCTACGAGATCATGACCGATGCCAATCAGGGATTTTCGATCGACGAGGCGATCCGGCGCGCCGCAAGATTGCGCGAGCTCGACCTCGCCTGGATCGAGGAGCCGCTGCCGGCCGACGATATTGACGGGCATGTGCGGTTGTCGAACTCGACGCCGACGCCGATCGCGATCGGCGAGTCGCTCTACTCCATTCGCCATTTTCGCGAATACATGCAGAAAGGCGCCTGCTCGATCGTGCAGGTCGATGTCGGCCGCATCGGCGGCATCACGCCCTGGCTCAAGATCGCGCACGCGGCGGAGGCCTTCGACATTCCGGTCTGCCCGCATTTCCTGATGGAACTGCATGTCAGCCTGACCTGCGCTGTTCAGAACGGCCGATATGTCGAGTACATTCCGCAACTCGACCAGTTGACCGGCAAGCGCCTCCGCATCGAGGATGGCCAGGCGCTGGCGCCCGACGAACCGGGCATCGGCATCGACTGGGACTGGGACGCGGTCAAGGCCATGAGCATCGCCGAATTCACCACGGCGATCACGAAATAGGAGACGGGCATGCAGCGGATGGGGATGGTTCTGGGGCTGAAGCCGGAAAAGGTCGAGGAGTATGTCCGCCTCCATGCCGCCGTCTGGCCCGACGTGCTGGCCATGATCTCCGCCTGCAACATCAAGAACTACTCGATCTACCTAAAGCGGCCGGAGAACCTGCTGTTCAGCACCTTTGAATACCACGGCAGCGACTACCAAGCCGACATGGCCAAGATGGCGGCCGACCCGAAGACGCAGGAATGGTGGGCGGTCTGCATGCCATGCCAGGAGCCGCTGGCGACGCGCAAGGAAGGTGAATGGTGGGCAGAGATGGACGAGGTCTTCCATCATGACTGAAGGCGGTTTTGACCCTGCCTTGCTCGTTCAATCCTGGCCAAAACCCTCAAAACCCCGGCCGATCGTCACTTTCGGCGCCGGATCGATCGTCGGCGACGCGCATTTCCCGGCCTACAGGAAGGCCGGCTTTCCAGTAGCCGGGCTTTATGATCCCGACCACGCCAGGGCTGAAAAGCTGGCCAGCCAATGGGGCGTGACGGCCTTTGGCTCGGTCGAAGAAGCTGCTGCCGTCGAGGGCGCGATCTTCGATCTTGCCACCCCGCCGTCGCGTCATGCCGATGTGCTGAAGTCCTTGCCTGATGGCGCAGTGGCGCTGATCCAGAAGCCGATGGGCAGCAATCTTGCCGAGGCGACCGCGATCCTCGAGATCTGCCGTGCCCGGAAGCTGCACGCAGCGGTGAACTTCCAATTGCGCTTCGCGCCGATGATGCTGGCGCTCAAGGGTGCTATCGGCAAGGGCTGGCTCGGCGAGATCGTCGACTTCGACGCCTGGCTGGCGCTGGCGACACCATGGCAGCTTTGGGAATTCCTGCTCAAGGCGCCGCGCGTCGAGATCGCCATGCATTCGATCCACTATCTCGACCTGATCAGGCAATTGCTCGGCGACCCCAAGGGTGTGCACGCCAAGACGCTCGGCCATCCCAACCATGCCGTGGCGCAGACGCGCACCAGCGCCATTCTCGACTATGGCGACACCGTGCGCTGCGCGCTGTCGATCAACCACGACCATAAGTTCGGCCGCCGGCACCAGGCCTGCGAGTTCCGCATCTGCGGCACAGAAGGTGCCGCCTATCTCAAGCTGGGTCTCAACCTCGATTATCCCACAGGTGAACCGGATGTGCTGGAGATTTACCCCAAGGGTGGAACGGACTGGGTCGAGGTGCCCTTGGCCGGCGAGTGGTTTCCAGACGCCTTCGTCGGCCGCATGGCCAATGTCCAGCGTTTTGCCACCGGAGAAGATGCTATGCTGATCAGTCCGGTCGAGGATGCCTGGAGCACGATGGCGCTGGTCGAGGCGGCGTATCAGTCGAGTGCGGCACCGGCGACGCCGATCGCGGAAAGACCCTGATGGAACAGATACAGTATTTCGAAGACTATGAGATTGGCGCGTCGCGCCTGACCAGCGGCCGCACCATCACCGAGACCGACTTCATCGTCCATGCCGGCCACACCGGCGATTTCTTCCCGCACCACATGGACGCCGAGTTCATGAAGACGACGCCATTCGGCCAGCGCATCGCACACGGCACTCTGGTGTTCTCGGTCGGCATCGGGCTGACGGCAACCGTCATCAATCCTGTCGCCTTTTCCTACGGCTACGACCGGTTGCGCTTCATCAAGCCGGTGTTCATCGGCGACACGATCCGGACGCGCACCACAATTGCGGCCAGGGAAGACGACCCGAAGAGGCCGGGGTCGGGACGGGTGATCGAACGCTGCGAGGTGTTCAACCAGCGCGGGGAAGTGGTGCTGGCGGCCGACCACATCTACATCGTCGAACGCAGGCCGGCGCAGGGCTGAGACTTGGGAAAGTCCTAGAGCATTTCATTATCGTACCCGCCAACCCTGAGTTCTTTTAAGGATACCTTTCGAAACAGCCACGTGAATGATCCGCGCGAATGCATTGGTGTAGAAGATCATCATGCCCATGGCAGCAGCAGGCGCGGTGTCGCCAGCGTCGTCCATGTTGAGCACTGCAACCGAGGCGAGCGCCGTGTGTGTTGTATAGATGAAGACCACCGCGGAAACCGTCGTCATGGCGTTGACGAAAAGATAGATCGAGATGTCAAGGATTGCCGGCAGACAGATCGGCACTGTCACCCGCGTGAACAGGCGATAGAAAGGCTGCTTCAGCGAGGCCGCGACCGGCTCGAACTCACGATCGATCTGCTTCAGCGCCGTCAGGGCCGTCAAATGACCGACCGTGTAAAAGTGCGTCACGGTGCAGACGACCAGGATCGCCATTGTGCCGTAGATCGCGTGCAGCGGATTGGCCGGATTGTTGAAGAAGAAAATATAGGCCAGGCCAAGCACAAGCCCCGGCACCGCCATCGCAGCATGGCGAGGAAGTGGAAGGCTGCCCGTCCGGTCCTGAAGCCTTCGGTCTTTTCGACGATGTAAGCGCCGACGAAGACGATGACGGTTCCAAACACAGCGGTGAGCAACGAGAGCGTGATCGAGTTGTAGTAAGAAGCCCAGCCTCCGCCATCCATGCGACCGAACGCGAAATTCTTCAGGCTGAGACTGAGGTCGTAGGGCCAGAACTTGACCAGCGCTGCGTACTGGCAAATGCCGATGATGCCGGCGATGAACAACGCGACCAGGCTGCAATAAGCCAGACAGACCAAGTCGAAGCGGCGATTGGGTTTTGCCTCGTAAGGCACCGAGCGGGCCGACAGGAGCGAAACCTGCCTGCGCTGGACCAGGCGGTCGACGACGAAGGCGGCGATGGCCGGGATCAGCAAGATGACCGAGACCACCGCCCCCATCTCGAAATTCTGCTGACCAATCACTTGCTTGTAGATATCGACGGCGAGCACGTTGAACTGGCCGCCGATGACCTTCGGCAAGCCGAAATCGGTTATGACGAGCGTAAACACGACAAACGCCGCGGAGATCAAACCGTAGCGCGCGCCCGGAATGGTAACGACCCAGAACGTCCGCCACTTGCTGGCGCGCAGCGAAGCGGCGGCTTCATATTGGCGCTGGTCGGAGATCGCCAGTGCCGTCGAGATAATGATCAGAGCATGGGGAAAGGTGAAGAATATCGAGCCGACGACAATCCCCAACGGACCATAGATCGATATGCCGCCAAGCAGGCTTTTCAACAGGCCCTGGTTGCCGAACAGATAGATGAGGGCGATGCCGGGCAGTAGCGACGGCACCAGGATGGGAGCCATGGCGATGAGCCTGAATAGGCCCTTGAAGCGCATCTTGCTTCGGTTCAAAGCGTAGGCGAAGCCGAAGGCTATGCCGACCGTGATGATGGTGCTGATCAGCGCGATCAGGAAGGAGTTCTGGATCGAGCGGAACAGCGTTGGCGTCGAGAAGTAGGTTGTGTAGTTGTCCAACCCAAGCTCGCGCGCGGGCCTCAGCATAATGCGCCGAAAGGTGAGCAAGGGCGCGCGCCGGCAGGCTGCTGTCGGGGGACATGATGATCCTGGATCGAGTATCGATGTTGCAATATGTGGCAGTGATCGCGCGCAGAGGCAACCGGAGCTCAAGCCACGCCGTCAGGATTTTCGCGACAGGCCATCTTCCCTGATCGCGCTGACCAGCGTCTCGCTTCCCTCGCGAAGATGCTGCCTCAGAATGCTTATGGCCCTGTCCTCCTTGCGCGCCCTGCAGGCGGCCAGCAGGTCGCGGTGCTCCGTCTGCGAGCGGCTGCGATAATCCAGGTTCGACAGGAGGATGCGGACGTAGCGATCTGCGGCATTGTGGTGCGCCTCGATCAGGCCGAGCAATCGACGGCTACCGCAGGCGTCGTAGAGAGCCAGATGAAAGGCACGGTTCAGCGCACCCCATCGGCCGACATTGCGCTCCGCGTCGATCTGGTCGAGCACCTGTTCCGCCTCGTCGAGCTTCGCGCCGGCGAGGTTGGGAAGCGAAAGCCGCAACGCCTCGCATTCAAGCAGTTCGCGCAGCGCATAGATTTCACCGATCTCGGCGCCGTCCATCCGGGCGACCTGCGCGCCTTTTGTCGGATGGATGGTAACAATACCTTCGGCTTCCAATTGGCGAAGGGCGTCACGGATTGGCATGCGGCTGAAGCCAAACTGCTCGGCCAATTCGTCCTGGCGCAGCGGAGTGCCCGCCTTGATGGTTCCACCGGCAATCGCTTCGCGCAGGACATTGGCGACCTGTTCGGCCACGGTTCGCGGCCCCTGCATCACGCTGTCCGCAAATCCTCGCAATCGATGCTCCCGTTTGACGCGGCGCTCAGCCTAACGGATGTAGGTATCCTCGTATACGCAGTATCGGCAACGCCCAAGGGTTCGCCGCACTATTCCGACGGTCTCTGCCCGGGCTATTGGCCACTCAACCAAGGGTCTGCCGCGCTTCATCCCGAACGCTGGAAGGCGCCACGCCATAACGCTTTCGGAAGGTGCGGTTGAAGTAGGAGATATCCCCGAAACCGACTTCATAGGCAGTGGCGCCTATCGAAAGCGTTCCCGTTCCCCGCAACAGCAGCTTGCGCGCCTCGGCCAGGCGCCGTTCGAGAAGATATCTCGAAAATGTCGTCCCTTCGCGCTGAAACAACTTCTGGACATATCGTGGTGTAACATCGAGGACAGCGGCCACAGCGGAAATGCTCAGATCGCCATCCCCCAGGTGATCATCGATATAGCGTTTTACAGGGTGCAGCCGGTCACGTTCCACCGTTGATGGGGTTTCCAGATAGGCGACGACGAGCGGAAGTATTTCGTTGAAATGGGCATTGGCCATCTCCGCCTCGTTGGCTGAATGCGGGCCACGCATCAACAGATAAGCGCCGTAGGTGATCAGAAGCTGGAGCGGAGGAAACGTTCTCGGGATCGGTCGCAGCATCAGCCTGGAAAGCGTCTCGCCGGAAACGCGGAAAGCGGCGCCGGGCAGGCTGCCGCAGTCCAGCCTGCCCCCTTCGGGCAGATACCAGTCGTAGGCCATCTCACCGGATACAAAGAGGAAATCTCCAAGCGCGGCTTCTATCTTCCGTCCATCCTGCTCAACGACCAGCGGACCTTCCATGCTTCGCAACATGAGCACCTTGTCCGAACCCGGCATTCCAATCCCCCGCACCCGTAACGGCGAGGGCGGGAAGAAACACGTCATAACGTTCAGATCGGCGAGGCCACATGTCACGCCACGCACAGCGGAGAGGACACCCAGCCCTGTTTCGATCGCGACCTCCCCGATGACCGTTAAAAAATGGCCGGCGCACAACCGCTCGGCTTCCGCGTCGTCGTGACCCGACATGTCGAAGCTCACCGGGCTGATCCCGCTGGGGTTGGTCGACCTGTGATATAACTGCAACATTTTCAATTCGGATCGTCGGAGTTCGTTTTCAGCAGTGCCGGCTTCGCTTCACTCCAAGCGCGCCATCGCCCTGATCGATAACATGAGTAATTGAGACATATTTAATCGATCCGGGAAAAGGGAGCCAGCGATTTGTGGCCCTCAATGCCTTTGCGGCACCCGAGGGGCCAATTTGGGGTGCGACTATGCGGAATGAACTGATCGCGGGAACTTGCCTCGCACTGCTGCCACTTGCTTTCACGACCATGCCCGTGCAGGCGCAGGACACTGGAGATTCGGCACCCGCGATACAGCTGGAAACAGTGTTGGTGACGGCGAGCAGAACGGAGCAGCCGATCTCCAGCATCCCCGGGTCCGTCCAGGTCATCGAGGGTGATGAGCTGGCACAACAGCTCAAGCTGACGAGCGACCCGGCGACCCTGATTTCCAAGCTGGTTCCCGGTTTTTCGATCGCAAACCAGACGATTTCAGGTGCCTCGGAAAGCTTTCGCGGTCGCGGCGTGCTGATTCTCGTCGACGGCATTCCCCGCAACACCCCGTTGCGTGACGTTTCACGAACGCTTTCGCTTATCGATCTCGGCAAAGTCGAGCGCATTGAGGTGGTCAACGGGGCAAGCAGCCTTTACGGCTCCGGCGCGACCGGCGGCACCATCAATTTCATCACCAGGCGGGACGCGACCGAAAGACCAACCGTCACCGTCGAGACCAAGGTGAAGGCGTTCACTGCAAATCCCGGCAAGTCCCTGGCGCCGGAAGTTTCGGTTTCGGCGACGCAGAAGATCGGCAAATTCGACTACATGTTCTCGGCCAGCGGCCAGCGGACGCGCCGGACCTATGACGGAGACGGTCGCGAACTGCCGTCCGACGCCATGCTCGGCCAAGGCGGGGGCGATCGCACCGACTTCGGCAACCTCTATGCAAGACTGGGATATGAGGACGGGGCCCGTCGTTTCGAGGTCTCCGGCGAACTGGTCCGCATGGAACAGAATCCGGATTGGTTTTCCAATTTCCAGGCCACTCCAGCGGCGCCCGACTACACGGCGCCGTATACGGGCGAATCCGTGGAAGAGAATTCAAAATATTTCACCGCGCGCTATACCGACACCGCCTTCGCCTTGGGATCGCTCGAAGTGAAGTCGTTCTACAACGATATGGAGAAGCGCTTTCCCTTCACCCGATTCGATCGCTTCGTGAACAATCAGGTCTACTATTCGGGCAACCCGCTCAACCCGCAGGCCAGCTTTGCCCAGACCACGCTCTTCAGCAAGCGCGCCGGCGTCACCGCTACGGTCGAGACCCCTCTCGACATGCTGCTGGAGGGGTCGACGCTAACCTGGGGCCTGGACTTCATCCACGACAAGACCTTCCAGAAACTCGAGAACGGCTGGGACGTCATCAGTCCGATGAAGCAGAACTCGGTCGCCGGCTTTGCCCAGTTGCAGGTCCCTGTGACCGACCGGCTGCGCCTGCAAGGTGGATTGCGCTACGAACGCTACTTCCTCGACATCGAGGATTTCAACCGCCCAGCCATCTTTTACATCAACCGGCCATATCCGGCGATCAACGTCATCGGCGGGTCCTTTGACTACGACAATCTGACTTTCAATGTCGGCGGCACATTCGATCTCACGCCCGATGTCCAGCTTTACGGTGGCTTCTCGCAGGGGTTCTCGCTGACCGACATCGGCAGCTTCACGCGGCGAGCCGGCGCCAACAGCAGTGCCGAACTGTGCGACGCCTACGGGGCGCTGGCATGTCCCGGCGCAGGCGCACCCGACTATACGGTCAGCTACGCTGACATCGCTCCCAGCCCTCAGGTCGTCAACAATTACGAGATCGGCATTCGCGGCGGCGATGTCGACTATGGCGGCTCGCTGTCGGCCTTTTTGTCCACCTCCGACCAAGGCGTGAACTACGACATCGCCTCCAACCGCGTGTCGCAGCAGAAGGAGGAAATCTGGGGCGTCGAAGTCACCGCATGGTGGAACCTGACCGGCAACCTCACCGTCGGTGGCCTCCTTGGCTATACCGAGGGGCGCTACGACAATGACGGCGATGGCAATATCGATGCGTGGCTGCCGAACAACAGGATAGCGACCCCGGTGCACGGCACGGTCTACGGGACCTATGTCTTCGACAACGGCCTCAATCTTCGCAGCGAGGTCCAGTTCTTCACCAGCCGGGACAAGATAACGACCGTACCCGAGATCAAGGGCGCGGCACTGGTAAATATCCTTGCGAGCCACAAGGTCGGCAAGGGCGATCTCAGTGTCGGCGTCGAGAACGTCTTCGACACCAACTACATGAATCCGACAGCTAGCGCCACGCGCAACAATGTCGTCAATGGTTTCGGCCGCACGGTATCGCTCGGCTACAAGGTCACCTTCTGAGATGGTTCGTTTCGAGATGCACAAGGACGGCATCGTCGACCTGTGCCTCTACCCTCCGCACGCGGCAACCGACGAGGCCGACTACCTCGAGGCGCTCGAACGGATCGGCAACCTCGATGGACCCTATGCCATCGTGGTGGATATTGCCGGCAGCACTCATCTCTCCCGAGAGGGGGAAGTCCGTCAGGCCGCATGGGCCAAGGCGACGCGGCAGCGCATCTCCAGCGCATGCCGGGCCTTGGCACTGGTGCGTGACAATCCCAACCCACGATCGCGGCAATCGTTCGAGCGGCTCTGGGCTATTCCGGTCCACGTCACCAGCGACAGAGAGGAAGCGCGGCAGTTCGCCGCCAAACATCTCGACAAGGCAGTTCGGCCATGAGCGGGCTCGCATCCGAGACCATCAGCCGGCCGGCAGAGCGGCGGGATTGGCAGCGTTTGCGGCTGTTCGCCGTGCTGGCGGGTCTCTACCTCGCCCAGGGTATTCCGGGTTATCTCCTGGTCGCCGCGGTGCCGCCGATCATGCGCGAGCTTGGCGTGTCGAGAACGGCCATCGGCATGCTTGCCGTCCTGATGATCCCGCTGACGGTGAAATTCCTCTGGGCACCGCTCGTCGATCGGATCAGGCCGATGGCGATCGGGCACCGCCGCGGATGGATTCTTCCCACGCAGATCGGGACTGTGATCGCCATAGCGGCACTCGCCCTTGTGGAACCGACCAATCTGAAAGCCATATTCGCAATAGGTTTCGCGATCGCGGTGCTGACCTCGACGCAGGACATTGCAACCGACGGCTATGCCACGCTCGCCCTGAGGCAAGAGGATCGCGCCGTTGGAAACGCAATCCAGGGCGGAGCGGTCGCACTCAGCGTCATCGTCGGCGGCACCGTTTCCCTGCTTCTCTATGGCTGGGTCGGCTGGCAGGCGATGGTGCTGACGATCGCGGCGGTCTCAGCCCTGCCATTGATTGCGATCGCCTTCATGCCGGAGGACACCGCTACAAAAAATGCCGAACCGCGGGCGAAACCTTCGATCTCCAGCTTTCTCAAGCGCCCGGAAGCCGTGACCGTCCTGATGATCGCACTGACCTACCGGGCGAGCGAAGGGCTGGTGAAATCCATGGAGGGATCCTATCTCGTCGACGTCGGATTGCCGCTGTCGGCGATCGGATATCTGAGCGGTATTTCTGCGGCGACGGCCGACATTGCCGGATCCTTCATAGCGGCCATGCTTGTTCGACGTTCCGGCGCCGGCCGAACGCTGCTGCTGCTCGGTGCCTTGCGCACGATCTGCTTCCTGTTGTTTGCCCTGCATGCGGCCGGCGAAATCACGGGCATATGGACTCTTTTGGGAGCGGCGGGGTTTCAGACCTTGATCCGCTATATGGAGATTGTGGCGCTCTACAGCCTGTTCATGGCGGTGTCATCGAAAGATCAGCCTGGAACGGACTTCACCATTCTGTCCTGCGCCCAGATCATCATCTACCTGATCGGCTCGATGATGGCCGGTGCGATCGCCGACCGCATCGGCTATGGCGCACTTTTCACCCTCTCGACGCTCGTCTCCGGTCTGGCCGTCGTGCTGACTGCTCACCTTCTTTCGCGGCTCTCGAAGAAAAGCGCGGGAGCGGACTTCGCCTGAAATTCCAGCATGGAAGACATCGAGCGCCACGAGCTGGTCCGGGCCGATTGGTGGCAGCCAGGCAGACAGGCGGGCTCGATGTCTCCAGGACAGCCGAAGGCGCGGCGTCAACGAGAATTTCGTGGTCGAACATGGCCGCTGACCTGCACGCCGTCCTCGGCACGCAGGTACAGGAAGCCGGGGACGGACAGCAGCGGGATGACCGCGGTCAGCAGGAACACCTGGTGGAAGCGTTCCGCTGTCACGATGTGGGTTTCTCCTGCGACAAGGCCCAGCACCATGGCGGCGATCGAGACGCCCAGGGAAACGCTGAGTTGCTGCAGGACGCCGCCGAGACTGGTGGCGCGGCTGAGCTTGTCGTCCGGCAGGTCGGCATAGGACAGCGTGTTGGAGGTCATGAACTGCGCCGACCGGATGACCCCGAAGACAAAGACGTAAAGGCCGATCATCCAGTGCGGCGTATCGGCTTCGATCAAGGCGAAGCCCCCGACAGCGGCGGAGCCGACCACCGCGCTGCCGATGAGCACGACATTGAAGCCGAAGCGCCGCAACAGCGGCGACAGCAGCGGCCGAATGAGCAAGGCGCCGAAGCTGCCGACGAATGTCAGCGAGCCCGAGGTGACCGGGCTCATGCCAAAGCCGACCTGCAGCATCAGCGGCAACAGGAAAGGCACGCCGTTGAGGCCAACGCGGCACAGGCCGCCTGCGAGCGTACCGACCCAGAACGAGCGAAATCGAAACAGTGTCAGATCGACTGCCGGTGCAACGACGCGGCGCGCATAGCGCCCGAAGGCGAGCAGCAGCAGGATCGCCGCGGCCAACACCAACGCTGTCGCCGAAACGGAGATGATCGGCCTACCGATGCTTTCCAGTCCGAACTGCAGCAGCGCGACTCCGCATCCCACCATCAGGAACCCGGCGAAGTCGAAGCGTTGCATCGCTTCCTCGCGGAAATCGTCAACGAAGCGCAGCGCCGCCAGAATGCCGAGACAACCGAAAGGCACGTTGACATAGAATATCCAGCGCCACGATGCATAGGTGGTCAACAGGCCGCCGAGCAGCGGCCCGATCACAGGCCCCATGATGGCGGGCAAGGTCATGTAGGTCATGGCGGTGATCAGCCCACTGCGCGGAAAGCTGCGCAGCAGGATCAGCCGCCCGACCGGCGTCATCATGGCGCCGCCCAGCCCCTGCAGGGCGCGCATCGCCAAAAGCATGCCGAAACTGTTGGCCATGCCGCACAGCGCCGAGCCGAGTGTGAAGGTGAAAAGCGCCAGCGCAAACACTTTTCGTGCGCCGAACCTGTCGGCGAACCAGCCGCTGACGGGAATGAATACGGCCAGCGTCAGGATGTAGGTGGTGATCGCCAGGTTCAGCCTGACCGGCGTCGTGTCGAGGCTGCGCGCGATGGCGGGGATCGCGGTGGTGATGATGGTGGAATCGAGCTGCTCCATCAGAAAGGCGATGGCGACGATGATTGGAATAATCAGTCTCAGCCTCGGGTCGCGCTCGGTGGCAAATTGAGGCTGTTCCAATGCTGTTGCCATTCCGTCATGCAGGCGGCTGCCCCATTCCAGATGGCGCGTCCGCGTTCAAAGGCAAGGTCGCCTTCCGTGCGGCAAGCCGGCCGAGGCCCCGATCGCACAGCCTGTCTTATGGTCCGACGGATAGGCAAGCGGTAGTCATTTCCTCCTTGATGGAAGTCAACAAATTTTGACTGCCCCCCCTTCGAGAGGAGACCGGCAAGACAGCGCATTGAGCGTCCAAACTGCGGACGCCAGGGCATTTGCGTTTCAGTGAACGCCAGTTCCGATTTCGTGTCGCAACGTGTCGGGTAAGAGGCTGTCTAACAGCCGCCATGAGCGCTTGACGAAGCAGCGAGATTGAGCCACTTGTCGACTAGTATACAAGTGGTGAGGCCATGCTTGAAGTTCTCGTTCGCGCGCCGCAGTCGCTGGAAGTCCGGCAGGGCACGATACCCCAGCCCGGGGCAGGCGAAGTCGTCGTTCATGTCAGCCGTGCCGGCATCTGCGGCTCCGACATTCACATCCTGCATGGCTCCAATCCGTTCGCCGTCTATCCACGTATCATCGGCCATGAATTCGCCGGCACCGTAACAGCGCTCGGACGCAATGTGACCGGCATTGCGACGGGAGACCGTGTGGTGGTCGATCCCGTGGTGTCGTGCGGCCACTGCTATCCCTGCCGGGTCGGCCGCTCCAACGTCTGCGCCAACCTCGAAGTGATGGGCGTTCACCGCGACGGCGGTTTTCGCGCCTTCGTCGCGGTGCCGGCGGCAAATGCCATACCGGTTCCAAGGGATATGCCGTTTGGGCTGGCGGCACTGGCCGAGCCGTTTTCCATCGCCGCCAATGTGCTTGATCGTACCGGTTGCGGACCCGAGGACACGGTGCTGATCTATGGCGCCGGCACGGTCGGCGTCACTGTCCTGCAGGTCGCCAAGCTCAAGGGCGCACGCTGCATCGTTGCCGATATCGACGAAGCCCGCCTGGAGCGAGCGCTCCGCTTCGGTGCCGACAGGGTGATCCACTCCGTGCGCGATCCCGTGCCGGCCGCGGTGCGCGGTGAAAATGACGGTCTTGGCCCGACGCTGGTCATTGACGGCGCCGGCATTCCCGCACTTCTTGACGAGGCTTGCCGGCTGGCCAGCCCGGCGGGCCGCATCGGCCTGCTCGGCTTTTCGGACGCCCCATCCAACCTCAGCCAGCAGGAAGTGGTGCGCAAGGAACTGACCATCGTCGGCTCGCGCCTGAACCGCCGGCTGTTGCCGCGCGTCGTCGAATGGCTGGCCGACAAGCGGCTCGATCCGCAAGGCATGATCACGCAGGTGTTCGCGGCGGCCGATGCACGCGCAGCCTTCGACTTGATCGAGAAGGAACCGGAGCGAACGCTCAAGGTTCAGCTGGACTTCTCGTAAGCCGGAATTAGCCCTCGACCAGCGCGACGGCGCGCAGCGGTGATCCGGTACCGCCTTCGATCGCCAGCGGCAAGCTGATCAGGAAGCACCGAGGCGGCAAGTCACCAAGCCGTGCGAAATTCTCGCCGATCAGGATGCCGGCTGAAAGCAACGTGTTGTGCGCCGGGAAATCCTCGCTGCCGAAACAATCGATCGACAGGCAGTCCGAGCCGACGATGCGCGCACCGCGCTCGACCAGCAATTCGCTTGCCTGCCGCGACAGGCCGGGCCAGTCGGCGAGAAACGTGGCCGGATCGTCCCAGAACCGGTCCCAGCCGAAATGGAAGAACACGGCGTCGCCCTGCCGTACGCGGCCCTGTTCGGCCTCGAAAGCGAAGATAGCATCCGGCTCGACCGCCTGCCGCGGCCGACAGCCACGCGCATCGACCGTCACCATGCGGCCGAAGAAACGCTCGACCGGAATGCCGGAGATGGCAGCACCGCCGCGGATGAAATGGACCGGCGCGTCGAAATGCGTGCCGGTGTGCTCGCTCATAGCCAACGCATGATTGCAGGCGACATCGCCGCGGTCATAGGATTCCACCATCTCCTGGCAGTAATGCGGGTGCGTCGGCCACACCGGCATGCCGGGCTTCATCGGATGCGTCAGATCGACGAAAGAAACTGCCTTTGTTTCGAACAGCCCGGCGAGCGTATCGGTGGCGGGTTTCATCTGACGCGAGGCCTCGGCACGAGAGCGACGATCAGGATGATCAGCACGCCGGTCAAAAGGAAGCGCACGCCTGCCTGGATGCCAAAGGTGTTGAGCATGGTGGACATCAGGTTGAAGAACAACGCAGCCCCCCATATGCCGACCGCGTTGGCCTGCCCACCAGCGACGCTGGTGCCGCCAAGCACCACCACGGCGATCGATTCCATCAGATAGGCGTCACCCATGTTGAGTGCTGCCCCGCCACTGAAGCCGGCAAGCAGGAAGCCGGCGAGCGCCGCCGCCGTGCCGCACAGCATATAGGCAATCAACCGCACCCGTGCGACGTTGATGCCGGCAAGCCGCGCCGCCGGTTCGCTCTGGCCGGTGGCCAGCACTTGCCGGCCCCAGACCGTGCGTTTGAGAGCGATCATGGCGGCCAGCGTCAGCAGCATCACCGCGATCGGCATGAATTGCACACCGCCAAGGCTCATCGAGGTGAACCGGGAAAGGCCTGCCGGCGGCTTCAGCGTCGCCTGGCCGCCGAGATTGAAGGCAAGCGACTGGAAGACGAAGCTCCAGGCGAGCGTCGCGATGATCGGCGGCAGCCTGAGCGCGACGATGGCAAGGAAGTTCGCGGCACCCGCGACAGCGCCGACGGCAAGTGCTGCAAGCAGGCCAGGCAGCAGCATGCCGTCGGACCCTTGCATCACCGTCATCGACACATAGGCGGCCAGCGTCAGCACGGATGGCACGGACAGGTCGATATTGCCCGGCCCGGAAGCGACCACGAACATCTGCCCGGTTCCCACCACCACGCTGAAGGCACCGAAGGCGAGTGCGCCCGACAGCGTGGCGCCGGCACTGCCGATGCCCGAATAGGCTGTCGTCGCCAGCCACATTGCGAGCGCCACGATGAAGCCGTAGGTCCACGGCGCGAGGCTCAATCTCCGGGTCATCGCGTCCGCTCCGACAAAAGCACGCGCCCGGCCAGCACGAGAAACAGGATGACGCCCTGGGCGCCGATCTGCCATGTCGGCGGCACCTGCAGGAAAGACAGAAGCGAGCCCGCGAGCGACAGCGTCAGAGCGCCGATCACCGTGCCGACCGGCGATACGACGCCGCCGGTAAAGGCGCCGCCGCCGAGGATCACCGCGCCGACGCCGAGCAGCGTATAGGCCGGCGCGACATTGGCGTCGCCCGATGTGGTGAGGCCGGTCAGCGTCAGCCCGGCCAGACAGGCGAGCAGGCCGGCGACCGCATAGACCGCGACCCGGATGCCGATAACGGACCAGCCGGCGCGCTCGACGGCGCGCGGATTGCCGCCTGCGCCGCGCAGCACCACGCCATAGGAGGAGCGTGAGATGACGAGATGGCCGGCGAGCGCCGCCAGTGCCGCCAGCCAGATCGACAGCGGCATCAAAGGCGGCTGCCAGCTCATGAAGGCGGCAAGCCATGCGGGTGCCGAGCCACCCGGTGCCGGCAACAGGATGACGGCGATGCCGAGCCAGATGAAGGACATGCCCAGCGTCACGATGATCGAGGGCAATTGCCGGGCATGAATAAGCAGGCCGAAACCGGCATAGGCGGCGATCAGGACGATGTAGCACAGCGCCGCGATTGCCGGCGCGTCCCCGAGATAGAGCGCCGTGACGCAGGTGATCAGCCCGACAAAGGCGCCGTTCGACAGGTCGATGTCGCCCAGCATGATCACCATCATCTGCGCCAGCGCGGCAAAGACCAGCGGCACCGAGAGCTTGAACAGCAGATGGAAGCCGAAATAGCTCATCGCCGCCGGGCGGATGCTGAAGATGATGGCCAGCATAACCAGCAGCGCGATAGCCGGCAGGCCGACCTGCATGGCATTGAGCAAGGCCGAACGCGGATTGGAAGGAGAACGGGCCGGAACTCGGGCAGCCGCGTCAGACATGGTCGCCTCCGAACGACGCTTGCAGGATACGGCCGGTCTCGATGGCCTCATCTTCCAGCCTGGTCACGGCGCGGCCCTCGCGGAAGACATAGATGCGCTCGCAATTGGTTAGCTCTTCGAGTTCGGTTGTGTACCAGACGAAGGCGCGTCCGTTCTCGGCCTCCGCGCGGATCAGCCGGTAGACCTCCTGCTTGGTGCCGACATCGACGCCGCGCATCGGATCGTCGAGGAAGATTACCTGCGCATCCGACGCCAGCGCGCGGGCGAACAGCACTTTCTGCTGGTTGCCGCCGGACAGCGACAGGATCGGCGTGTCGATCGAAGGCGCCTTGACCTTGAGCCGGTCCGACCAGGTCTCGGCCAGCTTGCGGGCGGCGGTGCCTGAAATCATGCCGCCTCGCGTCAGCGCATTCAGGCTGCGGATGGTCAGATTGTCGGCGATAGACCACAGTGAGAACACGCCTTCAGAGCCGCGGTCGCCGGCGACATAGGCACCCGGCAAGGCCTCGCGCTGCCGGCGCGCGGCATAGAACATCGCGCGCAGCCGCTCGCGCTGGCCGTGGCCGTCGAGCCCGGCGAAACCGATGATCTCGCCCTTGCCGACTTCGATGGTCAGATCAGCGGTGTCGCGGCCGGCATGCCGGATAACCGGAGCTTGCACCGACGACGCCTTGCCTGCGGAGCGATCGCGGGGCCGCTCGATGCTGCCCATCAATTCGACAAGCGCGGCGCGCGACAGGCCGACGGTCGCCCGCTCGGCGACGACCTTGCCGTCGACCATGACGACGGTGCGGTCGCAGACGGCGAGGATCTCGTTCAGTCGATGGGTGATCAGGATGCAGGCGATACCACGTCCGGCGGCACGACGAATGTGGGTGAGCAGTTGCTCCGTCGCCTCATGGCCGAGCGCCGAGGTTGGCTCATCGAGAATGACGGCGCGCAATTTGATGCTGGTCTGCGTGAAGGCGCGAGCGATCTCGACCATCTGTCGCTCGCCGATCGGCAGGTCGGCGACCTTCCTGTCGAGGTCGATTCCGTGGCCAGGGAAGATCTCGTCCAGCACCGGACCGATTACCTGTCGCGCGCGCCGCCGCCAGCCCAACCCACGCAAGGACCTGTGCACGATCCGGGCATTTTCCGCCGACGTCAAATTGGCGCAGAGCGACAGTTCCTGGAAGATACAGCGCAGACCGGCCTGCTGGGCACTGGCCGCACTCCAGGCACCGATCTCACGTCCGCCGAGGCGAAAGCTGCCGCTGCTGCGCTCGATGGTGCCGGCCAGCACGTTCATCAGCGTCGACTTGCCGGCGCCGTTGTGACCGACTAGGCCAACGACCTCGCCGGGGTTCAGATGAAAATCCACGCCGCCCAAGGCATGCACGGCATCATAGCTCTTGCGGACATTGCCTACCTCGACAAGAGGGCTGTCAGCATCGCCTCTCTCTGCTGCGTCCTTTTTGGGCGACGTGGGATCGTTCATCATTCGGCCATGCTGCTCATTTCGGCGCGGGTACGCCGGGCAGAGGTTCTTTCTTTACGTTGGCGTCGATGATCTTGGCCACCAGCTCCTGCGGATATTCGGCATTGACAACGCCGCCTGCGGGAACCGTCTTCAGCCAGGCGTCGAGGTCAGGCTGATTGATCTGCAGGAGCGGCACCTCGACGAATTTCGGCACCTGCTTGCCGGCCAGGATCTGCTGCGCGACCCAGAACGCGACCTGCGAGACGCTGGGCGTGGCGCCCAGCGAGAAAGTTTCGTAGCCGCCGGCATCATGCTCCTGCTTCCACAGCGCCAATTCGTCCTGGCGGTTGCCCATGATGATGATCGGCAGCGGCCGGTTGGCGGCCTTGAATGCCTGCGCCGCGCCATAGCCGTCGCCGCCCTGCGTCAGCACCGCATCGACCTGAGGCAGCGACGGCAGGATGCCCGACACTTCCTTTTGTGCCACGGTGGCCGTCCACTGACCATAGACCTCGCCGACAGCCTTGTAGCTGGCGTGCGCCTTCATGGCCTTCTCGACGCCCTCATGCAAGCGCTTGTCGAAACCGTCGCCGGCCATACCGCGGATCTCGAGGATGTTGGCCGGCTTGTCGCCGAGCTTGCTGGAGATGAAATCCAGTTCGGCCTTGGCATAGGAATCGAGGTTGTAGTCGACGACATAGGCGCAAGGCTCGGTGACGCCGCTGGCGAAGGCGACGACCGTGATACCGGCATTGCAGGCATCCTTGATGGCGCCGTTGAGTGCGGTGTCGGAGCCGGCAAGGACGATGATCGCATCGTAGCCCTGCAGGATCAGGTTCTCGATCTGGCTCGCCTGTTCGGTCACCGAATTGTTCGAGCTGACGACGGCTGTTGCGGCGATCTGCTTGTCGGCCACGGCCTTGGCGCCCATTTCCTCGAAGCTCTTGATCATCACCTGGCGGAAGGAATTGCCGGCGTAGGAATTGCTGAAGGCGATCTTCTTGGCCGAAGTGTCGCCCTTGGCGACGCCGTCATCGGCGCGCGCGTCCAGCGCTGCAAAGCTGGTGCAGCCGAGCATGGCTGCAACGAATAAGGCTGTGGTCCTGTTCATTGTTTTTCTCCTCCGGTTGAAAGTCATAGCGTCCTCCCGACGATCCTTTCGAACGAAAAAAGTCAGCCCAGCCCGAGATCAGGCACGGCATCGTTCAAATGGTCGGCGAAATTCGTGTTGGGCAGCAGCGGATACCAGCCCGGACGGCCGGGATCGCGGTCGTAGGCATAGCCGCCCAGCGAGCGATAGAGCTCGGCATAGGTTGCGAGTTTGTCACGATCGAGCTCGACACCGAGGCCCGGTGCCTCCGGCACCGCGATCGCACCATTCTCGTAGGGCATCTTGCCGCCGATGATGATGTCGTCGGCAAGGTGATGGTAATGCGCGTCGGCGGTGAAGACGAGGTTGGGCAGCACAGCGCCAAGATGCAGCATGGTGGCGAGCTGAATGCCGAGTTCGCCAGAGGAATGCACCGCAATGCCGAGGCCGAACGTGTCGCAGATCTGCGCGGCGCGCACGCAGGCGCGGATGCCGCCCCAGAAGGTGGTGTCGAGCAGGATTACGTCGACCGCAGGATCGCGCACATTGGTGGCGAGCTGTTCGAAATCGATGACGATGGTGTTGGTGGCCAGCGGGATGGAGAGCTTCTCGCGCAAGCGGCGCATGCCGGCAAGGCCCCAGGTCGGGTCCTCGAAATAGTCGTTCCTGAGATCGGAGATGGCCTGGCCGAAACGCAGCGCCTCTTCGACCGACAGGGCTGCGTTCGGATCGTAGCGCAGTGTGTCGGCAGGAAATTCGGCGGCGAGCGCCCTGAAACATTCCAACTCATAGTCGGGGTGAAACACGCCGGCCTTGAGCTTGTGGGCGTGAAAACCATGCTCGGCCTTGAGCGCGTGGGCATGTTCGAGCAATTGATCGATGGTCCGGACCTCGCCCTTGCCGCTGCGGCGGTCGGCATAGCGAAAGAACAGATAGGAAGCAAAGCCGATCCGGTCGCGCACACGCCCGCCAAGCAGTTGGTAGACCGGCACGCCGAGCTTCTTGCCAATAATGTCGAGACAGGCGAATTCCAGCGCTGCGTGGAGCTGCGTGCGATTGTTGTAGAGCGACGCCGTCGGATTGCAGATGGCGTAGCGCATGCGGTTGAGGTCGAAGGGATCGTGGCCGACAAGGTAGGATTTCAGCCCGGCGAAAGCGAGTTCGGCGCCGGCGCCGCCGCCGCCCATCTCGCCGAGCCCAACAATGCCTTCGTCGGTCTCGACCTCGACCACGGTGCGGACAAAACGTCCCCAATGCGTACCGTTGCTGTGCCGCAATGCTGCTTCCAGCGGAACGGTGATGGTAGTCGCCTTGATGTCCGTGATCTTCATGCCGGCTCCTCTCCCCTGGCCTACCGGCGTCATACACACTACCATGGTAGTATGTCAATACAGCGTCAATCCTGCTTGCCGCTTGAGTTGGGACGTGCGTGGTGTCATGACCGGAGCAGTGCAGCGCCATTCACAGCAACGGATTCGTCATGGGGACCAAGCTTTCGGGGGCGACCAGATTTTCAGGCAGTGCTGCCAGGTTGAAAACCGCCGGTCAGCGCGACCCCTCGCGGGTGCTGGAGCCGGTCAACAATCGCATGCCGATCTCGCCGCAGATCTACGAGCGCCTGCGCCGCGCCATCACGACGCTGGCGATGTTGCCGTCGGAAGCGCTCAGCGAACAGGACCTTGCCCAGCAGCTCGGTGTCAGCCGTACACCCGTGCGCGAGGCGCTGATCCGGCTTGCCGATGAAGGGCTGATCGACATACTGCCGCAACGCGGCAGCTTCGTCGCGCCGATCCGGCTGAGTGACGTCGAGGAAGCGCAGTTCATTCGCGAGGCGCTCGAAGTCTCCGTCGTGCAGAAGCTGGCCGGACACGGTTCGAGCGCCTTCATCGCGGCAGGCAGGGTGAACCTTGCCCAACAGGCCAAGGCAGTGGTCGAGGGCGACCGCGAGCTGTTTCTTGAGCTTGACGAGGGCTTCCATCGCAGCCTTTGCGAAGAGGCCGGCCTGCCCAAGAGCTGGCGGGTGATCCAGGTGGTCAAGCTGCAGATGGACCGTGTGCGCTATCTGAGCCTGCCCGAACCCGGCCACCTTGAAACGCTGCTCGCTCAGCATGTGGCGATCTTTGAGGCTGTGGAGACCGGCGAGGCAAAGCAGGCAGGCGCGCGTATGGCGGCGCATTTGCGCGAAGTGCTCCGCACGGTTCAACGGCTCAACGTGGCCCGCCCGGACCTCTTTGGCCAATGATCCGTCGACCGCTCATTGTGCCATTGGGTGAAGAGCAGCGCCGCGGACGTGCTGCCACATTTTTGATGAGGAATTCCTGCGCGCCAAGGCCTGATCCGCGTATGCTACGGGCGCTTCGCTTGCCTGGCGTCAACCGCCGAAGCGCGGCTCCGCGACGCCCGTGATGCCAAGGCCCGTGATGGCGAACAGACTGCCGCGCAAAACGCCGTCGCCGGGAAAACGGGGCAGCGGCGGCTTGGCCATCGAGGTGACGTAGAGGGTGTCGAGCTTCGGTCCGCCGAACATGACGCTGGTGATCTTCTTGACCGGCATGTCGATGACACGGTCGATGCTGCCATCGGGCGCGTAGCGCACCAGTCTTCCGTCATAGACCAGCGCATTCCACAGATAGCCCTCGGCATCGACGGTCGAGCCGTCCGCCGCACCGCCTCGGCTGGTGTCGACGCGCACGAAGGTGCGCCTGTTGGTGGCGGCACCGGTCGCGATGTCGTAGTCGTAGGCCCATATCTCGCCGGTCCAGGTGTCGGCGAAATAGAAGGTGCGGTCGTCGGGGCTCCAGCATGGACCATTGGAACAGATGATGCCGGAATCGATCCGGGTGACGGAGAAGTCCGGATCGAGCCTGTAGAGCCCGCCGGACGGCCCCTCTTCCATCGTATCCATGGAGCCGGCGAAGAAACGGCCGTACCGGTCGACCTTGCCGTCGTTGAGCCGGTTCATCGGCCTGTCCGGCTCGGGATCGTGGATCAGCGTCACATCGCCGGAGGCGAAATCGAGCAGATGGAAGCCGCGCTGCAGCGACACCACGGCGCCGCTGCCATCCTTACGCAGCGCCATCGAGCCGATCTTCATCGGCACGTCCCATGACCGGATCTCGCGTCCGTCGGCGGTCGCCCGAAACACGCGCCCGTCGAAGCTGTCGATCCAGTAGAGTCGTTCCTGTTCGACGTCCCACAGCGGCCCCTCGCCCAGTGTGGTCTTCACGTCCACCACGACTTCGATCTTCATGCCGTCCTCCTCCGTTTTTGCGTCTCGCGGCGATTGCTCGGGCCGCCTCAGAAAGCGACCTTGTCGCCGCCTTTCAATGACAGGATCTCGCGTGCCTCGTCGGGCGTCGCGACCTCCATGCCGAGCCCTTCGATGATCTTGCGGGCCAGCAAGACCTGCTCAGCGTTCGATTTGGCAAGCTTGCCTTTGCCAGCCCACAGACTGTCCTCCAGCCCGACGCGGATGTTGCCGCCAAGCGCTGCCGATTGCGCGGCGATGCGGAGCTGGCTGGCGCCAGCGCCGAGAACCGACCAGCGGAACTGGTCGCCGAACAGCCGGTCGGCAGTGCGCTTCATGTGGGCGACGTCTTCGGGATGGGTGCCGATACCACCGAGCAGTCCGAACACCGACTGCACGAAGAAAGGCGGCTTCACCAACCTGCGGTCGGCGAAGTGGGAAAGGTTGTAGAGATGGGCGATGTCGTAGCACTCGAACTCGAAACGCGTGCCGTTGTCGTAGCAGGTCGCCAGGATGTACTCGATGTCCTTGAACGAGTTGCGAAAGACGAGGTCGCGGGTCGCTTCCAGATGCGGCTTTTCCCAGTCGAACTTGAAGGTCTCGTATTTGTCGGCGAGGTGATAGAGCCCGAAATTGATCGAGCCCATGTTGAGTGAGGCGACTTCCGGTTTGAACTGGGCGGCCGGGCGCACGCGCTCCTCGACCTTCATGTACGGGCTGCCACCGGTGGTGATGTTGATGGCGGCGTTGGTGCCTTGCTTGACGCGCGGCAGGAAGCGAGCGAAGGCCTCCGGCGTCTGGTCGGGCTTGCCGGTTTCCGGATCGCGCGCATGCAGATGCAGGATTGCGGCACCGGCTTCGGCAGCCGCGATCGCCTCCGAAGCGATCTGGTCCGGCGTGATCGGCAGATAAGGCGACATCGTCGGCGTGTGGATGGCACCTGTCACCGCGCAGGTGATGATGACCTTGCCCTTGGTCTGTGCAGGCCCCGGCTTGCGGCTGATTTGCGTCATTCTCCAAACTCCTGATCCGATTTTCTCTTGTGGGCGGCGAGCGCCATGAGCCGGCGGTCACGCCACACCTGCCGGTCGCCCAGGCTTTGCTGTGGCAGTCGCTTGCGGCGATCAGCCTCGACCGTGTCGATGACCTTGCCGGCCCAGTCGACGCGTCGCTGCGTCTGGGGAAAGATGTTGGAATAGATGCCCTGATAACGCTCGACATAGTCGCGCACGCCGCCAGGCGCATTGAGATCGATGGTCTCGAATGGACCCATGAACGACCAGCGCAGCGCCAGCCCGTCGCGGATGCCGATGTCGACATCCTCGACACTGGCGTAGCCGTCGGCGACAAGCCGGAAAGCCTCCTCCAGCAATGCGCCTTGCAGGCGGTTCATGATGAAGCCGTCGAGTTCGCGGTTCATCACCAGGGGCGCATGACCGGCGTCGATGAGGAAGGCGCGGGTTGTCTCGACCGTCTCGGCGGACGTCCATGGCGCCGGCACGATTTCGGCCGCCGGAATGAGATAGGGCGGATTGATCGGATGCACGACCAGACAGCGATGCCGCCCTTGCAGATGGTCGGTGAATTTCGACGGCAACAGCGCCGAGGTGGAACTGGCGATGACTGTTTGCGGATCGGCAAGGCTGTCGATCAGCGAGAACACCTCCCGCTTCACCTCGAGGTTTTCAGGCGTGTTCTCCTGGATATGGACCGCACCAGCCAGCGCCTCTGCCAGCTCGGCGACAATGGTGATCCGGCCGAGCACGGTGTCGACCGCCTGTCCCCGCAGCAGGTCGTTCCGGGCGAGATCGCCGAGCACGCCGGCAATGTAGTCGCTGGCGCCGCCGGTCGCGGCGGGCGACTGGTCCCACATCCGCACGTCATGGCCGGCGCGGGCAAAGCTGATTGCCCAGGCCCGCCCGATAAACCCGCTTCCGACGATCACGACATTGGCCATGGCTTATTCCTCAAAGTGTTTCGACGTTGCCGTCGACGCCGAGCGACTGGCCGGAAATGTTGATCCCCGCATCGGAGAGCAGGAAGGCGACCATCGACGCCACATCATAGGGGCTAGTCATGCGGCGCAGCGAGATGTTTTGGAGATAACGATCCGTCATCTCTTCGTGGCTGATGCCGACCTGCTTGGCGCGCGCCGAGATGACACCTTCGATGCGGGGTCCCTCGATGATGCCGGGCAGGATGGCGTTGACCCTGATGGCGTGCGGCCCGAGCTCCTTGGCGAGGCTCTGCGTAAAACCGATGACGCCGAACTTGGCCGCCGAATAGGGTGTGCGGAAGGCGTAGCCATGGCGGCCGGCGGCAGACGACATCGAGACGATCGAACCGCCGCCCGCTGCCTTGATCAGCGGCACTGCGCGACGGGCGCACAGGAACTGGCCGGTCAGGCAGATGTCGATGCAGCGCCGCCAGTCGGAAGGGTCGATCTCGTCGACACCGCCGGTCGGCCCGGCAATGCCGGCATTGTTGATCAACGCATCGAGCCCGCCGAGTTTTTTCTCGACCGCCTCGAACAGGCGGTCGACGTCCTCGTCGCGCGAGACATCGGCCTTGACCGCCGCGACGAGGTCGATCTTGCCGGGAGCGGCGGCCAGCGCCTCGTCGGAAACGTCGCAGACGACGATACGGGCGCCGAGGCGTGACAGCGTGTCGGCTATGGCAAAACCGATGCCGCCGGCGCCCGCCGTCACCAGCACGCGCTGGCCTTTCAGCCCGGTCAGAAATTCGTCCGCCGATGCCGGCGCCCTTGTGCTCATGGTCCTGTCCTTCTCATTGCAGCCGCCGTTCGCGCAGCGCCATGACGGCGCCCAGAACGACCAGTCCGTAAAGAATTGCCCTCGTGGCATAGGGAAGCGTGGTGCCGGCGAGCAGCATCTGCAGTGCGGTCAGCAACAACACGCCGCCGAGCATGCCGAGATAGTGGCCGCGTCCGCCGGTGATCAGCGCGCCGCCGACCACCACCACGGCGATCGACGGCAACAGATAGTCGTCGCCCATGCCGAGGCTCGCCTGGCCGGAAAAGCCGGTCAGCATGATGCCGACAACAGCCGCGCAGACGGCCGAAAGCATATAGACCAGGATCAGCGTGCGCTCGACGCCGATGCCCGACAAGCGCGCCGCGCGCAGCCCATTGCCGATGCCGTAGACGCGCCTTCCGAACGGGGTGCGGCCAAGCAGCAGTACCGCCGCGACGACAAAGACGACCATCAGCAGCACGATTGGAGTCAGCAGGCCGGCAAGCTTGGCCGTCATGACCCAGCGCAGCATCGGCGAGGAAAACCCGGCCGGCGTTCCCTGCGAATAGAGCAGCGCACAGCCTTGCAGAATGCCGTTGGTGGCGAGCGTCATGACGATCGGCGAGATGCCGAGATAGACGATGCCGAAACCATTGGCGAAGCCGATGGCGCAGGCCATCACCAGGACGACCGGCAAGGCGTAGACAAGGGCGGCGTCGGAGCCGTTGACCATGCCTGCCAGGATGATGCCGGAGATGCCGATCGTCCACGGCACGGAGAGGTCGAGGCCCCCGGTCAGAATGACGGTTCCCTGCCCGAGCGCCAGGACGGCTAGAAAGGACGATAGCACCAGCAGCGAATTCCAGTACCCCGGATTGAGGATGGCGCGGCCGAGCCAGATCTGCGTGACGAGCACGATGAGCAGCAGGCAGACATAGGCCGGCAGCGCATAGCGCAGCGTTTCCGCGTTGCGCAGATGGAAGGCAGGGCGCGGCGATGCCGGACTGCGCTGGGCATGGGCTGGCTCGGCGATCTTGAGACGCCGGTCCACGCGCTCGAGTTGCGAGGGCAATATGCCGGCGCGCCAGGCGGCAAGCCGGGCGCGCGCGGCGCGCAATTGCACGGCAAGCACCGATGCATGCGAGATGGAGCCGGCAAGTGCTGCCAGCACCAGAATGGTGCCTTCGGCGATGGTCGCATAATAGGCCGAGACATTGAGCACCAGCAGGATGTTCACCACGATCATCAGGATGTAGGCGCCGAAGACAGAGCCCACCGGGCCGCCCTGCCCGCCACCGAGGCGCGTGCCGCCGACGACGACCGCCGCGAACATCGACAAGAGCAGCGGATTGCCGACCAGCGGATCGCCGCTGCCGGTCTGGGCGCTGATGAACACGCCGGCAAGGCCATAGCAGCCGCCGGCGATGACATAGACGGCAAAGCGCACCAGCACGACATTGATGCCGACGGAAGCGGCCGAGTCCGGATCGCTGCCGACCGCATAAAGTGCTGTGCCGAAGCGGGTTCCCTTCAGCCAGAACCAGGCGAGCAGGACGACGCCGATCACCACCAGCGGCATCGGCAGCCAGCCGGCGATCGCGTCGCCAAGATAGAAGGTACCGAGATCGGGCGACACGAAGCCACCGGGCTTGTCCATCACCAGCAGCGTCACGCCTTGCAGGATGAACATGGTGGACAGCGTCACCACGATGGGCTGCATGCGCAGCACGGCGATGAAGAAGCCGTTGAAGGCGCCCACCGCCATGCCGACGCCGATGCCGACGGCGGTCCACAGGATGATGCTGGCGCCTGGCGCCATCGGGTCCATGCTCGATGCCAGCACGGCATTGACCAGCGATATCACCGCCCCGGCGGACAGGTCGAAGCCGCCCGACAGGATGACGATGGTCTGACCGATCGCGGCGAGCGCCGAGGTGGCGCCGCCGCTCGACAGGAACGACACGTCGAAATAGGTCAGCGGCCCGGCGCTGATCCAGTCGACGACGAAGAGCAGGATCGCCAGGACGGCCGCGGCGATCAGCGCGCCGCGATTGCGCACCAGCGCACGGCGCAGTCCGAAGCGGCCGGGAACAGGGGATGAGGATGCTGCGCTGCTCATGCGGCGGCTTCCCCGGCATGGCCAAGCGCCGGGCGCATGATGGCCGGTTCGGTGATGGCGTCGCCTTCGAGTTCGGCGGCGATGCGCCCGTCATAGAGGACCAGGACCCTGTCGCATTGGTGAACGAGTTCGGGGATCTCCGTCGAGTGCAGCAGGATCGAACCGCCCGAAGCCACATAGTTTCGCATCATCACATAAAGCTCGTGCTTGGTGCCGACGTCGATGCCTCGGGTGGGATCGAACAACAGCAGGATGCGGCTCTGCGCCACCAGCCATTTGGCGATGGCGATCTTCTGCTGGTTGCCGCCGGAAAACGCACCGGCCCGCGTCCACAGCGCCCGACGGTCGACCTCGACAGTGGCGAATGCCGCCTCGACGGAGCGGGTCTCAGCCTGCGCGTCGACAAGGCCTAGCCGTGTGAAGCGCGATATCACCGGCAGGGTGGCGTTCTGGCTGCCCGACAGTTTCAGGAACAGGCCTTCGGATTTGCGGTCTTCCGGCACCAGGCCGATGGCCATGTTGGGGCGCAAGGCATCGGCCGGCGAACCGAGCCAGACCTTGCGGCCGTCGACGAGGATGTGGCCGCGCTCGATCTCGGCCATGCCAAAGCAGGCCAGGAACAGGTCCTGCTGGCCCATGCCCTGCAACCCGGCGACGCCGAGGATCTCGCCCTTGCGCAGATCGAAGCCGGCGCCGTCGAGCTTGCGCCCGACCTTGAGGTCGCGCACGCCCAGAACCGGCGGCCCGAAAGCCTGGGCGCTGTCCGGCTTGGGCGGGAAGGTCTGCTCGATGCTGCGGCCGATGATCTTTTCGATGACGTCGCCATCCGAGACGTCCGCAACCGGCGCGGTGACGATGTGGCGGCCGTTTCTCAAGATCGTCAGCGTGTCGCAAAAGGCGCGGACTTCGCGCATGCGATGGGTGATGAAGACGATGGTGGTACCCGCCGTCTTCAGCCTGGCGATGATCGCGCCCAGCCAGTCGACGTCGCGGCCGGCGAGCGTCGAGGTCGGTTCGTCAAGCAAAAGGATGCGCGGCTTGCGGTAGACGGCACGGGCGATTTCGATCTTCTGGCGCACCGAAAGCTCAAGTTCACCCACCTCGGCATCGAGGTCGACGGAAAAACCGAGATTTTCGATATGGCGACGGACGGCCTTGCGGGCAGCACCGCGGCGGATCAGGCCGGAGACGCCCACGGGGGCGTAAGGCAGCATCATGTTGTCGAGGACGGAGAGGTCGCGCACCAGTGTCATCTCCTGGAATGCTGTCTGCATGCCGAGCGCATGGGCTGCGCGCGGGGCGCCGTAAGCGATCTCCTTGCCGAAGACACGGACATGGCCTTGGGTCGGCCGGACCAGCCCGGACAGCAGCTTCACAAGTGTCGACTTGCCGGCTCCGTTTTCACCGAGCAGGGCATGGACGCTGCCGGGCGCGATCCGAAACGACACGCCGTCCAGCGCGACGGTCGGGCCGAACGCCTTGCTGATGCCGTCGATCTCGATGGCGGGGAGCTCGGAATGTTCTGTCATTGTCCTCGATCGCCAGGCTTGGCATGGACTGACGATGCACGGACAGAAAATGTCCGCGCATCGTCAGATCGCCTTGGGAGGCTTATTCTTCCGGTTGTCCCACGAGGGCAGCCGCGAGGCCGACCTCGGGTGTCTGGTCCGAGAAGATCGAGGCAAACCAGCCCGGATTGGAGACCAGCGACGGCTTGAAGGCGTTGCAGCCGGCCTTCATCTCCGCCCATGTGCCTTCGTCGCACAGCTTGATCGTCTCATTGGTGACGACCGGCAGCGGCAGGATGGTGGTTTTCGGCACGTCCTTGCCTTCGATCGCCTCGACGGCAAGCTTCAGCGCCAGCGCACCCGAATAAGGCGGCGAGGCATAGGAAATGCGTTGTGCGCCGGCCGGCGCGTAGGGCGCGGCCGCACCTTCGACTGCGGTGCCCTCCGGCAGCATCTGGATGCGGCCGCCATTGGAGCCCTCGCCGGCACAAGGCAGGAGTTCGCTGGTCTTCTTGCCGGCCTCGAGCTGCATCGAGTTGGCGGTGAAGCAGCCGACCTGCATCCACAGCCCGTTGATGTCGTCCCAATTGCGGGTGGCCAGGATTTTCGAAAGCTCGGTGCGGGCGACCGCCTGGCTCCACATGCCGACAGCCTCGCCGACGATCTTGATATCAGGATATTTGGCGAAGACTTCCTTGGCGGCTTTTGTCCGCTGATCGTCAACGGATGTTCCCGGGACACCCGTGATGGCGATGATGTTGCCCTTGCCGTTGAGCTTCTTGACCAGCCATTTGGCGGTCACCCTGCCGGCTTCCAGCTGGTCGATGTGGACGTTGTAGGCGCAAGGCTCGGTGATCTCGGCGTCGTAGGCAAAGACCTTCACGCCCTTGTCGCAGGCATTCTTGACGACCTGGTTGAGCGCGGTCGGCGAGATCGGATATACGACGATGGCCTCGGCGCCGCTTTGCACCATTGCGTTGATCTGCTGAATCTGGCGTTGCGCGTTGGGGCCAGCGACCTGGACCTGCAGGTCGACCTTGTCGGCCAGGCTCTTGTGGGCGGCCATGGCCTTGACCATGTTGGCCGCCTCCGCCTGCCAATCATTGCCGATGTAGCTCATGCTGAGAAAGATCTTGTGCTTCTCGGCTGCCTGCGCGGCGGACAGGCCGAAGGCGCATGCAGCCATCCCAGCCAGCAGCGCGAGCCGCCGGACTTTCGATCCGATACCCATGTGAAACTCCTCCCAAACAGAACGACCGAATGCCTCCCAAGGGCACAAAACGTAACCCTTGCCATTCGATGCCAGCGACCGTAACATGATTTGATCAAATATCAATGATGAAATCGTTTATATCGAAACGTGCTATGTCGGCCGCTTGACGTGGCACCACGAACCTTGCATTCCGACACAAGCAATAGTGTCGCCCTTGGGCGGGAAGGTTGACCGGAGATGGCTGGATCGGCGTTCAGGAAGCCTGGTGTCGAGATCATTCCACTGTCCAAGGAAACTCTGCAGGACCGGGTCTACAATCAGGTCACCGAACTGATCCTCGACGGCAGCATCGTACCGGGCGAGATGGTCACGGTTCAGAGCCTCGCCGACGCCTTTGGCGTCAGCCCGATGCCGGTCAGGGAAGCGCTGCGGCGCCTGACGGCAGCCAACGCGCTGACCGTGGTATCCGGGCGCTCCATTGGCATTCCGGCGCTCAGCCGCGAGCGGCTCACCGATTTGCGCAATGTACGTTTTGAGATAGAGGCCATCGCCGCCGGCTGGGCCTCACAGAACCGGAGTGATGCGGATCTTGCGATTTTCGCGCGCGATCTGGACTCGCTGGAACGCGCGAATGGCGCGGACGACGTAAAGGCCTATCTCAGAGCGAATTACACCTTCCACTTCGCAATCTACCGAGCAGCGGGATCCGAAACCCTGCTCAAGATCATCAAGGATCTATGGCTGCAGATCAGCCCCTATTTCAATATGCTGCATGGGTCCTACTCGACCGCGAACACATACCATCAACAGATGTTTGCGGCCCTGCGCGACCGGGACGAGCAGGCAGTTCAGGCGGCGGTTCGCGGCGATATCGATGCGGCTTTCGACATGCTGGTCGATCTTTTGAAGTAGCGCCCGGCCCGACCTCCGACCCCTATCACATGCCTCCTATTTCTGGGGATGGCAGAGCAGCGCTCATGCGCACTCAGCGGGCAAGCGCGGGCTTCTTCTGGTGATCCAGAGATCATATCCCGAGCGCGCCATCCATGATTCTCGTGCTGGAGCTTACCGGCGGCAGCCGATGACGCGGCGAACGCATCGCATGGGTCATTATCGGATTGCCAAAATCTGGTAGCGTGATTATACCAGTTGATCAGTTGACGACGCGCGATGCCGTCGGCGAAGAACAGGAGTGGTGACCAGATGACAACGATTGCGCTGTTCGGGGCTGGCGGGAAAATGGGCTACCGCCTGTCGACCAATTTTCGCGGGTCGCCCTACACGATACGCCATGTCGAGGTCAGCGATGCCGGCCGCGAACGGCTGAAGACCGGACTGGGTTTCGATACGGTCAGTGCCGACGAGGCGCTCAAGGACGCCGATGTGGTGATCCTGGCCGTCCCCGACACGCATATCGGCAAGGTCGCGGCCAGCATCGAGAGCAAGCTGGCGCCAGGCACGATGGTGGTGGTGCTCGACGCGGCGGCACCTTTCGCCGGCCATCTGCCGAAGCGGCCTGACCTCACCTATTTCGTCACTCACCCCTGCCATCCGCCGATCTTCAATGACGAGACCGACATGGCAGCCAAGAAGGACTATTTCGGCGGCGTGAAGGCCAAGCAGCACATGGTCAGCGCCCTGATGCAGGGCCCGGAAGAGGACTACGCCAAGGGCGAGGCGATCGCGAAGATCATATGGGCGCCGGTGATGCGTTCGCACCGCGTCAGCGTCGAACAGATGGCGCTGCTCGAGCCTGGCCTTTCGGAGACGGTGTGCGCCTCGTTGCTGGTGGTCATGAAAGAAGCCGTCGACGAGGTCGTGGCGCGCGGCGTCGACCAGCAGGCGGCACTCGACTTCCTGCTCGGCCATATGAACGTGCTCGGCGCCGTCATTTTCGGCGAGACCAAGGGCGTTTTCTCGGACGCCTGCAACAAGGCGATCGAGTTCGGCAAGCCGGTGCTGATGCGTGACGACTGGAAGCGCGTGTTCGAACCGGAAGAGATCGCCGCCAGCATTCAGCGGATCACCTGAGAGAAGACAGGTGCTTGACGCAGCACCTCGAAGGCCCGGCATGCCATTGCCGATCCTCGGTTTTGGTAGCTCATCAGGTACATGTCACCTGAATTTGTGGTTGACTCATCATACCAGTTGGCTTAGCTGTTCATGGCTCGGATCGACAAGGTTTCGCAGGGAGCACGATGCCTGGGCAAGTGGAGGATGGCTGGGGAGCAACGATCCGTCCTGGGTAAGCCGGCAACGGTTTTCGACCCAAGCGATCCGCGGCCCGGGCTGCCTGACGAATTCGAATGCAGACAAAGCCATTGGCCGATCAAGGCAATTTTTCAAACGGGAGGACTTCATGAAACTCACACGCAGAATGACGCTTGCGGCTTTCGCCGGCATGCTGGCGCTTGGCACGGCAGTGCCCGCCTATGCGGCGGATCTCATCGCCATTATCACGCCCTCACACGACAATCCGTTCTTCAAGGCGGAAGCCGTCGGCGCGGAAGCCAAGGCCAAGGAACTCGGCTATGAGGCGCTGGTGCTGGTCCATGACGACGACGCCAACAAGCAGTCCGAGCTGATCGATACCGCGATCGGCCGCGGTGCCAAGGCGATCATCCTCGACAATGCCGGCGCGGACGCCACCGTCGCCGCCGTGCAGAAGGCCAAGGATGCGGGCATTCCGTCCTTTCTGATCGACCGCGAGATCAACGCCACCGGCGTGGCCGTGGCGCAGATCGTCTCCAACAACTACCAGGGCGCCCAGCTCGGCGCGCAGGAATTCGTCAAGCTGATGGGCGAGAAGGGCAATTTCGTCGAGCTGGTCGGCAAGGAATCCGACACCAATGCCGGCATTCGCTCCAAGGGTTATCATGACGTCATCGACGACTATCCGGACCTGAAGATGGTCGCCCAGCAGTCGGCCAACTGGAGCCAGACGGAAGCCTATTCCAAGATGGAATCGATCCTGCAGGCCAACCCCGACATCAAGGGCGTGATCTCCGGCAACGATACGATGGCAATGGGCGCCTATGCGGCACTTGCCGCGGCGAACCGCAAGGATGTCATCGTCGTCGGTTTCGACGGATCGAACGATGTTCGCGACTCCATCGCGTCGGGCGGCATCAAGGCGACCGTCCTGCAGCCGGCCTTCGCGCAGGCGCAGATGGCGGTCGAGCAGGCCAACGACTTCATCAAGAACAAGAAGTCGCCGGCCAAGGAAAAGCAGTTGATGGACTGCGTTCTGATCAATGGCGACAATGCCGCCAAGCTGGAGACCTTCGCGCTGACGAACTGAGCCAGCGTGATTTCAATGGCGAGGGGCGAACATCGGTTTTCGCCCCTCGCCGCCATTTTCCGTGGGCCGCCCACGATGCTGAACGACAGGCCGCCATGCTGAACACCAAGCCGAACTGGCCGATCCTTACCGTGATGGTCGGCATCAGCCTGACCGCCTGCAAGATCCTGCCTACGAAATCGGAAGCCGGAGACAACGCTCCCGCCTTCAATCCAGACAAGATGGTCGAAGAGACATGGGCGGCAAAGGTCGTGCCCTATCTCCAGCAGAAAGCCGGACCGTTTGCGCAGGTTCACACCCTGGCGACAACCGATCCATCGGCTGCCGGCGCCAAATACGGCAATCCGAACAAGCAGGCGAATTCGCCTTGGACTTTCGCGGTTCGCCTGGAAGGCAAGATCGTCGCGGCCAACACGCAGTCGCGGGCAGCAACCGTCGACGTCGATGTCGACGGCGACGGCAAAGCCGATGCACGAGTGCAGATCGGACCGGCGGTGCGCGGTACCGCGCTGCGCGACAGCCTGGACTTCATCCAGTTCAACGACTTCACCAACCAGATCGACTTCGCCCAGTTCGGCAAGGCGTTCAACGCTTATGCCGACAAGACGGTGCTCTCCAAGCTGCCACGCGATGCGCTGCAAGGCCGCAGCGCCAAGGTGCTCGGCGCCTATACGCTGGGGAGCGGCCAGGATCTGCCGCTGGTGACGGCGGCGGAGGCAGAGATCGGGCCGAAGCCATGAGCGCGACAACTGAGCGCGAAATCATCCTGAAGCTCGAGGACGTCTCCAAGGTCTATTCCGGCACCGTTGCGGTCAAGCGCGCCAATTTCGAGGTGCGCAAGGGCGCGGTCAACGTGCTGGTCGGTGAAAACGGCGCCGGCAAGTCGACGCTGATGAAGATCATCGCCGGTGTCGAACGGCCGACCGCCGGCCGCATCCTGCTGGAAGGTAAAGAGGTTTCCTTCTCCTCGTCCGCGGACGCGGTGAACCGCGGCATCGGCATGGTGTTCCAGGAGCTGAACCTGTTCGGCAATATGAGCGTCGCCGAGAATATTTTCGCCACCCGGGAGATCACCAACCGCTTCGGCAAGATCGACCGCGAGCAACAGGAAAACCGCGCTGCGGAATTTCTGGAACGCCTGCAAGCCGGCATACGGCCAGACATGCTGGTCGAGGATCTGCGCATCGGTCAGCAGCAGCTGGTCGAGATCGCCAAGGCGGTCTCGCTCGACGCGCGCATCCTGATCATGGACGAGCCGACCTCGGCGCTGAGCGCTGCGGAAGTCGAGATCCTGTTCAAGGTGATCGCCGACCTCAAGGCACGCGGCGTGGCGATCGTTTATATCTCGCACCGGCTCGAAGAGCTGATCCGCATCGGCGACTACATCACCGTGCTGCGTGACGGCCGCATCACCGGCCAGGAAGAGATGAAGAACGTCGACACGGCATGGATCGTTCGCCAGATGATCGGCTCCGACGCCAAGGACTTCGCCAAGGCCGACGGCCATCTTCCGGGAGAAGAGATTTTTCGTGCCGAGGAGATCTGCCTGCCCCGCGCCACCGGCGGACTTGCCGTCGACCATGTCTCGTTGTCGCTGCGTGCCGGCGAGATCCTCGGCATTTACGGCCTGATGGGCGCCGGGCGCAGCGAGCTGTTCGACTGCATCATGGGCCGTCACGGCCATTCGACGGGCGAGATCTTCATTGGCGGTATAAAGGTCAAGGAGCGCGATACGACGCGGCGCATCCGGCGTGGCCTGGCATTGATCCCCGAAGACCGTCAGCGCGAAGGGCTGGTCTCGATCCTCTCGGTCGCCAGCAATTTGACGCTGGCCAGCCTGTTGCGATTTGCCCGCCTGTTCCATATCCGTGGCGCCGACGAAAGGCAGGCGGTGACGCAGATGGTGCGGGAGCTGGCGATCAAGGTCGCCGACCCTGCGCAGGAGGTGTCGTCGCTGTCGGGCGGCAACCAGCAGAAAGTGGTGATCGGCAAGGCGCTGCTCACCGAACCCAAGGTGCTGCTGATGGACGAGCCCAGCCGAGGCATCGATGTCGGCGCCAAGGCAGACGTCTTCCGCACCATGCGCAAACTGTCCCGCGACGGTTTGGGGATTTTGTTCGCCACCTCCGACCTCGACGAGGTGATGGCGCTGTCCGACCGCATCGCGGTGATGAGCAACGGAAAACTGACCGGCATGTTCGAT